>PWWP01000289.1 GCA_003562075.1 Gemmatimonadota bacterium
GGGCCCCGCCGCTCCCGTTCCGGTCAAGGTAACGGACGTCGGAGAGGCGCAGAAGACAGTCCTGGGGCGAAGTCTCCACCCGGTAAAGGGGGAAGCGGGACCAGGTCAGGTACCGTTCCCCCCTGGAATCGGCCTGGGCCAGAGCCACGGCTGCCAGCCAAGCAGGGTCGGTGGCGTGCTCTTGCCGGGGGAGGGGACGAGGGGTCCACTCCACCCGGGGGATTCGGGTCCAATGGAAGGTCCCGGTCCAGTAGTGTTGGTCCTCCTGGACCACCACCTGCCCAGCCAGGGGATCGGCTGGAACCGGGGCCACCATGATGGCTGATGGAGTCATGCCGGCTCTGTCGGCCTCCTCCAGGGCTGCCCGTTCCGCCAGGGAGGTCTGCCCCACCATGAGGGCGATGTAGACACCCCCGGCAGCCAGCGAGAGCCGAACCACGCGTCGCGTGGTGATACCGCCGGAAGGATGGCGGACCCGAAGGACGATCCAGGTCAGGAGTCCCATGAGCCAGAAGATCCGGGCCCACTCGGGAACCACGTCGGCCAGGGCCATGGGCAGGGTGAGGAGTCCGGCCAGGACGACCCAGAGGGCCTGAGCCAGCCTGGAGCTGGACCAGGTGAGGAAGGCAGGTCCCACCACCAGGAGCCAGAGCCACGGATCCAGGATGAAGACGGCGTCACCGTAGCTCCAGCTCCCGTCGAAGGGGAGGAACCACCGGATCCCATAGTTGTTGAGCCAGTCCAGGATGGGATGGGTCCACACGCCCAGGCTTGCCAGCGCCAGGAGGAGTCCAGGACGGGCCGGTTCTACCTCGGGAGCTCGGCGCAGCCGGATCCATCGATCCCAGGCCAGCATAAGGCCGGCCACCAGGATTGGAAGGACCAGGAGGGCAGGGATCCCATGGGTGATACCCCGCCGGAAGGCCAGGGAGGTATAGGGTCCGGCCAGGGCCGAGAGGATATCGATGTCCGGCGCGTTGGCCGCCAGGATCAGGGTAGGGGTGGCCAGCGCCGTGGTCTGCCGGAGCCCGGCCGCGTAGAGGCCAGCGCCGACACAGGTGTGGGTGATGGGATCCATCTCGGGGTGGGCTCTGGTGACTGGCGGAGGAGGACTACCCGTTCCCATTGGGACGAAGGGATGCCCCCTGGTCCCGGCTGACTCCTGAACCTACCATACCCTCGGCATGGAGCCACCCCGGTAGCGATGGAGTCACCCGGCCGCCGTGGAGCCACCCTGCGGCAGGGACTCCTGGGCCATGAGGTTACTTCCTGAGCCCGAGACGGAGGTCGATCCGGCGGGCCGATCCCGCTCCGGAGCAATACTCCCAGACAAAGGCCCGGGCGGGCCAGGACGATGGCATGAACTCTACTCCTCCCTTCTCCCCTTTCCCGACGGCCTCCGGATCAAGCCGGCATGGGTCGTCGGGAACCCACCAGATCGAGGATGAGGAACTGGACCGGTGGATTCTCACCCGCCTGGCCATGGTGGGGGTGGATCTGGGTGTGCTTCCTGAAGATGATCCGGATGCTCCGGCGGACCAGCGTCGGGTTCTGGTCTCTCTTCGACAGATCCTCCGGGAGCGCATGCCGGTGGTCTCCGACTATCCTCTGGATCCCATGCAGTTTCCCCCGGTCCTGTATCCGGCCCACCTTCCGGAAGTCCGGGAGGCCACGGTGGTTCGGGCCGACGAGGGAGACATCCTGGGAGAGGGTCCATGACCGCGCAGGTGGCAGGCTCCGGGCGGGACATGGCCCATCCTCGTCCTCCCCAGGACGCCCTGGTGGACCGGAGGGACTTCATGGCCCGGATGGGGGCTCTGGCCGCCCTGGCCGCCCTCGGGGGGTGTGCTGTCCGGGAGCCTGGAGAGGTGGCTGCAGCCCCGGGGCCAGCCTCCGACGGGGCCGCGTTCTTCCGTGCCGTGTCTCGTTCGGATCTCCCCCAGGAAGCCTCCACTGACCCTGCCGAGCTCACGGCCTGGGAGGCAGGAGCCCTCATCCGGGATGGTGATCTGGGGGTGGAGGAGTACGTGGAGGCCTATCTGGAGCGGATCCGACGCTGGGACGGGGTCTACCAGGCTTACGGCCACGTCCTGGAGGAGGAGGCCCTGGCCGAGGCGCGACGTCAAGACAGCGCGTCGCCCCGGTCCCTCCTCCACGGGATTCCCCTGGCCATCAAGGACAACGTATACAGCGCAGGGATTCCCACCCGAGCCAACTCCCACATCTTCCGGGACTTCGTACCCGATGAAGATGCCACCGTCCTGGCCCGGCTCCGGATGGCCGGAGGCATCCCCCTGGGTAAATCCCAGCTGGGCCCCCTGGCCACCACCCGGGCCCTCACCCCCGACGGCGAAATCACCACCATGAACGCATGGGCCCCAGGCGATCCACGCGTGAGTCCCGGTGGCTCGTCATCCGGTTCGGCCACCGCCGTCATGGCTCGCCTGGCCGCCTCCTCCATTGGGACCCAGACCGGTGGATCCATCACCATGCCTTCCCTGGCCCAGGGGCTCACCGGGCTCAAGCCCACCTTTGGTCGTACCTCCCTCCACGGGGTCATTCCCCTGAGCTACAGCCGGGACCACGTGGGCCCCCTGGCCCGGGACGCTCGAGACGCCGCATTGATACTGCAGGCCATGGCCGGCGCCGATCCCCGGGACCCCCGAACCCAGGGTCTCCCTCCCGTACCGGATTTCTTGAATGCTTCCCTCCCTGTGGAGGGGCCGAACGGTCCTCGGGTCCGCTGGCCCACCCGTATCGGAGTTCTGCCTGGCTGGGCCGGGGCCCCGGAGGAGGACGGAGCGAACCGCCAGGCATTCCTGGCCGAGGCCCGGGAGGTGGGGGCGGAGGTGGTGGAGCTGGACCCGCCCCCGGCCTGGGAGGAGCTCACTTCCATCCACTTCAACACCCTCCGGCTGGTGGAGCGGACCGAACCCTTCGTCCCCTACCTGAAGGAGGATGTCCGACTCTTCGGCGTCACCCTCAACTCCTTCCTGGGAGGGCTCTTCGTATCTGGCGACGAGTACATGAAGGGGCAGCGGGCCAAGCTGGCTCTCCTCCGGCTGGTCATGGACGAATTCCTCTCCCAATGTGACGTTGTCATGCTGGAGAGCCACGTTCCCTTCGACATGATCGGCTTTCCCCTCATGACTCTGCCTGTGGGTACTCGACAGGCAGAGGGTCACACCTTGCCGGGCGGGGTCCTCATGGGGGCCGGTCCTTTCGGTGAGGAGCGTCTTCTGGCCGTGGCCACCGCCATCCAGGCTCGAACGGACTGGCACCGGCGTCGACCTGACGACCCCACCGAGGCGGAAGAGGCCCGGATGACAGGTCCCAATGCCCCTTCCCGGGGACATCTGGACCTGGAGACGGTGACCCGGGAGGCCGAGTAGCTCCAGGTCTTCAAGGATCCCTGATCCTGGTGAGGGAAGGGGCGGGGGACCGTCTGCCAGAAACCGAACCTAGATTCTAATTATACGGAACCGCAGTGAGCGTTCTTGAAGCCATCTTCCTGGGGATCATCCAGGGCATCTTCATGTTCTTTCCGGTGAGCTCAACGAGCCACCTGGTCCTGGCTCAGCACTGGCTCATCCAGCGAGGATCGGAGATGCCGTCTCCCGATTCGCCGGAGATGATCCTCTTCGACCTGGTGGTCCACGTTGGGACTCTGGTGTCCATGGCCGTGGTCTTCCGGGAGAGTCTGGCCCACTTCCTCTCCCGGCTCTGGAGTGGGATCCAGAACCGTTTTCGGCGACCGGGGCAGGCGGGAGCCCGAGAGCGGATGACGCTGAAGTTGACTCTCCTGGGGATCTTTTCGGTGGCCGTCACAGGGGCCATCGGCTTCCCCCTGAAGGACGCCTTCGAGTCGGTCTTCGCCCGGCCCCTCTTCATTGCCGGAACCCTGACGGTGACCGGGATCCTTCTCTTCTGGACCGATGTCCTGCCCCGACGGCGGAAGCGTCTGGCGGATGTAGGTTTCAAGAATGCGGCGGTGGTGGGGGTGGCCCAGGGGCTGGCCCTGCTCCCCGGGCTGTCCCGGAGCGGCACCACCATTGCCTTCGGCCTCTTCAGCGGAATGAAGCGTCGCTGGGCAGCGGAGTATTCCTTTTTCATCGCCTTTCCCACCATCCTGGGAGCCTCTCTCCTCCAGACACTGGAGGTCATGAGCCTGGGCGGAGTGGGGGGCGTCGGGTTGGTGGCCCTGGCTGTGGGGTTCGTGGTGGCGGCCGGGGTGGGGATCGTGGCGCTGAAGATCGTGCTGCACCTTCTCTATCGGGCCCGATTTCGCTTCTTCTCTTACTACGTCTGGGTCCTGGCCCTCCTCATCCTGGTGGGTCATCACCAGGGTTGGCTGGTGGAGGCTGGGTTGACCCAGCCCTATCCGTGAAGCTGGCGAGGGGTCGGTCCTGAGGCCGCAACCCAACCCCTCTGGTGCTGGCTTCCCTCTGGGGGGAGCGCTAATCTCATCCTCTCAGGAAGCTGATGTGATCCGTTCCGGAGCCTCTCATGCGCCACCCAATCGTGCCCACCTTCAGCCTGCTCCTGGGAGCGGGCGTCTCGGTTCTCCTCCTCCTGGGAGCCTGCGTGCCGGACCAGCCCCCTGGACTTCAGGATCCAGCCGATGGCCACAGTCTGGGGACCGACCAGGACCCGTTGGACGTTGACCCGGGCCAGGATGCGGCCCAGGGCCAGCATGCAGGTGGTCACACGGATATGAACCACCAGGAAGAGGGTGCCCACGATCATGGAGAGGCGCCCAGCGACCTGAGTCAGGTAGGGCGGGTGGAGTTTCCGGTGAGCTGCTCTCCCGGCGCCGTGTCCCGGTTCGAGACCGGGGTGGCCATGTTCCACTCCTTCTGGTTCCCCCAGGCCGACTCGGCTTTCCAGGCCGCACTGGAGGCGGACCCGGGCTGCGCCATGGCCGAGTGGGGGCGGGCCATGGCCCAGATGGGCAATCCCTACGCCGGCTCCATTCCGGAGGCTCGGCGAAGGACGGCCCTGGAGGCGTTGGACCGGGCCGCGGCGCTGGAGCCGCCTACGGATCGGGAGCAGGGCTACATCCAGGGGGCCCGGCTCCTGTTCGATGACCAGGTGGGCTCGGAGTTCGAACGCCGTCGGGCTTGGGAGACGGCCATGGAGGAACTGCACGCCACCTATCCCGACGATCCAGAAGCCGGGGTCTTCCTGGGATTGGCGCTTCTGGCCAACGCTCCCCCTGACGATACCACATTCGTCCGGCAGCTCCGGGCGGCCGAGATCCTGGAGGAACTCTTCCAGGATCAGCCCGGGCATCCTGGTCTGGCCCACTACATCATCCACGCCTACGATACCCCGATCCTGGCTGATCGAGGGCTGGATGCGGCCCTCAACTACGCCGATATCGCGCCGGATGCACCCCACGCCCAGCACATGCCGTCCCACATCTTCACCCGACTCGGCATGTGGGAGCATTCCATCGAGGCCAACCTCCGATCGGCAGATGCCTCGGGGAGCGACTGGGCGCGGGTCCATCCGTGGGACTACCTGGTGTATGCATACCTGCAGCAGGGTCGTGACCGGGAGGCGGCTCGAATCGTAGAGCAGGCCGAGGCCGCCGCAGCCCTGGCCCCGTCACCCGCAGCCGCTGAGCGGGCCTATAACTGGCAGGCCATGCCCGCTCGGTTGACCCTGGAGCGGGAAGACTGGGCCGAAGCGGCTCAATTGGAGATCCGAGGTACGGACCCTCATCAGGCCATTGCCATCCGCCATTTCGCCCGGGGGGTGGGGATGGCCCGGATCGGAGAACTGGACGGGGCCCGTCGGGAGCAGGAGACGCTGGAGCGCATTCAGGAAGCTCTGGAGGAGGAAGGGGAGGGTTACTGGGCCCGGATCGTAGAGGCCCAGGCCCTGGCCGTATCGGCGTGGATCGAGGCTGGCCAGGGGGATCTGGCTCGAGGGGTGGCCCTGGCGGACGAGGCAGCGACCCTGGAAGAGCTGGCCGAGAAGCACCCCGTTACTCCGGGACCCATCCTGCCGGCTCGCGAGATGCATGGTGAGCTTCTGCTCCTGGCCCAGCGCCCCCAGGAGGCCCTGGAGGTCTTCAATCGCGTCCTGGAGCGGGAGCCCAATCGGGCTCGGGCCACCTTCTATGCTGCCCGGGCAGCCGAAGCCGCCGGTGAGATGGCGGCGGCGGAGCAGTTCCGGTCGGCCTACCGGGAGCTGACGGCCCAGGGTGACGGGAGCAGAAGCTGGGATCAGGAAGCCAGGTGAACCAGGGCGTCGCCCCGGTTCACATTGGGAAGGCGGGTGACCCCGATCACCATCCCTGACCGGCTGGCTTTGACCGGAAGAGATCGATCGCCGAAGGCGTCCCGGATCACCCCGATCCGCTTCCCCTTTTCGACTCTTTCCCCCGGTTCCACCAGGATCCGGGCCAGGCCACTCCGGCCGGCTCGAACCCAGGCGGTACTCCGGGACTCCACCGGTGGATCGGCCGGTGGCTCCGGCGCCGTTCGCTTCATGCCCAATGCCTTCAGGACCCGGAGAGTCCCAGCGGTGCCGGCCTGGATGGCCTCCCGATCGAAGCGCCGGGCCTCACCTCCTTCATAGACCAGGACCCGGGCGCCCTTCCGGGTGGCCGCCGCCCGGAGGGATCCATCTCGCACCGATGCGTCGAGGATGATGGGTGGACCGAAGGCACGGGCCAGCCGCTCGGTCTCCGGATCGGAGAGGTCGGCTCGGACCTGGGGCAGGTTCGTCCGGGCGTCGGCTCCAGTGTGGAAGTCGAGACCGAAGGAGCAGCCTTGGATGACCTTCTCCATGAAGAGGTGGGCCAACCGGGCGGCCGTGGAGCCACGGGCTGATCCCGGGAAGGAGCGGTTCAGGTCCCGTCGGTCTGGGAGGTATCGGGATTCGGTGATGAAGCCCAGAACGTTGACGATGGGGATGGCCAGGACCGTGCCGGCCAGGCGTTCCGGGGAGAGCTCAGCCAGGATCTGCCGGATGATCTCGATGCCGTTCAACTCGTCCCCGTGGACGGCGGCGCTGAGCCAGATCCGTGGGCCGGCCCGCTGGCCATGGAGGACCTCCATGGGAAGGGTGAGCTGACTGCCGGTGGCCAGGCTTCCTGCCGGCAGCTCGATCCGTTTCCGTTCCCCGGGCGCTACTGTGACCCCGGCCACCTCCGTGGCCACAGAGCTTCCCTCGGCGGAACCGGGTACACCGCTCATCCCTTGGTCCTGGCCTTCTGGTTCCGGGAGGTGGCGGTCTCGATGAACTGTATGACCTGGCCGGCCACATCCACCCCGGTAGCTGTCTCCACCCCCTCCAGGCCCGGCGACGAGTTCACCTCGATGACAACTGGTCCACGGTCCGATCGGAGCATGTCTACCCCGGCCACCGAAAGTCCCATGGCTCGGGCCGCGGCTACGGCGGTCCGGCGCTCCTCCGGAGTCAGCTTCACCGCTTCGGCGGTGCCGCCCCGGTGCAAGTTGGATCGAAACTCTCCCGGGGCGGCATGACGGACCATGGCGGCCACCACCTTCTTCCCGATGACGAGGGCTCGGAGATCGTCGCCTCCCGCCTCCTTGATGTATTCCTGGACCAGGATGTTGGCGTCCAGTTGGCGGAAGGCTCCGATGACCGACTCGGCTGCTTTCCGGGTCTCGGCCAGAACCACCCCTACCCCCTGAGTGCCTTCCAGGAGCTTCACGATCACCGGGGCCCCGCCCACCCGGTCGATGAGGCCCTTGGTGTGCCGGGTCGAGTGGGCAAAGGTGGTGGTGGGTAGTCCCACTCCGGCCCTGGAGAGGATCTGCATGGATCGGAGCTTGTCCCGGGCCCGCGTGATAGCCTGGGACTCATTGACGCTGAAGCAGCTCATCATCTCGAACTGCCGGACCACAGCCGTCCCATAGTAGGTGTAGGAGGCGCCGATGCGGGGGACCACCGCATCGAAATGCAGCTCTTCCTCGGCGGCGTTCCGGTCGGCTACGAAGTCGTGGTAGATGACGGAGGGTCGCTTGGCCGTGATGTCCATGTAGCAGCGGAGGTAGTTCACCACCCGGACCTCATGGCCCCGGGCCTCTGCAGCTTCTACCAGGCGGGAGGTGGAGTAGAGCGATGCCTTTCGGGAGAGGATGCCAATCTTCACGAGTCGTGTTCCCCAGGGTTCGGATCAGGTTCGAAGGGCGCGGAGTTCACGGGACGCCCTTGCAGAAAGGAAGCGGACGGGTCCACGACGAAGCGGCCCCTCAGGGCGGTCCGTCCCAGGAGCATGCGGAAGCCCATCCGATCCCGCCGCGTCAAGGTCACCTCCACCGGCCAGACCGTCTGGCCCATGGACAGTTGTAGGCGAACGGTGGGGCGGGGTTCGGCCACCCCGGTCGAGCTGCGGACTTCCCGGTGGTCCACCAGGGGGGCCCGGAGTTCCACGGGATCGTCCAGGCGCCGTTGATGGGGATGGACCACGAAGCGGAGCCACCCGGGGCCGTCCGGTCGGATGGCCACCGCGTGGAGGGCTGACGTCCGAGCCCCCGTGTCCACCTTGGCCTTTATGGGCGGCATGGGGTTGTCCACGACTCGGACCCACTCCCTCCAGCCCACCAGCTGACGGTCATCCAGTAGCTGCGCGTCACGGGTCACGTCCCACGTCCTGCGGCAGGAGGTTGGAGGACATCCGGGAAGGGCGGAGTGGCCGCCCGGATGAGGCGGGGGGAAGGTAACGTGGCCACCCGTATTCCGGGAGGACCGGGTCCGAGGCGCAGGGGACGAGAGGGAAATGAGCTTGCGGGGAGGATGGGGTGGCCGGTCCTCCTCAGTCGTCCAGGACCGCGCTTCTCCCGCACCGGGGACAGAGGTGCCAGGTTCGTCGCCGGACATAGGATACTCCTGGGGGCCGGGGCACGGGGCGGGCTTCCAGCTCCACCTGGCAGCGGGGACAGCGGAGAGGGGCGCCCTGGCGTCGGCGCTCTCTGAGTTCGGCCAGCTCCAGCCTGGAGAAGATCCTCCCTTCTTCGGTCATCCGACTTTCCTCTGAAACTGAGCTCGGGTCTGGCTCGTAGGGGGGAGTGAAGACCGGATGGGACGAACCCAACGGTACTCCCTGCGGGCACTTCCCGGGGGCACCCCGACACTGATAGATGGAAGGATACCCATGATCACACTGCTGAAGCTACTGGGGATCGGGCTCCTGGCCCTCCTGGCTCTCCACGTGCTGGGAAGCATCCTGGCTCCAATCCTGGCGCCCCTCTTCATCCTGGCGCTCCTCCTCACGATCCTGGCCATCCCCTTCGCCATGATCGTGGGACTCGGATGGTTCATCGTCTGGGCCTGGAAGCAGATCGAAGGGGAGCCCGTCAGGGAATTCTGAGAAGACAGGCCCTGGCCGTTTCCAGCACAGGTAACCCCTTTACCTGTGGAGGTATGGCACGATCCACCCTATGGGTGATCCGTCGGCCCCGGAGGGATCTCCTCCCTCCGGGGCCCGGTGCGTAGAGGGGGTGGGGGATGCCGCGAAGGCCAGTAAACATGCGGCTTTTCGGCGATTGTAACTCTTGACGCCTCCCTGGGGGACTCTTACCGTAGTTTTAACCTCTGGCCGGGGACATCGCGCAGCTCGGTCGGAAAAGGACGGCGTACCCGGATCGGGTCGACTCCGAATACGCCTCCAGGTTCTGGACTTCGCCGATGGCCGGATGACCTCGGCTGCGGCGTCCCCATCTTCACCACCCATTTCGAGGAGTTACCCAGATGAACAAATCCGAGCTCGTGGACGCCCTGTCCGACGCGACCGGGATGACCAAGGCCGACTCGGGGAAGGCGATCGACGCCCTCTTCGACACCGACAGCGGGATCATCGCTACATCGCTCAAGAAGGGCGATCGTGTGCAGATCACCGGATTCGGTACCTTCGAGTCGAAGCACCGGAAGGCGCGGACCGGACGGAACCCCCGGACCGGTGAGACGATCAAGATCGCTGCCACGCAGACCCCGGGCTTCCGGGCAGGGAAGGGCCTGAAGGACGCCGTGAAGTAACGGCACACCGTCAATCTGACGGCGCCCCCCCAGGGCAGTTCATAGAAAAAAGAGAGGGCCCCTTCCCAGCCGGGAAGGGGCCCTCTTTCAATTCCGGGGGTCGGGGCGGTGGAGGAGAAGCGGGAGCGAGCCCGCCGCCTCAGCTTCGGGGCCGACTTCCTCCGCTACCCCCGCCTCGAGGCCGACGACCCCCGTCGCGGGGACGGCCTCCCCCTTCTCGGGGACGGCTTTCGCCCTCCTTCCCTTCTCGGGTACCCCCCCGGTCGAAATCGACGCGGATGCTGCGGCCTCGAATGGAGGTGCCGTTCAACGCCTTGATGACCTCGCCGGCCTGGGCGTCCTGGACCTCCACCCGGGAGAAGGTATCCTTCACGTCGATCCGGCCCACCTGATCTCCCTTCAAGCCGGCTTCTCCGGTGATGGCCCCCAGGAGGTCGCCAGGTCCGACGCCATCCTTGCTCCCGATGCTGATGAAAAGGCGAGTCCAGGCCGGGGGCCGGGGTCCGGCCCCCTGGACCCTGGTGGTCCGGGTGGCGCCAGGAGCACCTTCCTCCCCTCGGTCCCTGAGGATTGCCGCCATGGCTGCGGCGATCTCCACGCCGGTCCACTCCTTCAGGAGGGGTTGGATGAGGGTGGTGTAGGCTGCCAGATCCCGGGATTCGAGGGCGGTCCGGATCTGATTCCGAAAGGCCTCTACCTCGTCCAGGGCCCCATCCGGGTCCTGGCTGAGTTTGTCCAGGCGGTATCCGGCCTCCCGGGCCAGGCGCCGTAGGTGGGGAAGCTCCCGTGGGCTGGCAACACAGACGGCCATGGATCCACCGCCATGGCGGCGGTCCAGGGCGTCCACATCCAGGGGCAGGTCCAGGGAGAGCGTGGCAATCCGGTCTGCTGCCACGTCCGAGGTGTCCACCGCCTTCCGGTCCGCCAGTGGGTCCAACCCGAGCCAGATCGGTGCGTCTGGGTCCCCTGGTGCTCCGGCTTGGTAGCCGTGGAGGGTCAGGAGGTCGGCTGCATCGGCTGCCCGGTCTTCGGAGCGACAGAAGAGGAGGATGTGGTGGATCTCAGTGCTCAGCACCTGAGAGACGACCGGGATCAGTTCCTGCAGGGGGTCGGTTGCTTTGGCGGGATGCAGGAGGATGGTGCCCCTCTGCAGTGGGGCCTCGGCCCGATCCGTACCGGCAGCTTCTCCGGGGAGGAATACGGCCCGCCGGAGGTGGGCATCGACCCATTCCCGAATGGAGACGGTCACGGGGTCCGACACGACCACGCCCTGGATCTCACCCTTTCCGATGGACTCCAGGATGATGCCCACCCGATCCCGGTTCTCACCGTCCAGGACCAGGGTGGCCCCGTCCAGGACCAGGGCCTCGACGGCGTCCAGCTTCACCTCGGCATTCCGCACGGCAGCGGCAAGCTGGGTCGGGGTCCCGACCAGGAGGTCTGCATGACCCGGGAGCGCCCATCCCCCATGGAGGGCGGCGCAGCGATGACCTGTGGCCAGCCCTAGCCGAGCAAGAGAGAGGGCAGTTTCCTGGGCCGTTTCCGGCGTTGGCGTCAGGATCAGACCAACGGGCTGGGTGCCACCGGTAGGCAACCGATTCAGGAGGGGCGCTCCCCAGGTCACCAGGGTTCCGCCTCCGGGGCCGGCCCGGAGGACGGCAGGGTTGCCCTGTTTCAGGACGGGAATGGCGTCAGCCTGGAGGGACGAAGGCGTCTCGATCCCCTCGGCAGCCAGAGCCTCCACCAGTTCGGGGCTCAGGCCCAGTTCATCAAAAGATTCCATTCAGATCAGCTTCGTGGTCGTTGAAAGGGCATGCAGGTCGGGAGCAGGTCCGGGTCAGGATGGATCTCCGGAGCCGGGACCCCCTTGGTCGCCTGCTTCATAAGGCAAGTTGTTGAGGAACTGCTGGATCTCGTAATCCATCCGGGAGGTCCGGAGCTGATCGGTTTGCGCTACCACCTCAGTGTACATGGAGTGCGGATGGGCGTGTACCGACACGGTTCCTTCGTCTCCGGCATAGGTGGCAACGTGGTCTGAGCTCTTGGTTCGAGACAGCCCGAGGCGCTCCGGAAGAAACGCCTGGGCTTCCTCCAGGACCCGGGATGGGGCCGCTACTGTCTTCCGTACATATCCTGCCATGGAATTCCCCTCCATCGAAGTTGATTCGTCCAGGCGAGTCGTAGGACCCGCTCCTCCGCCTACTGGTCGGCCAGGAAGGCGTTGAGCTCCTCCGGACCGTGATAGCCCTCAAGTCGCCGGGAATTTCCCAGGAGGAGGGTGGGGACGCCTCGAAAGTCCCGTTCCAGGGCTTCGCTCCGTGCTCCCTCCACGGCTTCCTGAAAGCGATCCACCCCCAACACGGTCCGTGCTTCAGCGGCGTCGAAGCCGGCGGCGTCGACCAGGCTCACTAGAATGTCCACGCGCCCCAGATCCAGACCGTCCTGGAAATAGGCCCGGAAGATCCGGTGGATCATCTGGCGGGCTGCACTGTCACTCTCCACCTCTCGGAGGTGGAAGACCAGTTCGTGGGCCTTCCGTGTCCAGGGCACGAAGTCGGGAGGGGAGAAGGGCAGATCCAGTCGGGTTGCCTCCTCCTTCATGGCCTGGAGGAGGGCGGCCCATCCCGCCTCATCCGGTGAAATCAGTTCACTGGGCGGTGGACGCAGCTCCAGGGGCAGCCAGTTGACCCTTCTGTCGGCCTGATCCGGGTCCTCCTCCCACGGGTAGAGGATCTCCTGAACCAGGTAGGATCCGGGATCCACGAAGTCGAACACCACTGTCATTGGATCTCGGCTCAACACACTGTTCCTTCCGGGCTCCCTGTATCCGTCCGACCACCAGATCAGATAATGTGGACTCGTCCATGTGGCCGGATCAACCTTTGATGGATGAGCTGTCGGGTTGCTGCAGATGCGGAAGGGGGGAGATATTGCCCCTCCGGCCGTGCGCTGTTCCGGGTCCGGCTCCCAATCGATTCCACTCACGCTTTGCCTTTCAGGCTACCCAGATCCATGGACTTCAGCCCCAACATCCAGAAGCTCAGCCCCTCTGCTACCATCGCCGTCAGCACGCTGGCCAGGAAGCTCAAGGCCCAGGGGCGGGATATCATCAATCTGAGCGCCGGAGAACCGGATTTCCCCACGCCGGACTGGATCGCCCAGGCTGCGATCAGGGGCATCCGGGATGGGCGAACTGGATACACCCCGGCCCCGGGCCTTCCCGAGCTCCGGGAGGCGGTGGCCAGGGATATGGAGACCCGCTCCCGGGGAGGGTGGGCCGTGGAGCCTGAGTCGGTGGTGGTGACGTGCGGGGCCAAGCAGGCCCTTTTCAACGCCTGTTTCGCCCTCTTCGGGAAGGGAGACCAGGTCCTGGTGGCGTCCCCGTACTGGACCAGTTATCCGCAGATGGTGGGGTTGGCAGGGGCCGAAGCCAACTTCGTGAAGGGACCGGAGGAGCGGGGATTCAAGCTGAGCCCGGAAGAGCTGGAGGCTGCGTCAGGTCCCCGAACCCGGGGGCTCATCCTCTGCTCTCCCTCCAACCCCACGGGGGCTGTGTACACCCGGGATGAGCTGGCTGCCGTGGCTCGGTGGGCTCGGGATCGCGGGATCTGGCTCATTTCCGACGAGATCTACCGCCGGATCGTGTTCTCGGAATCAGAGGGGGAAATGGCCGCCGGGCTCATGGATCTGGAGCCGGGAGAAGTGGGACCCCATGTGGTGGTGGACGGGGTCTCCAAGTGCTTCGCCATGACAGGGTGGCGGATCGGATTCGCCGTCACCTCTCCCGAGGTTGCGGACAAGCTGTCGGCCCTTCAGAGCCACAGTACCTCCAATGCAGCCACGCCTTCCCAGATGGCGGCGCTCGAGGCATTCACCCACCCGGAGAGGGCCGACGCGTCGGTGGCCGAGATGCTGGAGGCCTTCCGCCGTCGTCGGGACCTGACGGCAGAGGCCATCCGGACGCGACTGCCCCATCTCTCCATCATCGAGCCCCAAGGGGCCTTCTACCTCTTCATCCGCGTGGACAGCGAGTTCCAGGACGGGATGGCCGACTCCCAGGAATGGTGCTCCCAGGTCCTGGAGGAAACGGGGGTGGCACTGGTGCCAGGGGTGGCCTTCGGGGACGACCGCTACGTGCGACTGAGCTATGCCACCTCGGATGACCTCCTGACCGAAGCGGTTCGGCGTCTGGCTGAGGAGCGGGAGGGGTGAGCGAAGCTGCCCATGGGACGCAAGATTTCATCGCCCGGCTCTTTGCCCCGGAGGATGAGTCCCTTCAGCGGATCCTCCACGCCATGGAAAAGGAGGGGCTCCCTGAGATCCAGCTCCCAGCCATCACCGGACGGACGGTCCAGCTTCTCCTCCGGATGATCGGAGCCCGGTCCGTTCTCGAGATCGGGACACTGGCCGGATACTCGGCCCTCTGGATCGTCCGGGCGCTGCCGGCTCGGGGACGTCTGGTGACGGTGGACTCTGAGTCGGAGAGGAGCCGGCTGGCCCGAAGGCTTCTGGAGGAAGCGGGTGAGGGGGGGCAGGTCGAGTTCCGGACCGGGGATGCCGCGTCGGTTTTCTCTTCCATGGAGTCCGATGGGAGCTGGGATGCGGTCTTCCTGGACGCAGACAAGGAGGGGTTACCGGGCTACGTGGCCCATGCCCGACGGCTCCTTCGTCCCGGAGGCCTTCTCCTGGTGGACAATGCCCTGTGGAAGGGGAAGGTGGTGGATCCGGAGAATGACGAAGCATCCACCCGGGCCATCCGAACCACGCTGGAGACAGTGGCCCGAGATCCGGAGTGGGACGCCCTCCTTCTGCCGGTGGGTGACGGACTCCTGGTAGCCCGCCGCCTCTGACCAGAGGGAGTGATCCGACTCGTCGCCGGGCCATCCGGCTTCGGTGCGGGGCTAAAAGGCTGTTGAAGAACAGGAGCGACCGCCGCGTCGGGCTCTTGCGGCCCTGGGCGACGCGGAGAGGCTGGATCACCCGAACTCAGAGCTGGGCCAACGCTTGCTCGAGTGTTGCCCGGGTCCGGGCCACGTACCCTCCCCCGAACAGGTTCACGTGGACCAGGAGGGGGTAGAGCTGGTAGATGCCTCTTCGCACTCGGTCGTAGTCTGGCTGAAGGGGAGCCGCCGCTTCGTACCCCTCTCGCCACCCACTCCAGGGGGCGCCAAAGAGCTCCAGCATGGCCAGGTCCACCTCCCGGTGGCCCCGGTAGACCGCCGGATCCACCAGGTGTGGCTCCCCGCCGATTCCCACCAGGACATTCCCGCTCCACAGATCCCCATGGAGGAGGGCCAATCCATCAGCCTCCCAGGCCGCCAGTGCCAGG
Source organism: Gemmatimonadota bacterium (assembly GCA_003562075.1). Taxonomy (GTDB): domain Bacteria; phylum Gemmatimonadota; class Gemmatimonadetes; order Longimicrobiales; family Gaopeijiaceae; genus PWLA01. Next base: position 15,344 of record PWWP01000289.1, read on the forward strand.
GGGAGGTGGGCCAGGAGCGCTTCCATCCGGTCCTGGTCATCCGGGGAGAAGTACCCGGCGTTCTGGGCCGCTTCCCATTGGGGGAGGAGCCGAGCTTCAGCCCAGAACCGAGGCCAATCCATCCCCTGGGGGTTGGCCTGGGGGAGGGTGGCGATCCAGCCGTCCTCCTCCCAGCCCGGCTCGGTGCCGGAGGGGAGGGGACGATGGAGGGTGGCCAGCCCTTCTCCCAGCGTCCCACCGGTGGAGGCGTGGGCGTCGCCGGGATCGATCCACTCCAGGAGTAGCCAGCCCCGGGTATCGGCGCTCCCGTCGTCCCAGCCCAGGACCCGGGGGACCGGAATGCCCCCTCGTCCGGCCAGCGCCTCCAGCCCTCGGGCCTCTACCCCGAATCCTCGAGGCCCTCTTTCCCGGGACCACTTGAGGAAGGCATTTTCTCCGTGGGCGAGTTGGATCCGACAGGCCGGATCGATGCATCCGCCTCCCACCCTCTCCACACCCTCTACAGGGGAGAGGGTACGGGTGACCGCCGCTTGGATGGAGGGGGGAAGCGTCATTCTCCTGACAGGCCGCCGTCTTCCAGCTCGTGGAGCAGGTGCTCACAGGATCGTCGGACCAGTTCGTAGGCCTGGTCGAAGCCGTCGGGCCCGCCATAATAGGGATCCGGAACCTCGGCTCCGCTTTGAGCCTCGGGGTCGAAATCCCGTAGGAGCCGGAGCTGGGCATGGCCTGGGGCGCGGCTCCCAAGTTCCTCCAGGTTCCGCCGGTTGTCCTGGTCCATGGCCAGGATCAGGTCGAAGTTGCTGAAATCGTCCATCTCCACCTTTCTGGCCGGTCCCTGGAGGGAAACGCCGTGCTTGCCGGCCACGGCCTGGGAGCGAGGGTCCGGGTCCTCGCCGGCGTGCCAGGCTCCGGTGCCGGCCGAATCGGCCTCATAGGCGTGGTCCAGCCCCGCCTCCTGGACCAGGTGCCGGAACACCCCTTCAGCCAGGGGAGACCGGCAGATGTTGCCCAGGCAGACGAAGAGGACGCGGTAGGGATCGTTGGAGTCAGGAGACATGGTTGGGATGTTGAGTTGGATGTTCTTCGATCCTGCCGACCCGGCAGGTGGGAACCGGCGACGTCCGCCTCCGGCTGAGAATCTCCGGAATGGGCGGAACCGAACGGTTCCACTAAACTATAAACGTTGGCGCTGGCCGTCGGGAACGTCCCGAATCGCCGGTGTCAGGTACCTGTAACGGAGTCAACGTTGAGCGAAGCAGCAACTTTTGAGAGCCTGGGCCTCTCCCAGGATCGACTGGCGGCCATCGAGGCCCAGGGGTGGACCAAGCCTACGCCCATCCAGTCCAAGGCCATCCCCTCGGCCCTGAAAGGGCAGGACGTGGTGGGGATCGCCCAGACCGGGACCGGGAAGACCGGTGCCTTCATGATTCCCTCCATGGAGGGGGTCGAGATGGGGAAAGGCCTCCAGATCCTGATCCTCTGTCCAACCCGTGAGCTGGCTCAGCAGGTGGCAGAAGACGCCAGGCTCCTGGGGAAGGGAACGGCGGTCCGGGTTGCCGATGTCGTAGGGGGAGTGGGGTACGAGCCCCAGATCGAAGCTCTCCGGGGCGGCTGGGAGATCATTGCTGCCACGCCTGGGCGGTTCAACGACCACCTGGAGCGGGGGAATGTGGACCTGAGCAACTTGAGGGTCCTGGTTCTGGACGAAGCCGACCGGATGTTGGACATGGGTTTCCGGCCCCAGATCGAGGACGTCCTCCGGCGTTCCCCTCGGAACCGGCAGACCATGCTCTTCTCGGCCACCATGCCCAACGGCGTTCACGCCCTGGCCCTGCAGATCACCAAGGATGCCGTGTGGGTAGAAGCCACGCCCTCCGGGACGGTGGCCGACCTCATCGAGGAAGAGGTCTTCATGGTCAAGCCGGGTGTGAAGCCTGAGCTCCTTCTCCATCTCCTGGAAGGGGAGAACTGGGATCAGGTCCTGGTATTCACCCGGACCAAGGCTGGTGCCGACGCCCTGAGTGGACGGCTGGAGCGCCACGGGGTGAAGACCGAGGTCATGCACTCGGACCGGAGGATGCAGCATCGGGTCCGGGCCCTCGACCGATTCGCCACTGGGGCGGTTCGGGTTCTGGTGGCCACCGATGTGGCCCAGCGGGGTCTGGACGTGGAGGGGATCTCGCACGTGGTGAACTACGACGTGCCCATGGACCCTGAGGACTACGTTCATCGCATCGGCCGTACGGGTCGGGCAGGATCCGCCGGGAAGGCGGTGACCTTCGTGACGGCCGGCGAACTGGGCTATCTCAAGTCCATCGAGCACCGCCTGGGCCGCTCCCTGGATCGGACCTCCCTGGAAGGTTACGACTACGCCGGGGAATCCCAGTCCAGCAGTGAGCAGGACCGGCCGAAACACCCGCGAAAGGCGGGTGGGATCGGCACCCGTTCCGCCGACGATCTGACCGAAGAGGAGCTGCAGGCGCTCCTGGGTCACTCCGACTGACGCCGCCTGGTGCCCAGGGCCTGCTCTTGACCTCCTACGGTGAGCTCAGGTGGCTTCGGCCCCTGATTCTGATGACGGCCCTCATTCCCATGGCTTGCACTTTCGAGCACCGGGAAAATGGCGAGGACCCGGGGGAGGGGCCCGTGGCCGTGGATACAGGCCAGGTCCTGGAGGACCCGCCGGAAGCCGATCCCACCCGGGGAGCCCTCCACACCCTCAGGGCCTTCCGGGAGGCCATGGCGGTGGGCGACCTCTCCCTGGCCCTGGCTCTACTGGATCGGGAGGCGACCCTCCTGGACGACCTGGTGGGAGATCCGGCGCTGGCCGGTTCCCGGGGTGAGGCCCTCCTGGAGCTTCGAGCCCGACTGGCTGAGGGGATTCGGCTGGAGGAGGACTCAACCCGAGTGAGCTTCCCTGGCGATGTAGCGGTGGTCATCACCCGTCTTCATCTCCAGGTTCAGGAAGATGCGCCGGAGGTGTGGCAAGAGCGGGCCGGTTCCCATCTCCATGAGACGGTGGTCCTCGTCCCCACTGAGGAGGGGTGGCGTATCCGCCACCTCCACCGTTCCATTCTTCCCCGCCCTTGATCCGGGACTCAGCCCGGATCCACTGCACAACCCCTGGACCGTGGCGCCATGCCCACCCTTGACGATATCCAGATGGCCCGGGAACGGGTCCGGAACGAAATCGTACTCACTCCCTGTGTCCGGACGAGACTCTTCGAAGAGCTGGTGCCCGGTCGCCTCCACTTCAAGTTCGAGAATCAGCATCGAACCGGGTCCTTCAAGGAGCGGGGGGCGCTGAATCGCCTCCTGACCCTGACAGCCGAGGAGCGCGAGCGGGGAGTCATTACGGCCAGTGCCGGAAACCACGCCCAGGCCGTCGCCTTCCACGCCAACAACATGGGGATCCCTGCAACGGTCCTCATGCCCGAATCCACTCCCCTCATCAAGGTGAGCAACACTCGCCGCCACGGCGCCGAGGTGATCCTGCACGGGCAGCGATTCAGTCAGGCCATCGAGGAGTCACGACGCCTGGAGGAAGCGCGGAACCTGGTCATGGTCCACGCCTTCGACGACGATGCGGTGGTGGCGGGGCAGGGGACTGTCGGATTGGAGATCCTGGAGCAGACCCCGGATGTGGATGTGGTCGTGGTCCCTCTGGGTGGCGGAGGACTCATCTCCGGCACGGCTGTGGCCCTCAAGTCACTGAAACCTGAGGTCCGGGTGATCGGCGTGGAGGTGGAGGCGGCGCCCTCAGCCCTCCGGTCTCTGGAGGCTGGCCAGATCGTGGAGGTGGAGACAGCCGAAACCCTGGCTGATGGGATTGCGGTGAAAGCCCCGGGGAAAGTGACTTTTCCCCTCTTGCAGCGCTTCGTGGACGACGTGGTGCTGGTGGGAGAGGAGGAGATTGCTCGAGCCATCCTCCTCCTCCTGGAGCGAGAGAAGAGCGTGGTGGAGGGCGCCGGAGCCGCCGGACTGGCGGCGCTCATCTCGGGTCGGGTGCCGGTGTCTCCGGACGAGACGGTGGTGACGGTCCTCTGCGGCGGGAACATCGACCTGAATATCCTCTCGCGGATCATCGACCGGGGGATGGTGGACGATGGCCGGATGGCGCGCCTGGTCGTCACGGTTCGAGATCGTCCCGGCTCCCTGGCCCGCCTCACCCAGCTCGTGGCCAGGGAAGGAGCCAATGTCCTGGAGATTGCACACCAGCGGGCTTTTGCCGACATCTCGGTGGGGGACGTTGAGATCGTCATGCACCTGGAGACCCGGGGGCGGGACCATGTGGACCGGATCATCCGGGTTCTGAGGGAGGACGGGACCCGGGTCCAGGAGGAGGTTCTTCCCTCCCGAGCCGTGGGTGGAAGCCGGCCCCGAGGGGTCTGAATGGACACGATCCAAAGGAAGCTCTCATGAGTGTACGGGCCGCCGTCATGCCGGGTCCCGGGATGCCGTTGGAGATCCGGGAGTTCCCCGACCCGACTCCGGAAGAAGGCGAAGTCATCCTGGACACCCTGGCCAGCGAGGTTTGCGGCACCGATGTCCACCTCTGGCATGGCCGTCTGGACGGGGTTCCCTACCCCATCATTCCCGGCCATGTGAGCGTGGGCAGGATCCGGGAGCTCCGAGGTGTGGAGGCCGACGTCCTGGGCCGGCCCCTGGCCCCTGGGGATCCGGTGACTTTTCTGGATGTCCACGGAACCTGTCACCGGTGCTTCCATTGCCAGGTGGCGAGCCAGCCCAACCGATGTCCTTCCCGCAGGGTCTACGGGATCACCTTCCCACTGGACGATGGGCTTCTGGGGGGATGGTCGCAGGCCATTCGCCTCCTGGCCGGGGTGCAGATCCTCAAGCTGCCCGAGAGCGTGCCTGCCGATCGGCTGATCGGTGGTGGCTGTGGGCTCTTCACCGGCTTCGCCGCCGTGGAACGAAGCGATTTGCGCATGGGCGCCACCGTCCTGGTTCAGGGCACGGGGCCGGTGGGGCTGAGCGCCGTGGCCTTTGCCCGGCTTCGGGGTGCCGGCCAGATCCTGGCTATCGGCGACCCGGACGCCCGACTGGCGCTGGCTCGCCGGTTCGGGGCTGACGTGACCCTTTCCCTGGCTGCGACCACGCGAGAGGAGCGCCGGGAGCGGATCCTGGCGCTCACCGACGGGCGTGGCGTGGATGTGGCCATTGAAGCAGCCGGACAGCCGTCGGCGGTGGAGGAGGGGTTGGCCCTTCTCCGGGACGGCGGAAGCTACGTGGTGGCCGGACACTATACGGATACGGGATCAGCCACCCTCAATCCCCATACCCTCCTGAATCGGAAGCATGTGGCGCTTCGCGGCCAGTGGGGGACGGATCTACGACACCTGGTAGGGGCCCTCAGGATGCTGGAGCGTCACGGAGACGCCCTTCCATTCGAGGAGGTGATCGGCGGGCGGTACGGGCTGGACCGGGTCCAGGAGGCCCTGGAGGATGTGGAGGCGCTCCGGGTGACCAAGGCGGTGGTGGTGCCGGAGGACGGATGACGAAGGTGCAGGGAAGCTGGACCTCGGCTGCCGGGCCTCCTATGCCTCCTCGTCCTGCTCTTCGGTCTCGTCGGCAGGACTGACCCGGATTCGCCGGGCCAACTCGTGGCCCACCGTTTGTCTGGCGCCTGGTGGGTCGCCGACCCGGACGGAGACCGGGCCGTTGAAAGGGGCGTGCTGGTCAACGGTCACCAGGACGCCGGGCAGGAGCCCACGAGCTTCCATATATCGGAGTCGTTCCGAGTCGTCGTCCTGGACGGCTCGGATGCGGACCTTGATCCCGGCCTCGGTCTCGGCCAGGGTCAGCCGGGTAGTGGATTCGACCAGACCGGCCCGGGTAGGAATGGGGGCTCCATGTGGATCGTGACTGGGGTTCTTGAGGGCGGTGGCCATCCGGTCGATGAGGCGATCGGATGCCGCATGTTCCAGGCGCTCTGCCTCTTCATGGACATCGTCCCAGGAGAACCCCAGGCGCTCGCTCAGGTAGGTTTCCAGGATCCGATGCCGGCGTATGATCCGGAGCGCCTCCCGGCGACCCTCATCGGTGAGGCGTGCACCCCGGTACCGCTCGTGCTCCACGAAACCCGATTCGGCCAGGCGTTTCACCATCCCGCTCACCGATCCGGGCTGGACGGCCAGCGCCCGGGCAATGGCGCTGGTGCTGGCCGCGTCCCCCTGCTCCTCCAGGGAATAGATGGCCTTCAGGTAGTCCTCCACGGAACGGGAGAGGGCAGGTGGAGTCTCGGACATGACAGGGCCAGTGACGTTTTGGAGGGGACGACGACTGGAATGTATATCGGAGGGTGGGGAGGCGTCGAGTTCAGCCCGTTCCAGGGGCTTTCCAGGGCGGCCGCTTTCCTCTTTCTTCATCGTGTGAGCCGCGAAGCCCCGTCCCCATTTCGGAGGCACCATGCCGTTCCTTCCATCTCCCCGTTCTCTCATCAGACACTTGCGGAGAGCGTTGCCGGCCACACCACCAGGGGGGCGGGCCCTGGCCCTGAACTCGCTCTTGAAGCCGATCCAGCGCATTCCCCCGGTCCCCGGCTGGATCCTGTTGCCTGCGATCCTGGCCTCGGGGCTACTCTCCCTCCTCCCCGATCATGGCGAGGCACAGTTGAAGGTCGTGCCCCAGGTGGGGCTATACGCGCCGGTAGCGGACCTGGGAGAGATCCGGGACAATGCCGGCCAGACGCTGGTCGAGCTGGGCCGCCGAGAATCCACCTTGGCCCTCGGGGTGGAACTCGAGTGGGGTAGGTCCGAATCCTCCCTGGGAATGCGGGGCGGTGTAGCCCACGCCACCCGGTCCGAAATTCCCATCCAGGGGGTCGGATGTGCCGACTGTTCGGCTCGGAGCAGTCTGACTGCGGTAGGAGCGGCTCTGGTCGTACGTCCCTTTCCCCAGATGGCCCTGGTTCGCCCCCTTCTCCTGGCCGGGGGAGGTGTCCTGTACCATGACTTCGATGACCGTCAGTTGAGAGAGGAAAACTGGACCGATGTCCTGGTGAACCAGTCTCAGCCCTATCTCCACCTGGGGATGGGAACTCACCTCTTTCTGGGGCCCCTGACGCCCCAGATCGAGTTCAGCGCTCGAGTGTCGGGCTTCGATCCTGGGGGCGGACCTCCCTCGGTGAATCCTCCCCAGTTCATGACTTCGGGAGATCGGCAGACGAATCTGTTCTTGACGGTTGGAATTCCCCTGGGTCGCTGAGTCACGGCGACGGAGTTGGGTGGACCGCAGTCCGTCAGATGTTTCTGACGTGGTCCAAAAGCCCTATATTGTGGGACTCGCCGATGTGCGATTCTCTGACCCCTGGAGGACAATGTGGATGATTCGGTGGCGGTGGATGCAAAGCGAATCCTCCTCCGGTATGGAGCTCCCATCGCGATTCTGGACGACATCGACGACAAGGAGCGCATCGAGTTGGCCCGGCTCGTGAGTCGGACCGATGTTCCTGATCGCGGGGACCGGCTCCAGGAGCTGCTGGTGGAGCGGGGCTATCTGGATGCCGACGCGGTGACCACATCGAAGAAGAAGCGGAGGCGGAAGCGTAAGTAGACGCTTCTGCCAGGCTCCCCTTCCGGAGCCTTCATAGCAGCCCGGGAGCACCCGGGATCAAGAGATGCAGGCCCCGTCCGGGATGACTTTCCCGACGGGGCCTGCGCTCATTTGCCACCTCCCGATCAGACTTCTAGAGGGTCATGAAGGCCAGGAACGTGGCCAGGATGGCACCGGTGGTGGCAGCGGCCAGGGCCAGGGGGAGCTGGGTCAGGACGTGGTCCATGACGTCACATCCGCAGGCCAGGGACGAAAGGATCGTGGTGTCGGAGATGGGGGAGCATTGATCTCCGAAGACGGCACCACCCAGGACGGCCCCGAAGGCCAGGGACATGTAGAAGGGATCCGGGTTGATGGCGTAGGCCAGGGGCATGGCCAAGGGGAAGACCACGGCGTAGGTCCCCCAGGAGGAGCCGATGGAGAAGGCCACGACCATACAGATGAACATGAAGAGGGCCGGGAGGATCACGGGGTTCACCAACTCGGCGGTGGTCTCGACGATGAAGTTGGCGGTTCCCAGCTCCCCTGAGACGGTGCCCAGCGTGACTGCCAGCGCCAGGATAATGGCCCCGATGGTGACCCCCTTGCAGCCATCCACGAATCCGTCCACGACCTCCTTCAATGCCATTCCCTTGACCAGGGCCAGCCCCATGGCAGCCAGGACGGCCAGCCCGAAGGCCTCGGCGATGGGCACTGAGATCCCGGCCAGGAAGATCTCGATTTCACCCTGCTGGATGGCTGGGATGAGAGGTCCGATGACGCCGGTGAGGGCTACGCCCACCAGGACGAGGAGGGGAACGGCGAAGTCTTCCAGTCCGGGCCGGTAGCCTGCCGGCACTTTGAGCTGGGTCAACTCCTCGGCGGAGAGTGGGTCGGCGCCGTCCCGGTCCAGCTTCCCCGTCTCCCGGGCCCGTTTCCTGGCTCGGCGCATCCGCTTGCCTTCCCAGGGAAGGACCTCCAGGGCGAAGAGGAGGGTCAGGGTGATAGCGAAGAGGCCGTAGAAGTTCAGGGGGATGGAGCGGAAGAAGAAGGTGACCACGTCCTGCTCGGTCATGAAGAGGGGCGTGGTTCCCACCAGGAGGCCGGCTACATAGAGGGGCCAAGCGTTCAGGGGGATGACCGTGGCGATGGGAGACGCCGTGGAGTCCACCACGTAGGTGAGTTCCTCATGGGAGACGTTCTGCTCATCGGTGACCGACTTCACCGTGGTGCCGGCCAGGATCGTGGAGATGGTCCCTCCCTGGTGGAAGGTGATCCCCATCATCCAGGCGAAGACCTTGGCCGAGCGAGGCCCCCGGACGATGCGCTGGGCCGCCCATTGAGCGAAGTGACGGGCCCCTCCGGTCCGGGTCCAGATTCCGATGAGTCCCCCCAGGGCCCACAGGTAGACCAGGAGGATGACGGCAAACCCCTCGCTTCCGATGGAGGGAATGAGGAACCGTTCGATGATGTTCACGTCTCCCGGGGCCCCGGAGGCGCCGAAAAGAACGAAACCGGCGACCAGGATCCCCAGGAACAAGGAGCTCACCACATCCCGGGTGAAGAAGACCAGGATGAGGGTGGTGAGGGCCGGGAGGAGGGAGGTGAATCCGTAGTGTCCCCCGTCTTCTACGGGGGCGGTGAGTTGAGGCGTCAGGGTCCAGGCCAGGAGGATGGCCAGCCCGGTGAGGACGAAGGGCGACCACTTCTGCCAGGGGGGCTGGGTTTCATTGCTGCTTTGCGTCGACGTCTGGCTCAACGACGATCCTCCTCTCAGGATCCAGGGGGAACTGCAGGCTCAGACGGCTGCCACCCTCCACCGGTGTGCCCGGCACCTCCGAAGACTCCCCTCCGACCTCCACGGCTACTGGAGGGGGGAAGGGGATCGTCAGGTGGAGAACCAGGTTCAGGGGCACCCGCCCGCCCGTCTGATAGCCACCAAAGCTACAGGTCCCCTCTTCGAGGCGACAGTCGATGGACATGGAGGCGTCGCCGATCCTGAGGCCCTCCACGTCGAGAGGAGAGGGCAGGGTCCGGGCGTCCACGGAAAGCGTGACCCGTCCTGATGCGGCATCGGGGCGCACCCCCAGGCGGCCCTCCACCCAGCTGCGCAGGAGGCGGGCGGCGTGGAGCCCTCTCCGGGAGGTGAGGACGGGGGCTGCCATGGAGGCGAAGGCCTCCGGAGGTGGAAGGGTGGCCTGGGCATCGGCGGCCGGTGGTGGCGGGGGCTCAGTGGGGCCCGCCAGGACCGGGAGGACGAGACTCGGTTTCGCAGGAGGATCGTTGCCCTGGGATCCCGAGCTCGGGGACGGGGATCCGGGTTGGTGTGGGTCCGCAGGTTCCTTCTTGGCCACTTTGCCGTGGGTTTGATCGGGGGGCCCCTGTCCGGCCAGCGACCGTGCGACGGTCTGGAGCCTCTCGCTCCAGCGGTCACCTGAACGTTCTACACCTTGGGCCAACGCCTCCAGCACCCGGAGCGGGCCGGGGAAGGCGGCCGGTGGGGATGCGCTTCCCAGCCCGCTAGCCTCCTGGTTCCTCCGGATCAGCCTCTCCACTGCCTGGTCCAGACCCCCCCGGATCTCCTCCAGCGCGGCCATGCTGCCGGTCCATGCCGGAATCTGACCCGCAAGGTGGAGGAGAGGGAGGGGTGGGGCGGTTTCCTCTCGGACCAGTTCCCGCAGAGCAGCCACGGCCACCTCAGGGCGGCCGGCGGCCAGGGCGCCCA
>PWWP01000072.1 GCA_003562075.1 Gemmatimonadota bacterium
CACTTCCTGAATTACACCTATGCCATCTCCCTGGATGACCTCGAATTCCAGGGCACGGAAGGAGTGATCCTGACGGTGACAGAGGCGACATCCTCCGGATGGTCTGCGGTAGGAACCCACACTGCTCTCCCGGATGACCAGGGATGCGCAGTGTACCTCGGCGACGCCGATCCTCCCCAGCTCCCCAACGGGAGCGCCCACTCATCGGGCTCCGGTGTGGTGGAGTGTGAGCGGTAGCTCGGCAGGACTCCCCCCTCGCGCCACATCTTCCCCCGCCTCACCTTGAGGCATGAGCAAGTCCCAGCAGGAACCCACTCCCACCATCTCGGCTGAACTCCTGGCCTCAACCGCCCTCCTCTTCGGGGCGGCGCTGGTGGTGGCGGTCCTGGCGGCCACTCTCCTCTTCCCGACCCTGCAGACCCCGGCCTCCCTGGCCCTCTTCCTGGGCCTCATCCTGGTGGCGGACCTGGCTATCCTCTTCTTCTTCCTCCGCTCCCTTCTCCGGAAGAACCTCCTGGATCCCCTGGACCGGATCGGGGCCCACGCCCAGCAGATTGCCGGTGGGGACTACGAGCATCGGATCCCCAGCACTGAGCGGCAGGAGCTGGACCGGATGGTGAACTCGGTGAACCGGATGGCTCAGCGCTTGATCCGGGACCAGCGCCTCCTGGCGGAGAACGTCCAGTCCCTGGAGGAGACGAACCGGGAGCTGGTGACGACCACGGACGAGCTGGTACGGACGGCTCGGATGGCCTCGGTGGGAACCCTGGCCGGAGGGATCGCCCACGAGGTGGGCAACCCGTTGGGAGCTCTCCGGACGGCCCTGGATGTGGCCTGCCGAAGGGCGGAACGAGGAGGGGACGTGAAGGAGGCCCTGGAGATGGCTCGGGAGGAGGCGAAGCGGATCGATGCCATCATCCAGAGCGTCATGGCCTTCGCCCGGCCGGAAGTGGGTGAGGCCACCGTCAGGGAGGTCGACCTTTCAGGTGAAGTGGACCGGGCGGTGGGTCTTCTCGAGGGGCGCGGCGTCATGGTGGGGCTGGAGGTGCAGGTACAGGTGAACGACCCGGCGCCCCATCCGGTCCGGACCCGACCGCAGCTCCTGGAGCAGGTCCTGGTGAACCTCCTCATGAATGCCGTGCAGGCGACACGAAGGGAGGGGCAGATGGGGGGCTCCTCGGGGCGAGCTGAAGGGAGCGATGCCGAGAGGGAAGGGAGGGAGGACACCGGCGATCCCACCGCAGGCCCCATCCATGTCCGCATCGCCATGGCCCCTGCCCCCTCCCGAGGTCGGGCGCCGCGCCGTGAAGGGGATCCACCGGGAGCCGACTTCTCCCATCGACGACGGATGAGCCGGCTGAGCCAGGGGGAGGAAGCGACTCCTGCGCTTCGAAGGGGACTGGATGCCGTGGTGGAGATCGGCGATCGGGGGCCAGGGATCCCCCCCGAACACCGGGACCGGATCTTCGACCCCTTCTTCACCACCCGGGAGCCGGGCCAGGGGACGGGGATGGGGCTGGCCATCACTGCCCGGATCGTCCAGGAGCTGGGTGGAGAGCTGGAGGTGGAGGACCGGGATGGGGGCGGGGCTCTCTTCCGACTGCGACTTCCCACGGGGCTGGAGGAGGACCATGACTGACGGCGTGAACGACGGCGCCATGGACCCCATGCGGATCCTCCTGGTGGACGACGACGCCGGGCTTCGCCGTTCCACCTCCCTCCTCCTCTCGGACGAAGGACACCAGGTGGAGGTGGCCACCCACGGGAAGGAGGGGCTGGAGGTGGCTGAGGGCTTCCGCCCGGAACTCATCCTCGTAGACGTCCGGATGCCGGTCATGGGCGGAATGGCCTTTCTGGAGGCCTACCGGGGATCAGGTGGGGAGGCACCGGTGATCGTCACTACCGCCTACGGGAGCATGGAGCTGGCCGTGAAGGCCATGAAGCGGGGCGCCTACGACTACCTGCCCAAACCCTTTGGTCGAGACGAGCTGATCCTGACCCTGCGGAAGGCCCAGGAGCGGGAGCGCCTTCGCCGGGAGATCCACCGACTCCGGGCCCGGGTTTCGTCTGGGGATCGGTTCGGGGAGATCGTGGGCCGGTCGCCGGCCATGGTCCGGATCCTGGACATGGTGGGGAAGCTGGCCCCCCACCCCACCGCCGTTCTCCTGAGTGGTCCCACCGGTACGGGGAAGGAGATCCTGGCTCGACTCCTCCATCGGGAGAGCCCGCAGCGGGACGGGCCCTTCGTGGCGGTGAACTGTGGTGCCATTCCCGGGACCCTCCTGGAGTCGGAGTTCTTCGGGTATGCCCGGGGCGCTTTCTCGGGAGCGGACCGGGACCGGGAAGGGCTCCTGGAGGCGGCCCACGGGGGCACCCTCTTCCTGGACGAAGTGGCCGAGCTCCCAGGGGAGCTCCAGGTCAAGCTCCTCCGAGCCCTGCAGGAACGGGAGGTCCGTCGTCTGGGCGAAACCCATTCTCGACCCACCGAGTTCCGGCTCCTCTCGGCCTCCAACCGTCCCCTCCCCCAGGAGGTGGAGGCTGGTCGGTTCCGGGAAGATCTCTACTTTCGAGTGGCTGTGGTCACCCTGGAGATCCCCCCTCTGAAGGATCGGCCAGAGGACATCCCCCCCCTGGTGGAGCACATCCTCACCGGGCTGTCTGCTCGGCTGGCTCAGCCGGTGGAGGGCGTCACCGGAGACGCAATGGACCGCCTGGTCCGGCACGATTGGCCCGGGAATGTCCGGGAGCTGGAGAACGTCCTGGAGCGGGCCGTGATCCTGGCCGAGGGCCACCGGATCCGCCTGGAGGACCTTCCCCCCGAGATCCGGGAGGGAAGGGATCTGCCGCCAGGGCCCCTCCCTGTCGATGGGGAGCTCTCGGTGAAGATCCAGTCGGCCCGCCTGGAGCGAGAGCTCATCAAGCGGGCCCTGGAACGGACCGGAGGCCACCGCGGACGGGCCGCCCAGCTCCTGGAGCTCAGTGACCGGGCTCTGCGCTACAAGATCCGGGACTACGGGCTGGAGCCCCCGGAGTAGCGTCCTTCCTGGGATCGGCGCTCTTCCTTCCGACTTCGGGAAGCGCCGCCCTGGAGGGACGCTCGTGCCCGGGAGGGATACCCCTGCCCTGGAGGGGATGCCACTGCCATTGGGGAGTCACGCACATCTCCCTGGAGGAGGGCCCAATCCGGCATCCCCCCGCCCATCCCCCTTCCACATCCTTCCCCTGTCCACGGGAGACACACCGGCTCGGCACTACGGGTGTGTCCCCGCCGAGCAGATGTGGGGGTGTCCGGCCCGTCCTGGCCGGGAATCTCCCTGAAGAAGAGGCAGGGATGAAGCGTCCCAGGAGGTGGAGAGGATGGTCCGAACGGTCCGTGGGGTGACGCTACTCGAGCTGGTGGCGGTCCTGGTGGTGACGGGGACCCTGACCGGGCTGGCTCTCCCTCGCCTCATGGGCGGGGTGGACCGATGGGTGGTAGGCGAGGCCCGGGAAGAGGTGGTGGCCCTCTTCTATCGGGCCAGGGTGGAGGCACGGCGTCAGGGAGAGGCGGTGGTGGAGGTGGAGACGGATGCCGGCGTCACCCTGGAGGCACCGGCAGGGGAGGTGCTGGCCCGGTGGACGCCATCCACCGCGGGGCTCCGGGTGGAGGTGGCCGGTAGCAGGGATGTGGCCCGTCTCTCCTTCGGTCCCAGCGGGACGGGACGGCTGGCCAACGCCACCATTCGGATCAGCCGGGGACGGACCACCCAGGAGGTGGTCGTCTCGTCGTACGGGAGGATCCGGCGATGAGGGGGCCGTGGACTGTGATGGGTGGGAGGGGCGGTCCTTCCAAGCTGGCCCGGCGACCGCGCCCCACCCTCCACCGGCGACGCCATCCCGGCCTGGATCGGCAACCGCGAACCAGCGCGAACCAGCGAGGCCACACCCTGGTGGAGTTGGTGGTGGCCCTTCCCATTCTGGCCATCGGGGGAGCTGCAGTGGCCGGCCTCCTCCTCTCCGCCGGGGTCCACCTCCTGGAAGCGGAGCGACGGCTGGCCACGGCCACGGTGGCGCCGGCGCTTCTGGATTCGTTGGCAGCGACGGACAGCGAGGAGCCGGTGACGGGCCGACGCGACGTCATGGGTCGCCCCCTCCACTGGGAGTGGGACGGAGAGGGAAGCCTCTTCCTCCACCTGGTACAGGCAGGCCCCTCGGACAATGGCTTCGGCGAGGTGGGCCCTCCCGGTACGATCCAGTGGACGGTTTCGGTCCATGGCGGGATCGACCCCTCGCAGGGGGACGGGGACGGGGAGGGAGCCCAATGAACAGGTCGCCGCCTCGGTCTCGTCGAAATTGCCGGCCGTGTACGTCCCGTCTGATTCGCTGGCCGCCGCCGGCCTGGCGATTCTCCTGGATGCCTCCTCTTCCCGGCCCCGGGAGGGATTCCTCCACCGGTGGACAGGAGGAGGGAAGGGGTGGCTTCACCCTGGTGGAGATGCTGGTGGTCATGGTCCTGATGGGGCTGCTCCTGGGGTCGGCCTTCTCCCTTCTGGCCAGCGTCTCCGGATCCGTGACCCGGGGGATGGAACGGTGGGACCGGTTGGAAGCCGTCCGGACCGTATGGGTGTCGGTAGAGCGAGACCTCCGACCGGGCCTGGCGGATCGGGACTGGTGGGTCACGCCTGGGGGTGTCCTTCAGCTTCGGGCGTTCCGGGGCTTTGCCCGGATCTGTGGACCGGCTGGGGAGCCAGGGCTCTTCCCGGCAGTGTGGCGCGGCGACCGGCTACCCGTCCCTCAGCGGGATTCGGTGCTGGTCCTGGGCGAGGACGGTGGCTGGCGCGGAGGATCCCTCACCCGGTGGACCGAGGCCCAGGTGGGGTGCGATCCAGCGCCTGGAGAACGGGAAGGGTGGGTGTCCTGGTCCGGTGCCGGGGGAGAGCCACCCGTCCTGATCCGACTCTTCGAGCGGGGAGCCTATTCCTTCCACCAGGGAGCCTTCCGCTACGAGCGGGGCAACGCCGGCCGCCAGCCCCTGACCCCGGAGCTCTTCGGCCCGGGTAGCCGATTCCAAGACGAGAACTTCGGGGTCTCGGTAGAGTGGACCTACCCGGAGGGACCGGGGACCTTGGAGGCGACTGCCGTGGATCCTCTCACCTTCCGGGTCGGCCATGAAGAACCGTAGGCGGTTCTCCCGGTGGGGTGGTGGGCGCCCAGTCCGAGGGCCCCCAGTCAAAGAGCACCCGGGGGAGTGCCCGGGCACCGGTCTCGGACGCAGTGGTAGGCCCCGGGCAGCCCTCAGGTCCCGGGACGGAATCCTCCTCCCTGTAGCCCTGATCCTTCTTCTGGGGGGCACCCTCATGGCGGCGGCTCTCCTGGTCATGGCCCGGTCCGCCATCGTGCTGGCCGATGGGGATCGGCACCTGGCCCAGAGTCTCGGGGTGCGGGCCCCCTTGTCTGAAGGTGGGGGCGCCTGGACTGGAGGGGGAGAGATCGTCGTCCAGGATCTGCCCGGCGGATACCGCCTCCTGAGCCGACCGGCGCCAGGTGTCTCCTGGTCAGTGTGGTCCGTGGGGTGGGTTCCGGCACCTGCCCGCATCGCAGCCGGGTTGCCGGCAGTGGCCAGCGTGGGGTGGCGGGAGGGAGATGTGGAAGGGGAGCTGTTGGGTGGAGGGGCAGGGGAAGGCTGTCCGGATCCGTTTCCCCTGGATCGCTGGTGGGTCCGTGGATCGTTCGCCCCGCCGGCTCCCAATCCTGGCCTCCCTTCCCCTCCTCGACTGGGTCCGGTGGGGCTCGAGGCGCTGATCAAGCGGGGAGATGAGACCCTGACCCCGGGAGAGCTCCTCATGGGGTCCGATCCCCGGATCATCGTGGTCCCGGACGGCCGCTCCATTCCTGGGGGGGAAGGGGTGGGTCTCCTTGTGGGTGAGGGAGACCTGGAGCTCACCGGCGACACCCACTTCCAGGGCCTGGTCATGGTGGGCGGCGACCTGGCGGTCACCGGCGAGGCCACCATCATGGGGGCCGTGAAGACCGGTGGCGGCCTGGTTGTGGGGCCCCAGGCCCGGATCGTGGGCTGCCGGAGCTGGGTCCAGGACACTTTGGAGGGAGTGGACGGTCTACGAGCCCCCTTCCCAATCCCTGGGGGCCACTTTCTGGGACGTCACTGAGGTTCCCGACTGGCGCAAAGTGCAAGGATCCTTGCGCTCCTCCCAAACTTGAAGGTTGAATTCCCTTCTGGGTCCCGGCCCCTTCTCCCCGTCCGCTTTTCCGGCTGAGCCCACCCCAATCCCCGCACCACCCCCGTGGCCCTGGCGCTCCTGGCGTTGGGGGCGTCGGTTCGGAAAAAAGTTCTGAAAAGGGGAACAGTGTTCCCCCGGCGGGGCGCGGGTGGGACGACAAGAGCCTTACAGAAGTCTGATCGGAACGTGGGGTGCGGCCCGCCCCACGTTCCGATCAGACTTCCAGGGGCGTTGGCATGCATCTGGCTCTCAGGTAGGGATCAGATACGCATACACCCGTGCCTGGGATGACCGGATGCGCTGGAACCAACTCCTTCGACAGCCTTGCCGAGGGTTCACCCTGATTGAGCTCCTCATCGTCGTCGTCATCACCGGCGTCCTGGGGACCATCATGGTCCAGTCCTTCTCCACGGTCCATGGCCGGATGGGGGTGCGAGCGGCGGAGAGCAACTTCCTGAGCTACCACTCCCAGGCCCGGGCATACGCCGTGGAGCGGGCTGAGCCGGTGGCCCTCATGGTGGATGCAGGTTCGGGCCAGGTCTGGATCCAGGTGGGATGTGCCGCTGGGGGAGGCGATGTGCTCCAGCGCCTGGACTTCGGGTCCGAGTTCGCCGTGGACGTGGAAGCGCCGGGCAACCCCCTTCGTCTCTGCTTCACCCCCCGGGGTGTGGCTCAGCCTTCCATGGGCACGGTGACGAGCCCGGTTCGGGTGGAGTTCCGCCGAGGGGGACGGGCGTCAGGTGTACAGCTCCTCCCCCTTGGCCAGGCCAGGAGTAGCTGATGGGACGGGACGGATTGACGCTGATCGAGGTGATCGTGGCCATGCTGGTCCTGACGGTGGGCCTCCTGGGGCTGGCCGCCGGGACGGGGTACGCCATCCGCAACGTGGAATTGGCCCGGGTGGAGACGAACCGGGCGGCGGCCAAGCAGAGCGCCGTCGAGACCCTCCAAGCCACACCCTTCGACGATGTGGTGGCCGGATCTGAGACCATCGGGGCCTATCAGGTCACCTGGTCCCAGCTGAGTTCGGACTCGAACTGGAGACTCATGGAGATCGTAGTGGAGGGCCCGGGGCGGGTCGCAGGGGGCACGGTGCGGGGCATGGTTTCGGACACGATCCAGTACCGACTGGTGGCACGATGAGAATGCCGCGACGGACCTACCCGGCCCGGCTCCGGAGCCGCCGGGGAATCACGCTGGTGGAGCTCCTGGTGGCCATGGTGGTGGCTTCGGTGGTCATGGCCGCCATTTTCGTGGTCCTCACCTCCAGCCAGCGGACCTACGGGGTCCAGAGTGAGCGGATCGCCGGCCAGCAGACGGTTCGAGCGGGGATCGACATCCTGGCCACCGAGCTCCGGGGCCTGAGCGCCAGTGGTGGAGACATCATCAGTATGGCCGAGGACCAGATCGAGATCCGAGCGGCCCGAGGTGTGGCCATCACCTGTCAGGTGCTGGACTCGAGCCCTCTGGAGGTCCGGGCCGTCCTGCGGGGTGGCACACTGGATCAGGGAACCCAGGTCTTCGTCTTCGCTGACGGAGATCCGGAGACGGCCAGCGACGACATCTGGCTCGAGGCGACGGTGGCCGGCGCGTCGGCAGAGAACACGCCGGGGAACTGTCCCGACGACCCGGACCTGGAGTTGGTTCGTCTCACCTTCAACAACGTGACGCCATCGGCGGGAGCCGCCAACGTCAGGCGAGGGGCACCCATCCGGGCGTACGAGGTGCTGACCTACGGGATCGTCACCGATGGGGGAGAGCCCTTCCTGGGCTGGTCC
>PWWP01000167.1 GCA_003562075.1 Gemmatimonadota bacterium
AGCTTCAGTGGAACCGGCTCGGCCGCCCCTCGGGGGAGGCCGGGCCGTTCCGGTTCTGGAGCCAGGCCACCCTGATTTCGGGCGCGCGGCTGTCCCGGTTCTGGAGCCAGACCACCCTCGTTCCGGCGCGAGGCCATCCCGGTCTTGGAGCCAGACCACCCTGGTTCCGGCGCGAGACCACCCCGGTTTCGGACCCAGATGACTCTGGTTTCGGGCCTCAACCTTCGTGTTGATGCACCTTCCGGCCGCGGTTATGTTTGCGGTCTGGCTCGAGGCGCGAAAGTGGCGGAATTGGTAGACGCGCGAGACTTAGGATCTCGTGGCTTCGTGCCGTGGGGGTTCGAGTCCCCCCTTTCGCACTCCTTCATCCAACTCTTTCTCAGATAGATCATGTCCATCGACGTCTCCAAGCTCCAGGTCTCAATGGAGGAGGGGGAGCGCTGGCGGCGCACCCTCAACATCACCGTTCCTGCTGAATTGGTCAGCCGCGAACGGCAGGCCGCCGTCCGGAAGCTCTCCAGCCGCATCCAGCTCCCCGGCTTCCGGAGCGGGAAGGTCCCGGCTTCAGTAGTGGAGAAGCGCTTCGGCCCGGCCCTGAATCAGGAGCTCCTGGATCGGGTCATCGGAGACGCCTACAAGGGCGTTCTGGAGGACCAGGATCTGCGTCCCATCAGTGAGGGCGAAATCGGCGACGTGGACTACGAGCCCGACGCCGACCTCACTTTCAACGTCTCCTTCGATGTGGCTCCCAAGGTGGAGCTGACCCGTCTCACCGATTTCCAGGTGGAACGACCCCAGATCGAAGTGGGCGAAGAGGATGTGGAAAAGGTCCTGGAGCGACTCCGGGAGCAGCAGGGCACCTGGAAGCCCGTCGAGGAGGGCACACCGGAAGAGGGCAACCTGGTGAGCGTCCGGATCCAGCGCCTACAGGACGAAGGTGACGAACCTCGGCCCTACGAGTTCACCCTGGGCAAAGACGAAGCCATTCCCGACGTGGAGGAAGCCATCCGCTCCCTCCAGGTGGGTGAGAGCGGCGACTTCACCGTCACCTTCCCCGATGACTTCCCCAACGAGGAACGCCGGGGGGACGCCGACGAACTCCGGATCTTCCTGGACTCCCGGAAGGAGCAGGAGCTCCCTGAGGTGGACGACGCCTTTGCCGCTACCGTAGGCGAGTTCGAGTCCCTGGACGAGTTGAAGACCCGGATCCGGGAGGACCTGGAAAAGGAGGCCTCCGACGAGGTGGAATCGGCGGTCCGGGGCCGCCTCCTGGAGCAGGTCACGGCCGCCAACCCCTTCCAGGTTCCCCAGTCCATGATCGACCAGTACATCCGGTCGGCCATGGGCGAGGAGCGGGAGCTGAGTGACGAGGAGCTGGCCGAGGCCCGGGAGCAGGTGGGACCCCAGGCCGAGATCGCCGTGAAGCGCTTCATCCTCATTGAGGAGATCGCCCGGGAGAAGGAGCTCCAGGCCACCGCCGACGAGGTGGACGAGCGTATCGAAGAAATCGCCGAGCGCACCGACTCCGGGCCGGGAGAGATATACGCCCGCCTGCAGAAGGCCGGCCAACTCGAGCGCATGGAGCGAGAGATCACCGAGCGGAAGGTCTTCGACTTCCTGAAGAGCGAATCCACCATCACCGACGAGGGCTGATCCCGTATGTCGACCTATCCTCCGTACGTCATTGAGCGCACCAGCCGGGGAGAGCGGAGCTACGACATCTTCTCCCGCCTCCTCATGGATCGGATCGTCTTTCTGGGGAGCCCGGTCAACGACACGGTGGCCAACATCATCGTGGCCCAGCTCCTCTTCCTGGATGCCGAAGATCCGGAGCGGGACATCTACATGTACATTAACTCCCCCGGCGGAAGCGTCTACGCCGGGATGGCCATCTACGACACCATGCAGCACCTCCGGGCACCGGTGTCTACCTTCTGCGTGGGGATGGCCGCCTCTATGGGCGCACTCCTCCTCACCGGTGGGGAGAAGGGGAAGCGGAGTGCCCTGCCCAACTCCCGGATCATGCTCCACCAGCCCTCTTCCGGGTTCCAGGGCACGGCAGCGGACATCGAGATCGCTGCTCGGGAGGTCCTGGACCTGAAGCGGCGCCTGAACAAGATTCTGGCACACCACACGGGTCGCTCCGTCGAGCAAATCGAGAAGGACATCGACCGGGACTACTTCATGGGCCCGGAAGAAGCCAAGAAGTACGGAGTCATCGACCAGGTCCTCTCGGATCGGGAAGGTGTGGCCACCCCCCGGGACGCTGACGACGCAGGATCCGACGACGCAGGATCTGACGACAAGAATGACACCCAGGAAAAGAGCGACACCCAGGAGTGACGCCAGATCCAATGATCATCGCCGCCGGAGGGGCGGGATTCAGAACGCAGGAAGACCAGGACGGAGAGCATGTCCACCGATAAGCACCTGCGCTGCAGCTTCTGCGGCAAGTCCAAGGACTCAGTCCGGAAATTCATCTCCGGCCCCAGCGTCTACATCTGCAACGAGTGCGTGGCGCTCTGCAACGAGATCCTGGAGGAGGAGGAAGAGCGGGAACAGCCTGAGAAGGTGATTCCCACCCTCACCCCTCGCGAGATCACCGAGGTCCTGGACCAGTACGTCATCGGTCAGGACTCGGCCAAGAAATCGCTGGCCGTAGCGGTCTACAACCACTACAAGCGGGTGAACCACAAGGGGGTCCTGGACGATGTGGAGGTGGAGAAGGCCAACATCCTCCTCATGGGCCCTACCGGCGTGGGGAAGACCCTCCTGGCCCAGACCCTGGCTCGGATCCTGAACGTTCCCTTCACCATCGCCGACGCCACCACCCTCACCGAGGCCGGCTATGTGGGCGAGGACGTGGAGAACATCCTGGTCCGCCTCCTGCAGGCCGCCGAGTACAACATCTCGGACTGCGAGCGGGGGATCATCTACATCGATGAGCTGGACAAGATCTCCCGGAAGTCGGAGAACCCCTCCATCACCCGGGACGTATCCGGAGAAGGGGTACAGCAGGCACTCCTGAAGATCCTGGAGGGAACGGTGGCCTCCGTCCCACCCCAGGGCGGGCGAAAGCACCCCCAGCAGGAGTACATTCAGGTCGACACCCGCAACATCCTCTTCATCTGCGGGGGAGCCTTCGATGGGCTCGAGAAGATTGTCGAGTCCCGGATCGGAAAGCGCCGCATCGGGTTCGGCGGGCCTGACGGGGAGGCTTCCACGGAGGAGGAGACCAAGGGGCAGCAACCGGTGGAAGGAGAGGAGCGGGGCCGCTACCTGGCCCGGGCCGAGCCCGAGGACCTCCAGCGCTTCGGCCTCATCCCCGAGCTGGTGGGTCGCCTCCCGGTCATGGTGAGCCTGGACGAGCTGGACGAAGACGCACTGGTCCGGATCCTTCAGGAACCGAAGAACGCCCTGGTGAAGCAGTACACCAAGATGTTCGAGCTGGAGGAGATCGGTCTCACCTTCGACCCTCAGGCCATCCGAGCCATTGCCCGGAAGGCCCTCTCCCGGGGAACAGGGGCCCGGGGACTCCGAGCGGTCCTGGAAGACATCATGCGGGACGTCATGTTCGACATCCCGTCCCGGAACGATGTCCGGGAGGTGGTCATCACCCCGGAGAGCGTGGAGCGGGGCGTCCCTCCCCTCCTGGTCCTCCGCAGCGACCAGAAGCAGAAAAAAGAAGCCTGATCGCCAAGCCCGAGGAGGCGCCGGCATGGAGGAAGTGACAGGGCCAGGCGATGGGCCGGCGAACGGTCGGGTCGAGGAGTTGCCTGATCAGATCCCGGTCCTGGCACTCCGTGACCTGGTGTTCTTTCCCTCCATGGTCCTCCCCCTCCTGGTGGGCCGTCCCCGCTCCACCGGGGCCCTGGATCAAGCCGCCCAGGCCGGAAACCTCATCCTCCTGGTCGCCCAGGAAGATCCGGAGGTCGAAGATCCGGAGCTGGAGGATCTCCATCGAACGGGGACGCTGGCCCGCATCGTCCAACGCAGCTCCCTTCCCGATGGAACGAACCGGGTCGTCTTCGAGGGGCTGGAGCGAATCCGAGTCCACCGATTCCTGCCCGGACCCGGCCCCTTCCAGGCTCAGGGCACCCCCTTCCCCTATCCCGAGCCTCCCCCCGACCACCTCCCGAAGGTGGAGGCGCTGGTCCGGCGGGTGGAGCGAGATGCCCGGGAGTACGCCCACCTCCATCCCGAGCTCCCGGATGGCCCGGAGGGAGAGGTTCCGACCCCATCCGACGCGAGTGGCGGCACGCCCCAGTCCTTCCACCACCGTGTCCGAGCCCTCCACCGGGTCGTGGGACACATCCTGGTCCCGGCCCGGGAGAAGCAGGAGATCCTGGAAGCCGAGACCCTGGAAACGGCAGCCCATCGGACGCTGGAGCTCCTGGAGCGGGAGCTGGAGATCCTTCGGATCGAGGAGCGCCTGGGCCAGGAGATGTCTCGCCAGATGGACCAGGAGCGGCGCCACATCTACCTGCAGGAGCAGCTCCGCGCCATCCAGAAGGAATTGGGGGACGAGGGGGGAGAGTGGGACGACCTGGAGGCTCAGGTGGAGGCGGCAGAGCTCCCGGAGCCGGCTCGGAAGCGGGCCGACCGGGAGTTGGCACGTCTCCAGAAGCTGAATCCGGCCTCCCCTGAGTCGGGGGTCATCCGGAACTACCTGGATTGGATTGTCAGTCTGCCCTGGCAGACCATCACCCAGGACAACACCGACGTCACCCACGCCGCAGAGGTCCTGGAAGAGGCCCACCACGGCTTGGAAGAGGTAAAGGACCGGATCCTGGACCACATCGCTGTCCTCTCCCTGGTGGGAGAGCTGAAGGGCCCGGTCCTCTGCCTGGTCGGTCCGCCCGGAGTGGGCAAGACCTCCCTGGCCCGGAGCATCGCCCGGGCCCTGGAGCGGCGTTTCGTCCGGGTGTCGCTGGGCGGCATCCGGGACGAAGCCGAGATCCGGGGCCACCGTCGCACCTACGTGGGAAGCCTCCCGGGTCGGATCGTCCAGGGTCTGCGGCAGGCCGGGTCGGCCAACCCCGTCTTCCTCCTGGACGAGGTGGACAAGGTGGTGAAGGATGGCCACGGCGATCCGGCCTCGGCCCTCCTGGAGGTGCTGGATCCAGAGCAGAATTCGGCCTTTCGCGACCACTATCTGGAGTTGGGCGTGGACCTCTCCCGCGGCCTCTTCATCGCCACGGCCAACACCCTGGCCGGGATCCCCGACGCCCTCCGGGACCGCATGGAGGTGATCCGGATCCCAGGCTATCTGGACACGGAGAAGCAGGTTATCGCCACTCGCTTCCTCTTCCCCAATCAGCTCACCCGACACGGGCTTCCAGCAGACGGATTCCGGCTGGAGGAGAAAACCGTGGAAGCGGTCATCGAAGGCTATACCCGGGAAGCCGGCGTCCGCGAACTGGATCGGTCCCTGGCCCGGATGGCCCGGAAGCTGGCCCGGGAGGTAGCGGAGAAACGGCGGGCGCCCGATCAGGAAGCCTTCCTGGCCCCCACGGCCCTCCCTGGCCTCCTGGGCCCGCCTCGCCACCGGCGGGACGGCGGGACCCAGGGGGAGGAGCGGGTAGGCATCGCCACTGGGCTGGCCTGGACGCCGGTCGGAGGGGAGGCCCTGGAGGTGGAAGTTGCCGTCGTCCCCGGAAGCGGCTCCATTCAGTTGACGGGGACCCTGGGCGATGTCATGAAGGAATCGGCAGTGGCGGCCTTCACTTTCGCTCGGGCCCGGGCGCGGATGCTCGGTCTCCGGCCTACCTTCCACCGGGATGTGGACATCCATATCCACATCCCCGAAGGGGCCACCCCCAAGGACGGGCCCTCTGCCGGGATCACCATCGCCGCCGCCCTGATCTCTGCCCTGACGGGTCTCGCCACCCGGCCCGATGTGGCCATGACGGGAGAGATCACCCTTCGAGGTCGGGTCCTCCCCGTGGGAGGAGTCCGAGAGAAGGCGGTGGCGGCGCTCCGGATCGGAATGCGGACAGTGGTTCTCCCCACCGGCAACGCCCGGGAAGTGGAAACCCTGCCGCCGGAGATCCGGAAGCGCCTGGACTTCCGGCTGGTGGACCGGATGGACCAGGCACTGGACGAGGTCTTTGGCCCGGGGGTGGCACTGCCGGGGACCACCGGAGACCGGGAGTTCCCCGCCGGGGATCGGGATTTTCCCAGCGGCCCCCTGGATGGCGGCGTGAGCCTCTCCCAGTGACCCCATCCGGCCCCCTGCCGCCAACCGCCAGGCTCCGGAGAGGGGAGACACCTCACCGGGTGAAGTGTACTAGACCCTACCTCTTGAGGACCGGATAAGGAGAAGCTGTGAAGATCCGAAGTGTGGAGTATGCCGGGACCATCGTGGATCCGGACGCCCCCCTTCCCGGGGAGCTGCCCCAACTGGCCTTTGCCGGCCGATCCAATGTGGGAAAATCCTCCCTCATCAACACCCTCCTCAGGCGCACGAGGAAGAAGATGGCCCGGGTGTCCGCCCAGCCCGGGAAGACCCGGGCAGTCAACTTCTTTCGGGTGAACGACCGATTCTTCCTGGTGGACCTTCCCGGCTATGGATACGCCCGGGTCCCGGACGCCGTACGGGACCAGTGGGCGCACCTGGTGGAGGGGTACCTCTCTCGCCCGGATGGGCCCCAGGCCGTCGTTCAGCTCGTGGACGCTCGGCACGATCCCACGAAGAGTGATCGCCAGATGCTCTCGTATCTGGCATCCCTCAAACTCCCAGCACTGGTGATCCTCACCAAGATCGACAAGCTCACCCACTCGGAGCGAATCAAGCGGCTCCGGGAGCTCCCTGGGGATCTGGCGCTGGAACCGGAGCAGGTCATTCCCTTCTCCTCCAAGACCGGAGAGGGACGGGAAGAACTCCTGGCCTCCATTGAAGCACTACTCGAGGGAATCGAGCAGGATGCGCCGCAGCGGGGGATCGGCGGGATTCCCCTCACCGGGGGAGGAGCTACCCCCTGATGGGACGGACCGGAACTCGGATCGCGGGCTGCGGCCTCCTCCTCCTGATCACAGGCTGCGGGCTCCTCCTACAGGATCCTGCTGGTGAAGACCGAGGGAATCGGACTGGAGTTGGAGCCGGTGGAGATGGAATGGTGGCCGACACCACCGACCTCCCGGTCCGAGCCGGCACCCTCTCCCAGCACGAGATCTCGGTCTACCTGAGGCGGGGAGATCTTCAGATGCGGATCACGCCCCTGGCCGAATCGGTGACTCGAGTCACCGCACCCGACACCTATGAGCGGCTCTCGGCTCTGGCTTCTGGCCACCAGCAGATCTTCCGTGAACGGACCGGTACGGCCGTGGCCTTCCAGCTCTTCCTGGTAGCAGTCCACTCCGAGTCCGTCCAGAGCGCCTTCGAACCGGAAGACGTGAACCTGGTGAGCCGTGGACTCCGCTATCGTCCCGTGGACATCCGACCGGTGACACCGCGCTGGACCCGGCATCGGGTGGGTCCCCAGGAAACCCTCATGGCGGTGTACGCCTTTCCTGCCGAGGTGGATCTGGAAAGCAGTCTGGAGGTGGAGTATCAGGAAATCCGGGATCGGAGCTGGGAACGGATTCTCCCCCAGGTCCAGGCGGAACGGTTCCGGGTTCGGGCTCGGGCAGGCGGTGGATCCTTCCCCTGACCGCTCGGCCAGCCCTCGGTTATAATGTACTTATTATATATAATGTATTCATTATAACTGCCCTCCAGGAGTAGGATTCCCCGGCAAGAAGGAAGCCGAGGAGCCGAGGGCCAGGAGGGATCCATTGACCCCTCCGGTACTCCCCTCCGTTCTGTACGAAGGAACTGTTGGTGGCTGGACCACCGGCTTCCTGGCCTCACGCCTCGATGCCGTAGCGCTTGATCTTCCGGTAGAGGGTCCGTTCGCCAATCCCCAGGCTCTCGGCGGCTTTCCGGCGGTTCCCTTCGGTTTGTCGAAGGACGACCCGGATCGCTTCGGCTTCCAGATCA
>PWWP01000229.1 GCA_003562075.1 Gemmatimonadota bacterium
CTTATCTTCCGGGTGGAGTGGATCCCCGTGGAGTGGATGGTGGCCGGTATCGCCGGCGGTGGCCTCTTCGGGCTGTTGGCCAGCGGCTTCGCCATCCGACGGTATCTCCGGGAGGTTTGAGATGCCTTGGAGGCAGGTGGCACCCGGACAGGGCAAGGGAACAGGTCGAGGACTGGGCCGTCTGGTGGGCGGACTCCTCCTGCTGGGGGTGCTCCTTCCCACCTTCACCGGTCCCACCGCCCTCTCAGCCCAGGAGCGTTCCCCGGAAGAGATCCAACGGGAAATCCAGGAGAGCCAGCGGCGCCTGGAACAGATCCGGGAGGAGCGGGCTCAGCTCCAGAGCGAGATGCAGGGCCTCCGTTCCCGGGTTGCCGACGTCTCCACCGAACTCCGGAACATCGAGCAGCAGCTCTCTGCATCGCGCTCCGTCCTGAGCGAGATCGACTTTCAGGTGGAAGCCACCAGTGCACGGGTGGAGGACATCACCACCCAACTCCTCCTCACCCGCGACGACCTCAGGGAACGGCAGGCGGTCCTGGCCCACCGCCTCCGGGGCATCTACATGCGAGGCCCCCTCCACACCGTCCAGGTCCTCCTGGGTGCGGAATCCTTCTCCGATCTCCTGAACCGGTATCGCTACCTCCGACTCATGGCCGACTACGACCAATCCCTCCTGGGCGCGGTGGAGGAGATGGAAGGAGCGCTGCAGGCCCAATCCCGGGAGGTGGAAGAGTCCCTGGCCGAGCTGAACCGACTTCGTCAGGACCAGGTCACCGAGGTGGCCGAGCTCCGACAGGTGGAAGCCCAGCGTCAACAGACCCTGAGTCAGTTCCGGAGCGAGGAAGCCCGGACCGTTTCCATGTTGGACCAGCTGGAAGCCCAGGAAGGACGGTTGTCCGGGCTGGTCACGGACCTGGAGCGACGCCGGTTGGAGGCCGAGCGGCGAGCCGCAGAAACCGGTGACACGCCTGGAGCCACCACCCTCTCCGTCAGCGACATGGGCTCCCTGTCCTGGCCTGTGGAGGGCGAACTGGCCTATCGCTTCGGTGTGGAACGGCGTCCCAACGGGACGGTTCTGCGCTGGAACGGCGTAGGCATCCGGGCACCCCTGGGCACCCCGGTGGAAGCGGTCCGGGATGGTACGGTGGTCCTGGCCGGTCCCTTCGAGGGGTACGGCCCCACTGTCATCCTGAGCCACGGGGACGGGTTCTACACCCTCTACCTGTACCTGGAGGAGGTGGGCGTGGTGGAGGGGCGCCGGGTATCAGCCGGCCAGGTGGTGGGAACCGTGGGTGGAGGGGGCACCGCCTCCGGTCCACACATGGAGTTCCAGCTCCGAGCCCCCGTCGGAGGCGGCGCACCCAGCGCCCAGGATCCTCTGAGCTGGCTCCGGCCCCTGGGAAGCGGATCATGAACCTCCACCCACTGGAGGGCCATGATGAGGCCCGGGACGGGGTGGCTGCAGCCCTGGATCGAGGTTGTCTGCCACAGGCCCTCCTCCTCCACGGTCCCCCAGGTGTGGGGAAGCAGCGCTTCGGCCTCTGGCTGGCCCAGCTTCTCCTCTGTCAGGAGTCCTCCCGGGCCGGGCCCTGCCAGGGCTGCCAGGGCTGCCGACTGGCCCTCCGGGTGGAGCACCCCGACCTCCACTGGTACTTCCCGGTGAAGAAGCCCCCATCCAAAGGGAGCCGGGACCGGGACGACGAGGCCCTGGAGGACGCCCGGACCTCCCGGATCGCCGAACTCCGGGAAGAGCCCCTCCAGAGCTCCCACTCGGAGGAACCCCTGGGGCTTCACCTGGGGACGGTTCGAAATCTTCGACGCCGGGCATCCTCCCGCCCGGCCATGGCCTCCCGCCAGGTATTCCTGATTGCCGATGCCGAGGAGTTGGTGGCCCAGGACGCCAGTCCGGAAGCGGCCAATGCCCTTCTCAAGCTCCTGGAGGAACCGCCGGAGGGGACATGGTTCATCCTCACGTCCGCCGAACCGGGCCGGCTCCTCCCCACCATCCGATCCAGGACCTCCTCCCTCCACCTCCCGTCCCTCCCCACCCAGGTGGTGGCGGATTTCCTGGTTCGCCAGTTGGACGTGGCCCCTGAGGAGGCCCGGAAAGCAGCTCGCCTCTCCTCAGGCGCCATCGGCCGCGCCATGGGATTCCTGGCCGACGGCGACGGAGACGGGCCCCTGGAGGCCCTCCGGAAGGAGTCTTTTCGACTCCTTCGGGACGCCTTGAGCCCCCAACCAGGGCACCGATTTTCCCGGGCGCTCCAGTACCGCCCATCCGGGGCTCGGGGGCTCAGGGAGCTCCTCATGGGGTTGGAGATCTGGCTCCGGGACCTGGGAGCCGCTGCTTCGGGCGCCGCCGACGCCCTCCTGAACCAGGAGGCCGGTGACTGGCTGGCCCGGACCGCCCGGGAACAGCGCATTCACCCGGCACGGGTCGCTCGGGGGATGCAAGCGGTCCAGGACGCCCGAGCCCAGGCCGCCGGAAATGTGAATCCCCAGCTTCTCCTATCCAATCTCCTGATCCGCCTGCACCGGATCCTGGTTGCCACCTGACTCCCCACCGGGCCAACGTCATGTCCTCAGACGACCACCCACCGTCGCCGTCCGAAGGTCTCGGCCCATCCGGCCGTGGCGAAGCTCCTGGCCTCCCCCACATGGAGGCCGGTGGTCGACCTCGAATGGTGGATGTCTCGGAGAAACCGCCCACCACCCGAAGGGCCGTGGCCGAGGGGACCATACGGATGACAGCGGAGACACTGGATCGGCTCCTGGAGGAAGGGGGCGGAGGGAAGGGAGATGTCCTCCGGGTAGCCGAACTGGCCGGTATCCAGGCTGGAAAGCGGACGGGGGAGCTCATCCCGCTCTGCCACCTCCTCCCCGCCGTCTCCGTGAAGGTAGTGGCCGAGCCCGATCCGTCCCTCCCCGGTATCCGGGCCCGGGCCACGGCTCGGATTCAGGGGAGCACCGGGGTGGAGATGGAAGCCCTCACCGCCGTTTCCCTGACCCTCCTCACCATCTACGACATGGGGAAGGCCCTGGAGAAGGGCATGGAACTGGGCCAGATCCGACTCCTGGAGAAGTCCGGGGGCCGGAGCGGTCACTGGACCGCCTCGGAACGGGATTGAGCCTCCGTCGGACCCCACCAGATTGGGATACGGACGGCCCATCCATACTTCAGACCCTGTCTACGGGGACCTGACCGACCCGGAGGGCCCGACTGACCCGACCTTGCTTCAGACCCGGAAGCGAGGCATGTGAGGCCCCGCCTCAGTTCCCGTCTACCGGGACCTGGAGCTCCTCACCCACCCGGATCACATCGGTGGTGCTGCGGCCGTTGGCCCGGGCCAGATCGGAGGTGGGAATCCCGTAGCGCTGGGCCACGCCACCCCAGGTGTCGCCGGGGCGTACCCGATGGAGGCGAGGGGCACCATTACTGCCCACCGCCAACTCCTGGCCCGGCTGGAGGACGGCGTTGTTCCCCAGCCCGTTCATGCTCCGAAGCTCATTCACGCCCACCCCATACCGGCGGCTGATCGTCCAGAGGTTCTCCCCGGAGGACACCACATGGACCGTGGGCTGGCTCTGGTCACCCTGGCCCTGGCTCCCATTTCCGGCGCCGCTGGCATTCTGGCCGGCACTGCTGTCTGCTCCTCCCGAAGCCTGGGCCACCTGGGACGTTCCCGGACCGCCGGTCCCACTCCCACCCACGGGCACCACCAGGCGCTGGCCGATCTGAAGCCGCCGGGGATCCAGCCCACCATTGGCCCCTGTGAGCTCCGATACACTCACCCCGTAGCGGCGGGCGATGTGGGTCAGGGTTTCACCCTGGGCCACCGTGTGCTCCATGAAGGAGATCCGCTCATCGGGGGGGATCTGTGCGAACGCCTGGGCGAAGCCGGAGCCGTGTCCCTCAGGGACCCGGACGACTCGCTCGGCCCCCGGGGGGGTGAATCCGCGATGGTAGTGGGGATTCAGGGCCAGGACCTGGTCCTCGTCCACTCCGGCGGCGGTGGCCACCACATCGAGAGAGGTGGCGTCAGGGACCACCACTTCATCGAATTGGACCCGTCGGGCTCCGTTCACCGGGGGCAGATCGTAGGCCTCCGGATTGGAGGCCAGGGCCGCCGCCGCGAAGAAGCGGGGGACGAACTCCCGGGTCTCGGCCGGGAAGTGGGCCCGGGCCCGAAGGTACCGCTCATCGCCGGGCATGGCCTCATCCGGGGCATGGCGGGCCAGGATCCGGGAGATCCGTCCCGGGCCTGCATTGTAGGCCGAAAGGGCCAGGAACCAGGAATCGAACTGTCCGTGGAGCTCGGTCAGGTAATCCAGCGCCGCGCGGGTCGACGCCACCGGATCCCGCCGGTCATCCACGATCCCATCCACTGTGAGCCCCAGGCCGCGGGCGGTGGGGGCCATGAGCTGCCACAGCCCCGTGGCACCCACCCGACTCCGAATCGAGTGGTGATATCCGCTCTCCACGATGGGCAGGTAGCGGAGACTGGCCGGCATCCCCCGGGCAGCCAGCTCCTCATCCACGAACGCATCCCAGGCCCCCATCCGATCCAGGTAACGCTCGAAGTGGCCCCGGGACCGGCTCGTCCAGAAGGACTTCCAGAACTCGGTCCGCTCCTGCAGGTGGGGATCCTGTCCAACTCGAGCGTGGAGGATGGGATCCACTCCGTTTACCTCCACTTCGGGAACCGGCAGCGCACCGCTGGGGAGGGCCATCCCCGGCGAGCGGACCGCCGGCTGGTCAGCCTGCTCGGACGGGGCGGTAGCCGGATCGGTGGCCACCTCCGGCACCGGCGCCTCAGGGGGCTCCATCCCCGCCCGCTGACAGCCGCCCACCACCAGAATCGCCAGTGCCAACCCCAGGAAGGGACGGGCCTGTTTCAGGAGAAACCCTGCCGATCCCTTGGCCCGAGGCTCTGCTTCGCCTGGCCCTGCCTTCACCCCGTCATCCATCGATCCAGATGCACTCATACGTCCTCCATCAATACGTCCACTGCCTCCAGGAGCCGGTCCACCGAGCTGTCTCGGGCTCCATGGCCCATGAGGCCGATTCGCCAGAGCTTGCCCTTCCCCGGACCCAGTCCTCCCCCCACCTCGATCCCGTGGTCCTCCAGGAGTCTGGCTCGAAGGGGTCCTTCTTCTCGACCGTCCGGAAGTGTAGCAGCCGTCAACTGGGGTAGACGGGCCTCAGGGGGCTGGGTGAAGAGCCCGAATCCGCGCTCCACCAGTTCCTCCTGAAGCCTTCCACCGACCCGGGCATGTCGGGCAAAGCGAGCCCCCAGCCCTTCGTCCCGAACCTCCGCCAGCGCTTCGTGCAAAGCATAGATGAGGTTGATGGGGGCTGTGTGGTGGTACCGACGTTCCGATCCCAGATAACCCGCAATGAGCGTCACGTCCAGGTACCAACTGGCCACCGGTGACTCCCGATTGCGGATCCGATCCAGCGCTCGGGAAGAGAAGGTGATGGGCGCAAGCCCCGGGGGAACCCCCAGACATTTCTGCGTTCCTGCATAGCAGACATCGATTCCCACGTCGTCCACCCCCACCTCCATCCCACCCAGGGAGGTGACGGCGTCCACCACGAAAAGCGTATCCGAATTCCGGAGGTGGCGGCCCACAGCAGACAGGGGCTGCCGCACCCCGGTGGATGTCTCGGCATGGACCAGGGCCACCAATCGGGCGCCCGGATGGTCGTTGTGGGCCTCGATCAGGCGTTCCGGGTCCAGCGGCCGTCCCCACTCCCCTTCCACCTCAACCACCTGAGCCCCCAGGCGCCGAGCCATCTCGGCCAATCGGGTCCCGAAGACGCCCTTCACCCCTACGATGGCCGTGTCTCCGGGCTCCAACAGGTTCACCATGGCCGCCTCCATCCCGGCCGAACCGGTGCCGGACACGGGAAAGGTGGTCTGGTTGGTGGTGCCGAAGAGCTCCCGGAGACCGTCGTTCACCTCATCCAGAATGCCCAGGAACTGAGGATCCAGGTGGCCCAGAGTCGGCCGGGCGAGGGCCTGGAGAATCCGGGGAGACACAGGAGAGGGACCGGGCCCAAGGAGGAGGCGCGGGCTGAGCTTGGCTACATCCATGAGGTCCGGAGTCAGTGTTCCCGGGAGGGGTGGAGTCGGACACACCCTGTCTCGGACGGCTGGCCACCGGTTCCCAGACAGACCCTCGGGTCCACCTGGGTTTCGGCTCCAGCCCTTCTAGGGACAGTCTGGTAAATTAGACCCCTGAGGAAAAGCTGCAAGTCGATCCTGGCGGGCGGCCCCTCCGGTGCCGGAGGGTTTATTTCCCTCCGGCACCGGTTCACCTCTCTTCAGGCCATACCCTACAGCCGATAGTTCGGCGCTTCCCGGGTGATGGTCACATCGTGGGGATGGGATTCCCTGAGTCCCACCGAGGTGACCCGGTAGAAGCGGGCCCGCTCCTTCAGCTCCTCCAACGTCCCGGCACCGCAGTAGCCCATCCCACTCTGCAGCCCTCCCACCAGCTGGAAGACCGTGTCCGAGACCGGTCCCTTGTAAGGAACTCGGGCCTCGATGCCTTCAGGGACCAGCTTCCGGGTGTCGGTGCTCCCCTCCTGGAAGTAGCGGTCGGCCGATCCCTCCTCCATGGCGGAGAGGGAGCCCATTCCCCGGACCAGCTTGTAGCGGCGGCCCTCCAGGAGGAAGCTCTCACCCGGAGCCTCTTCGCTTCCGGCGAACATGGAGCCCATCATGACGCAGTTCGCCCCTGCGGCCAGGGCCTTCACCAGGTCGCCCGAGTACCGAATCCCCCCGTCGGCGATGATCGGCACCCGACCGTCCACACCCTTCACCGCATCCATGACCGCAGAGAGCTGAGGCACGCCCACCCCCGTGACCACCCGGGTGGTGCAGATGGAACCGGGTCCCACTCCGACCTTCACCGCATCCACTCCGCGATCCACCAGTGCTGCGGCCCCACTGGCCGTGGCCACGTTCCCGGCCACGAGCTGGGTGTCGGGGAAGGCTTCCCGGATCCGGGCCACCGCCTGGAGCACCCCTTCCGAATGCCCGTGGGCCGTGTCGATGACCATGAGATCCACACCGGCGTCGACCAGGGCCTGGGCCCGTTCCAGATCCGAACCGGAGGCGCCGATGGCCGCACCCACCAGAAGGCGACCCCGCTCGTCCTTGGAAGCGTTGGGGAACTGACGCCGTTTCACGATGTCCTTCACCGTGATGAGCCCTGCCAGGGTCCCATCCTCGTTCACCACCGGAAGCTTCTCGATCCGGTGCTTGTGGAGGATCCGCTCGGCCTGACTCAGGGTCGTGCCCAGAGGGGCAGTCACCAATTCCTCCTGGGTCATGACCTCCTGGACCGACCGGTCCAGGTCCTCCTCGAACTGCAGGTCCCGATTCGTGATGATCCCCACCAGCCGGTCATCCTCCTCCACGATGGGCACACCGGAGATGGAGAAGCGCGCCATGAGCTCGTGGGCGTCTCGGAGATTGGCCCCGGGACGAAGAGTGATGGGGTTCTGAATCATCCCACTCTCGGAACGCTTCACCCGGTCCACCTCCAACGCCTGCCGTTCCACCGGGAGATTCTTGTGGATGATCCCCAGCCCCCCTTCCCGGGCCAGAGCAATGGCCATCCGGGACTCGGTGACCGTGTCCATTGCGGCACTCAGGAGGGGAATGGCCAGCCGGATGGAGCGGGTGAGCTGGGTGCCCACATCCGTATCCCGCGGGTGGACCTTCGAGTGTCCGGGAATCAGGAGCACGTCGTCGAAGGTCAGGCCCTCGCCTACGATGAGGTTGTCCGGTCTGGAGGAGTCGGCCATGGGGTCTTCCTGGTCTTATGGGGTGGTGCGGGCGTCGTGGGCAGGGGACCACCGAGGTACAAACGCAAGCGCGCCTGCCGGGCCC
>PWWP01000348.1 GCA_003562075.1 Gemmatimonadota bacterium
GTGGAGATCGAAGACGTCCTGGAGTACGACCTGGTTGCGCGGGTGGTCTGACGGTTCGCTCGAGCTTGAAGGGTTCCACCGGTCCGGGGGCATTGACCGGGGCCTGCGACCTTGGCTGGAGGCCGAATCGTTGATCCACCCTACTCCCGCCGCAGCGCCACGATGGGATCGAGGCGGGACGCCTTCCACGCCGGGTAGAACCCGAAGAAGACGCCCACAGCCGCCGACACCCCCACCGCCACCATCATGGCCTCCACCGAGAAGAGGGCGGGCCAGCCTGCGTAGCTGGCGATGACCTCCGTGCCCACCACCCCGACGATGATCCCTCCAATCCCTCCCAGGAGGCAGAGGATCACCGCCTCGATGAGGAACTGCATGAGGACGTCGGGGCCCCGGGCACCCACAGCCAGGCGGAGACCTACCTCGCGGGTCCGCTCCGTCACACTCACCAGCATGACGTTCATGATCCCGACGCCCCCGACAAAGAGGGAGATCCCAGCGATCGAGGCCAGGAGCCAGGTCATGACCCGGGAGGTCTCGGTGGCCATCTGAGCCACATCCTCCTGGGTCTGGATTGTGAAGTCGTTGTCCTGATAGGGGGCCAGGCGGTGCCGCTCCCGGAGGAGGTCCGTCATCTTGGCCCGGGCGATGTCCATGGACTCGGCATTGTAGACCTGGACGTTGATCACCATGGCGTGGCTGCGACCCGAAATCCGCTGAAACCCAGTCGTATACGGGACGATGACGATGTCGTCCTGGACCGACCCCATGAGCGACATCCCCTTCCGTTCAAGGACCCCGATGATGGTCAGGGGCAGGCCCCGGACCCGAATCGTCTCGCCTATGGGGTCCGAGCCCTCGAAGAGTTCATCCACGATGGTCTGACCCACCACCGCCACCAGGGCGGCCTGGTCCACATGCTCCTCGGTGAACATCTCACCGTCCTCCACAGCCCAGTTCCGGATCTGGAGGTAGTCATGGGATTGGCCGTAGATGCGGGTGAACCAGTTGCGATTCCCGTGAACGATCACCCGTTGGGAGCGGACCTCCGGACTGGCAGCAATGACCTCCGGGATCTCGTCACGGAGGGCGATGGCGTCCTCGGCCGTCAGGGTGTTGGCGCTTCCTCCCCCAATGCTGACGCCCCCCAGCTGTCGCTCGCCAGGAAAGACCAGGACCACATTCTGACCCAGGCGATTCACCTGCTCTTCGACCTCAGCGCTGGCTCCCTGGCCCAACCCCACCATGGTGATGACGGCGCCCACACCGATGATGATGCCCAGGGCCGTGAGGAGCGTGCGAAGGGTATTTCGACGAAGCGCTCGGAGAGCCGAGTACGGGACTGCGCTCCACTTCATGCCGTCACCTCCACATGCTCGGGATCGTCTCCGGTTGTCCCATCGCGGGATGACGGGGCGGTGGCTCCCGTCGAGGAGGCGGAGTCTTCCACCGCTGCGTCCTGGGCCTCAGCTCCGTCCTGGTTCTCGCTCTCATCCCGCCACTCCGCCAGCGCCTTCCGAGCGTCCAGCGGCTCATGCCGACGATCGCTGGCCATGAGCCCGTCCCGGAGGGTCACCGTCCGTTCGGCGAACCGGGCCATCTCCGCCTCGTGAGTCACCATGAGGATGGTGAGCCCCTGACGATTCAATCCCTGGATCAGGTCGATGACCTCCAGAGTGGTCCGGGAATCCAGGTTCCCCGTCGGCTCGTCGGCCAGGAGGACGCTGGGCTCGGTCACCAGAGCCCGGGCGATGGCCACCCGCTGCTTCTGTCCCCCGGAGAGCTCGTTGGGCGTATGGTCCAGTCGGTCGGCCAACCCGACCGTCTCCAGAGCCTTCCGGGCCCGGGAATGGATCTCCTTCCAGCTCAGTTCGTCCTCTCGATACAGAAGGGGGAGCTCCACATTCTCCTGCGCCGAGGTCCGGGGGAGAAGGTGGAATGCCTGGAAGACGAAGCCCAGCATTCCATTCCGGACCCGTGCCAGCTCGTTCTTCCGGATCCGGGAGACATCGTCCCCCTTCAGGTAGTAGCTGCCGGCTGTTGGCTGATCAAGGCATCCCAGGATGTTCATCAGGGTGGACTTCCCCGATCCGCTGGGACCCATGATGGCCAGGAACTCCCCTTCCTCCACCTCCAGGTCGATACCCCTGAGGGCTCGGACCGCAACCCGGCCCGTCTTGTACGTCCGCTCGATCCCTTCCAGGCGAACCAGGCTCATCCGGCTCAGAACTGGGCCTGGGAGCCGGAGAAGAGACTCCGGGACCCATCATTGTCAGCGTCGGTGGTGAGCGACAGACCCACGGCCAGCACGTCACCCTCGCTCAAGCCGTCCAGGATCTCGGTGTACACCCCGTCGGCCAGCCCGGTGGCGACCCGTGTGGGGATCAGTTCGCCATTCTCCAGTCGGTAGACCAGCCCGTTGGTCTCACCATCCTCCTCAGGGTCCTCCGGTCGGATGGCGTCGGGGAGACGGGCGCGGAGGGCTGTATTTCGGACGCGAAGTACGTCCTGGCGCTCGTCACTGATGATGGATACTTCCGCCGTCATCCCCGGCTTCAGGAAACCCTCTTCGTTGCTCACCGCGATGATGGTCTCGTAGTGAACCACGTTGTCTTCTTCGATGGGGGCGTTCCGCACCTGGATCACCTCGCCGGTGAACTCTCGATCCCGATGGGCGTCCACCACGAAGACCGCCGACTGTCCCTCCTCCACCCCACCGATATCGGCTTCGGAGACGTTGGCGTGGATGTGCATCTGGGTCAGGTCCGAGGCCAGCTCGAAGAGGATGGGCGCGCTCAGGCTGGCGGCCACGGTTTGGCCCGGGTCGATGGTCCGGGAGATGACGATCCCGTCAGCAGGTGCCGTGATGGAGGTCCGCTCCAGCTCCCGACGGGCTGCGTCCAGGGCATGACGGCGAACCCGGACCTGGGCCTCGGCCTGGCTCAAGGAGGCCCGGGCTTCATCCACGTCGGAAGGAGGGACGAACTGGAGCTCCCGAAGCTCCTGGACCCGTGTCCATTGGTGCCGGGCCAGCTCCAGGCCGGCTTCCGCCGATTCCAGCTCTGCCTCGGCTGATGCCACGGCCGCCTCGAAGGTGGAGGGATCGATCTGGGCGATGACCTGGCCCCGGGTCACCCGGCTGTTGAAGTCCACGAGGACGTCATCCACGATCCCCGACACCTGACTTCCCACCTCCACCCGGTGGACCGGTTGGATCTTCCCGTGGGCCACGATCCGTTGCGAAACCTCACCTCGACTCGCTTCGGTGGTTTCCAGAGGAGGGAGGCTCCCTTCGGCCGTGGCGTAGCGTTGGGTCCCCCACCACGCGCCAACGCCCACCACCACGACGAGGATGATCAGGATATTCCGCAGTTTCATTCTTGACCTCGCTCATTCATGGCCGGGGAACTTCGAGTCGATTCAACCCCGGACCGCGATACCGAAGTCGGCCTGCGGGATTCGAGGGGTACATCTGCTCACGGGGTACAATAGTCCGATGGCGGTTGGGCCGGGATCGTTAAATGGCCTCAAGATGTGCGGGCACAGGAGGTTGGGGACGCCCGATCCTGCCCCATTTCCCGATCAGACTTCTCGGAGCCAGACCTGCCTCCGGACCCTCCACGAACCCCGCATCGCCCCCCGATCCTCCCCGGACCCCGGTTGTCTCGCTCTGCCGCGACCCCGGAGTCGCCTACCGAGCTCATGCGAACCTCACGACGCGACCACCAATCAGAACCCCAGCGCCGCCTCCACGATGTCGTGGGTTCCGATGAGGACCACGTCAGCGGCCGGGCCCAGGGGAACGAAGGTATCGTGGGCCCGAACGGATGAGAGGCGTCCGGGATAGCCCGACTCGGCCAACTCCGCCACCACGGCCTCGGCGATTCCACCTCCCGTCCGACGGCACTCGTCCACCACCAGGACCCCGGCCTTGCCCCGGGCAGCTTCCTGGATGGCCTCGAAGGGGAGTGGGTTGAGCCACCGGAGGTCCATCACCTGGACCGAGCGACCGTGCTCCTCCTGGAGGATCCGCTGGGCCTGCAGGCTCATCCGGTACCCATTGGCGTAACTGATGACCAGCAGGTCACCCTCCCCCGAAAGCTTCACTTCTCCCGGAAGAAGGACCTGGCCGGGCGCCGGGTAGTCGGAGAGCCACTCCCCATCTCCCTCCTGGTGCAGGTCCTTCTCGTGGTAGAGGGCGATGGGTTCCAGGAAGACCACCACCCGGCCGCACTCGGCAGCGGTGGCCAGGCAGCCCCGGAGCATCCGCACGGCGTCATCCCCCCGGGACGGGGTTGCCATGAGGAGTCCGGGGATGTCCCGGAGGCCCCCGATGGAATTGTCGTTGTGGAAGTGGCCCCCGAACCCCTTCTGGTAGGCCAGCCCGGCCATCCGGACCACCATGGGGTTCTGGAACTGTCCCGTGCTGAAGAACTGGAGGGAGGCGGCTTCGCCCCGGAGCTGGTCCACGGCGTTGTGGACATAGGCCAGGTACTGGATCTCGGGGACGGGAAGGAGCCCCGCCATGCCTGCCCCCTGGGCAACCCCCAGGATGGTCGTCTCGTCCAGGAGGGTGTCGATGACTCGCCCCTGTCCGAAGCGCTTCTGAAGCCCGGCCGTCACGTAGTAGACACCGCCCTTTCGTCCCACGTCCTCTCCAAAAACCAGGATCTCGGGCCGCTTGAGCATCTCGTCGGCCAGGGCCGCGCTCAGGTGAGCTGCCATGGTCCGTTTCACCGGTGAGGTGATCTCCTCCGGGAGTTCCTCGCCCCAGAACGCCCTCCGCCGCTCCGGGTCCACCGGGGTCGCTGCCGATGCCCGGATCCGGCTCTCGTCATAGGGGGCCAGAGGTTCCATCACCTCCTTCGGCGTGGCCAGGTGTCCCTGGCCGGCAGCCTCTTCTCCAGCCTCTCGGACCCGGATCCGCACCTCTTCCAGGATCCCCTTCAACTCCTCGGGTGTGGCCGCGCCCGTTTCCACCAGACGGCAGGCATTCCGGAGGAGGGGGTCCCGGGCTTCCACGGCTCGGATCTCCTCCTGGGACCGATAGGCCGTTTCGATGTCGCTGCCGGCATGGCCCCAGAGGCGCTCGGTCCGGAGGTGGAGGAAGACTGGGAGGCGCCGGGTCCGGCAGGTCTCGATGGCCTCGTCTACCACGTTCCAGATCTCATCCACCTCCCCGTCGGCCTCGAAGTAGCGGAGGTAGCGCATGCCGCCGTAGCTCTCCCGGATCCAGCGAGCCGGCGTCTCCACCGAGATTCCCAATCCATTGTCCTCGCAGACGAAGAGGATGGGCATTGGGTTCCCTCGGCGAAGGGCGTAACGGGCCGAGTTGATGCCCGAGAGGGCGGTGGCGTGGTTGGCCGATGCGTCGCCGAAGGAGCACATGACCAGGGCGTCGTCAGGGTACTCGAACTCATGCTCCAGTCGCCGAGTCCGGCCCAGGGCGAAGGCCATCCCCACCGCCTTCGGAAGGTGGGAGGCGATGGTGCTGGTCTGGGGCGGAACCTGGAGTCGACGGCTCCCCCACACCTTGTGCCGACCCTGACTGATGGGATCGTCCTTGCTGGCGCAGATGGAGAGCATGGTGTCCCGGATGGGGTCCACCTCCGGATCGTGCCGGGAGCGGGCCATCATGAAGCCCCCGGACCGGTAGTGGAGGAAGCACGGGTCGGTTAGACGAAGCTGGGTCCCCACCACCGCGTTCTGCTCGTGGCCGGCGCTGGAGATGGTGTAGAAGCTCCGACCCTGGGCCTTCAGGCGTCGGGCCTCTACATCGATGCTCCGGCTCGTGGCCTGATCCTGCCAGAGCTCCATCGCCTGCTGGGCCGTGAGCTCCGATCCTGGTCGGAGAGGAGCGTCCGGGGCCAGGGGACGGGGAGCGGGTTGAGCTTCCGAGAGGTAGCGATCCAGGTTGGCTTCGACGACGCTGACTCGATCCATGAGGTCGGGGGTCGGACGTGAGCTTGCTGTGAGAGGGGGAAGCTACCAGTCCGTCCATCAGGTGTCGAGCCGCCTGGCAGGGCTGGAATTCCTGGGTCGAAGAGGGTACGATGCCAGGAGTCGACGCACGCCCATCGCCACCCGAGGTTGCCTGCCCATCATGTCCTTCGACGCCCGTTCATCCCCCTCCGACGCCAACACCACCGCTCAACTCTGGGCCCTGGCCCAACAGGTTCTTCCTGGAGGCGTCAACTCCCCCGTTCGTTCCTTCAAATCGGTGGGAGGCGACCCTTTCTTCGTGGAGCGGGGGGAGGGGGCGTGGCTCGTGGATACCGAGGGCCGGCGCTACGTGGACTACATCATGTCCTGGGGCCCCCTGGTCCTGGGTCATGCCCACCCCGTCATCACCGAGGCACTCCAGGCTCAGCTCCAGCGGGGCACCAGCTACGGAGCCCCCACCGCCGCCGAGGTGGAGATGGCCGAGCGACTGGTCCGCATGGTCCCGGGGCTGGAGATGGTCCGGTTGGTGAACTCGGGAACGGAAGCCACCATGAGCGCCCTCCGGGTGGCTCGGGGGTACACCGGGAGGAGCCGGTTCCTCAAGTTCACGGGCTGCTACCATGGCCACGCTGACCCTTTCCTCGTGGCCGCCGGCTCAGGGGTCGCCACCCTGGGGCTCCCCAACTCCCCTGGCGTGCCGGAGGAGGCGGTTCGGGATACAGCCCTCCTTCCCTTCAATGACCTGGATCAGGTCCGATCCCTCTTCCAGGAGCGAGGAGAGGAGTTCGCCGCCATCATCCTGGAGCCGGTCATGGGGAACGCCGGTCTCATTCCCCCGGAGCCCGGGTTTCTGGAAGGACTTCGGGAAGTGGCCAGCGAGTACGGGGCCGTTCTCATCTTCGACGAGGTCATGACCGGCTTCCGGGTGGCTCGGGGAGGGGCCCAGGAGCGCTACGGGGTCACTCCCGACCTGACCACCCTGGGAAAGGTCATCGGAGGAGGGTTGCCGGTGGGCGCCTTTGGTGGTCGGCGGGAGATCATGGAGCAGGTGGCGCCGGTGGGTCCTGTCTACCAGGCCGGAACCCTCTCGGGGAATCCCCTGGCCACAGCGGCCGGGAATGCCCAGCTCGCCTGGCTTGAGGAGAACGATCCCTGGCCCCAGTGGGAGGCGTACGGAACCGAGCTCGTGGAAGGAATGCTGGAGGCGCTGACGGAGGCGGGGATCCCGGCCTCCGGTCGGGTGCTGGGGTCCATGTGGGGCGTCTTCTTCCACCCTGGACCGGTCCGGTCCTTCGAAGAGGCGCAGGAGGCCGACACCCAGCGATTCGCGGCCTTCCATCGGGAGATGCTGCACCGGGGAGTCTTCCTGGCTCCTTCTCCCTTCGAAGCGGGGTTCCTCTCGATCATGCACGGCCGAGAGGAGCTGGATCTTACTCTGTCCGTCGCCCGGAAGGCGGCAAAGGTGGTGGGAAATGGCCGGGCTCTCTGACGAGTGGAAGAAACGAAAAGAAGAGCTGGAGGACAGCGACGGCAGTCCACAGGGTGGCGCCGGGCTCAGTGTGGCGGCCATCGTAGGTGGCGCCGTCATCCTCCTGGCCATTCTCTTCGCCCTCCTGATCCTCCTGGCTCCCCGGCCTGCCGAGGCCCAGGAGTTGGCCGACTTCGACTATGAGAACCTCTCGTTCAGGGGAGTGGCCGCTGACGTGGGGTACATCTTCCCCAACCGGGTAGAGGCCACCAATTCCTTCGGGGCCCGGGTGGATCTGGGGTTCCTGGGACCTGGCGTCCGGGTCACCACCGGCTTCAATCGCTGGTCCTCCTTCTTGAAGGCCTCGGAAGTCCGGACGCTGGAGAATCAGTTGGA
>PWWP01000221.1 GCA_003562075.1 Gemmatimonadota bacterium
CCAACCCCGAAACACCGTGACCGATCCATCCACCCACCCCGCATTCTCCACTCTTTTTCAGGTCCGAAGCTACGAGCTGGACGGTCTGGGACACGTGAACCACGCCGTCTACCTCAACTACCTGGAACAGGCCCGCTTCGATGCCTTGGCCGAAGGTGGTTTTCCCCTCTCCCGCATGTACGACGAGGGTTGGGCCGTCCATGTAGTCCGAATTGAGGTGGACTACCGCAGGGAATGCCGGCTGGGCGACCGTCTACGGGTGGATACCTGGGTGGAACAGTTCCGAAACAGCTCCATGATCATCCGGCAACGGCTCGTCCGCCTGCACGAAACGCCCGACCACGTCGAGGCGCCTCCAGACCCCTCCGGTTCCATGGCATCCACGGAGGAAGCTGACCCATCACCAGCTCAGGGTGAGACGGCTGTTGACGCCCGGATCGTGGCCGTCTGGGTGGGCGAGGATGGCCGGCCCATGCGCATCCCCCCTCAGGTCCGCTCAGCCCTCAGCGCGACTTCGCCCGACTGAGGTCCCTCCTGATCCGATCCAGCACAGCTGAAAGCCCACGGGTCCGGACCGGGCCCAGGACCTCACTCAACCCCATCCGTTCCAGCAGGTCGCGGGGAAGCGCCTCCACCTCTTCCACCGAGGCGCCCTGGAGTTGCTCCATCAGAAAACCCATGAAGCCTCGCACCGTGGGCGCCTCCCTGGGTGCGAAGGAGTGGATGGTCACGGCCCCGTCCTCGTCCACGCCCAGCCAGAGGAAAAGGGGGGTCTGACACTCCTCAACCTTGTTGAGTCCAGCATCCCGGGCCTCTTCCAGCTCGGGAGGAAGGTCCGGGAATTTTTTCGCATAGTTCAGGAGGAGCTGAAGCCGCATCTCCCTGTTCAATCTGCGAAAACGCTCCAGTCCATCCGCCAGCTCGCTCATTCTCGGGCCTCGTCTTCATTCAGGACTCGTGGAGTGGCATGCGCCACTTTGCATCCTCAGGCATGGGCCAACCCTCGTCTTTGACCGGGGACCCGTCGTCGTCTCCATCGGACCCCGCCCTGGACCCAGGGATCCCATGCCGATGGAACGTGACCGG
This sequence comes from Gemmatimonadota bacterium, assembly GCA_003562075.1. Classification (GTDB taxonomy): domain Bacteria; phylum Gemmatimonadota; class Gemmatimonadetes; order Longimicrobiales; family Gaopeijiaceae; genus PWLA01. Next base: position 1,087 of record PWWP01000221.1, read on the forward strand.
AGTTGGCGGGTCCAGATCAACATATGATCCAATCCACTGCCCCGATCTACGTGGGCAATGACGTGGTGGACCTGACCCACCCCCGCTGTCGTCACCGACCCCGGGGGGACCGCCTCCCCCTGCGCGTCCTCTCCCCACGGGAGATGGACTGGTTCGCCTATCCCGGGGACCCACAACACCGCCTCCGCCGGCTCTGGAGCCTCTGGGCGGCCAAGGAGACGGCGTTCAAGGTGGTGTCGAAGTTGGAGGGCAGCCCTCCCGTCTTCCGCCACCGGGAGGTGGAGGTTCTCCTCTCCGAAACCGGCACCCCCGACGGTAGCACCCACCTTCGAGGCCGAGTGGAATGGCGAGGGCATCGGTGTCAGGTCCAGGGCTTGGCCACTCCCCGATTCCTCCACATGATCGGATGGGGGGGCGACGGGGCCGAGAGGGATCGGCCTCGGGTAGAGGTGGGAGTGGACGGATGGGGAGAGGAGGAAGAGACGGCGCCACCGACGCCGTCCGAGAGAGCCTCGGGAGCCCACCACGTCCAATCCGCACGAGCTCGCCGGCTGGTCCAGATCCGCCTGGCCAGCTACCTGGGACCACCCGTGAAGGATGCCCAGGACCGCCCCACACCGCGGGTACGGATCGACACCTCCCGGAACCGTCCCGGTCGAACCCCTCCTCGAGTCCTGGTGGATGAGGAGCTTCGACCGGAAATCGATCTCTCCATCTCCCACCACGGCCGCTACGTGGCCTGGGCCTTCCTCGTCCCCGCTGCTTCGCCCCCTCCGGGCCCGGTGCGATAGCTCCGGGAACGCTCCTGGTCCCGCCAGAGCAGGGGCCGTCAGAAGCCCGGTCGGTAGTTGAGGAAGACCGAGACCCCGAATCGCTGGAAGTACTGGCCCCCGATCTCCGTCTCGGCCCGGGTCCAGTTCAGACGGACCGTGCCATCCAGATTTCCAGCCAGAGCCCGGTTCAACGAGAGGTAGGCCTGCGAAGCACTGTTTGCCTCTTCTCCGGGAATCAGGCGTGCGAAGTCGGTAGGGTGGCGATACCGCTTCCCCGTCAGGGCCACATACCCGGTCACCGCCACATCCACGGGCAGGGAGGCAGCCACCAGGGCCCGAACCGTGCCTGAGTCATACTCCGGTCGGAGCGAATTGGATCGGTTCATCCGGGCCTCTCCGGCCAGCTGAGCCAGGAACGGTCCGCTCCACGTCCAGCTCGCCCCGGCCTGCAGGGCCTGGTCCCTGCGATATAGATCGGAGGAGTCGAAGGTGCCCTGCTCCGGAAAGCGGGACAGATCGGCCCCGATGTGGAATCGGACATCCCCTGAGCGCTCCCAGTTGGGTCGGACCCCCACCTCGATACCGGTGGTCCGGCGATCCAGGAGCCGGATCTGGGGAGCAAAGGCAGGGGCCAGGTAGTCGGCCCACTCCCCCTGGACCTCCAGATCCCAGCGGCGGCCTTCTTCATCCAGAATCTCACCGACGATGGCTCCCGACGCTGCCCGATACCCCGGCTGGAGGAAGAGGGGCATGGGGGGCCGATCCGCTACGTCTCGCCCCCGGAGCCGGAGCCGGGCACCCAGGAGCCCTGAAGCGCCGGGTTGATAGGTGTAGCCCAGATTCAAGGTGCCGGAGAGCTCCCGGGGGGCGTAATCCCTCTGTTCGAAGCCTCGGGCCGAGAACTGCCGGAGCCCGCCGTCGAAAGCGAGGTTGGCCCGACCCCGCTCACCGACCTGTGCCAGGAGCTCGCCTCGAGCTCCGAACTCCCCGATGACGGCCGACGCAAATTCGGTGGAATCCCGGACCACCTGACCCACGGTGGGCAGATTCCCCTGGTATCCTTCCGAGGAGAGGCCGCCCGTCACCACCATGTCCCGCCAGGTGACCTGGGCTTCCAGGCCGCCCCAGGAAAAGACCCCTGGAAGGAGGAGGGCGCCAGTCAGGAAGAGGAAGACGCAGCTCCTCATGGTCCTCCTCCACCCGCTCGTTCCCTGAAGACCCGGGCCAGGGCCAGGGCCTCATCCCGCATCTCCTGAGCCACCCCCAGGTAGTCTCGCAGAAGAACGACTTGATCGGTCAGTGGAAGGTCGGCCAGGTTCACCGGAACCTGGGGGTCGAGGTCGCCAGGACCATCGGAATCTCCCGGTCGGAGGAGCCCCCCTCCGGTCAGCGCATCGTCATCGAAGCGGGAAATGCCGGCCATGAGATCCTCACGACTCCGTTCCTGCTGGATGCGACGTTCCCGGGTAGCGATCTCCCGCTCCAGGCCGGCGATGACCGAGTCATACTCGGCGGCTCGGTTCTCCAGCATCCCGGCCTTTCCCCGCAGCTCCTCCGGTCCATCGCGCCGGTCCACGACCACATCCGGAAGGGGACGCAGCTCCCCGAGGGAGGGGGCTCCCGACTGGCGCTCCACCTCCCGATACCGGGCCCGGATCTCACTGATCTCCCGATCCAGCCGCAATCGGGTAGTCGGGAGGAAGGCGTCCTCGATGGCGTCCAGGAGTTCGTCTTCTCGACGCTCCAGGGCTGCCAGGTACTCCTGTCCGGCGGACTGGAGATCCGCGGCGACCCGCCGCAACTGCTGGTCCAGGAGCATGACCTGGACCCCCTGGTCGTGGACCCGACGCATGGCCTCCCGCGCTCGATCCTCATCCCTGGATCGACGGGCATCCTCCTGCCGGTCCATGAGGATGTCGTGCTCCCGAAGGGCGGCGTCCCTGACCTCCAACGCCTCCACATAGCGCTCCAGCGCCTCCTCGTACCGGGTCTCGTAGCTCTCCAGCGGATCCTGGGCCGCTACCTCTCCGGCTCCACCCATGGCCACCAGGACCGCCAGGAGCAGGTACAGGACAGCGAGGCCGCCACCCCACCTGGGATGGCGGCCGATCCTGCCCAGCCGGGGCCCGTCCCTCCGCCTCACTTCATGCCTCGATTCCGTACTTTTCCAGTTTGTAATAGAGAGCGCTGGGCTTCAGACCCAGGAGGCGAGCCGCCTCGGCCTTCACACCGTCTGATTGGTCCAGGGCCTTTCGCAGGAGGCGTTCCTCCATCCCCTCCACCACCTGATTCAAGTCCAGGCCGTCGGAGGTGAGGGTCGGATCCATCCGCTGCTCTGCTCCGCCCTCCCCTCGTTCGAAGGGAGGAAGCTCGTCAGCCGACAACTCTTCCTGGTCGGAAAGGACGAGCGCTCGCTCCACCACATTCTCCAGCTCCCGGACGTTGCCGGGCCAATCATACTCCCGGAGGCGACTCAGGGCGCACGTGGTCACTTCTTCCACCGGGGAGCAGGTCCGGTCTCGCAGCTTCTCGATGAAGTGGTTCACCAGGTGGGGGATGTCTTCCTTCCGATCCCGCAGGGGAGGAAGGGTGATGGGGACCACGTGGAGCCGGTAGAAGAGATCCTCCCGGAACCCGTTCCCAGATACGAGTTCATGGGCCGGCTGGTTCGTGGCCGCGATGACCCGGACATCCACGGAGATCGTCTCCTCTCCTCCCACCCGCTCCAACTCCCGCTCCTGCAGGACACGGAGGAGTCGGATCTGGGTCTGAGGCGCCACCGTAGCGACTTCGTCCAGGAAGAGGGTCCCGTCGCTCGCCAGCTCGAACCGGCCACGGCGACGTCGCTCGGCGCCGGTGAAGGCTCCCTTTTCATGGCCGAAGAGCTCCGAATCCAGGAGGGACTCGGAGAGGGCGCCGCAGTTGACCCGGACGAAGGGTCCCTCCGCTCGGTTGGAACTGGCGTGAATGGCCCGGGCCACCAGCTCCTTCCCCGTCCCCGATTCCCCGTAGATCATGACGGTGGAGTCGCTCCTGGCCACCCGGTCAATCCACCGGAAGACATTCTGCATGGCCTCCGACTCTCCGATGATCTCCGAATATCGGGGCACCACCCGGGGCTCGGACTGCTCTTCCCGAAGATAGGTGTTCTCCACCCGGAGGGTCCGGTTCTCCCTCCGGAGCCGTTCCCGTTCTTCCCGGGTGTGGAGGAGTCGGTCCACCTTCACGGCAAATTCTTCCGATGAGAAGGGCTTGGTCAAGAAATCGGCAGCGCCCAGCTTCATGGCTTCCACGGCCTTCTCGATGGTGCCATAGGCCGTGATGACCAGGACCTCGGTGGCAGGGAAGCGCTCCCGGACCTCCTTCAGGACCTGCAGCCCGTTCATCTTGGCCATCTTCAGGTCGGTGATGACCAGGTCGGCACCACTCTCCTCCAGGAGATCCAGCCCAGACGGACCATTCTCTGCCGAAATGGTTCGGTGACCTCGACGTCGCAGGAGGAGCTCCAGCCCCTCCCGCATGCTGTCGTGGTCATCGATGATCAGGATCTGTGCCATGGACCACCCCGTCCTGAAGTTGTGGGAAGCTCTCTCACGGCTCGAGCTCCGCAGGTAGGTCGTCGGATCCCGTGAAATATACTCGGAACTCGGCGCCGGTCCCACCGAGATCTTCAGGGTAGGGATCGGGATCCCGCTCCGCGTCTCTCGGAACCAGTTCCACTCGGCCCCCGTTGGTCTCCATCACCCGCTGGACGATGGCCAGACCCAACCCGGCACCCTGCTCCTTGTCGGTGACGAAGGGCTCGAAGATCCGCTCCTGGGATTCTACCGGGACGCCGGGCCCATCATCCATGACCGAAACCACGGCTTCTCCGTTCAACCACCACGCTGCCAGGCGAACCGTTCTTCCTGCGTGAGCCGCATTCTGGACCAGGTTCAGGATGACTCGCTTCACGTGGTCCGGGTCGGCTCGGGCCAGGAGGGGCTCCGGGGGAAGGTGGACGCGCAGCTCGGTGCCATCTCCGTCGAATCCCATCCGGACCATGGCCACGGCGTCCTCGATGGGCTCCCGGAGGTCGTGGAGGCGGGTCTCGCTGTGCATCGGCCGGGCGAAGGCCAGAAAATCATTGATGATCCCGTTCAGGCTCTCCACCTCCCGCCGGACCCGGCCCAGGAGTTCGAGCCGTTCCTCCCGATCGTCGGTCTCCAGCGCTGCCGAGGCAAAGAGCTCCAGACCTCCCAGGGGATTCCGGATCTCATGGGCCACCTGAGCCAGCATGAGCCGTAGCTGTTCATCCCGCTGGATGACGCCCTTCCGCATCCGCTCCATGGCCCTGGAAAGGCGACCCAGCTCGTCGCCCCGCTCCACCGCCACCGGCCGGTCCCAGCGGCCGCGTTGGATTCGGAGGGCCACTCGAGAGAGGCGTTCAAGGGGGCGGACGATATTGGTGGCCAGAAGAATGGCCAGGAATGTCGCCAGCAGACCGGAGACGATGGCTCCGCCCAGGAGAGTCCGCTGGAAACGGGCCAGCGGGTCCAGGAAATCTGCCGGGATCAGGACCGCCAGCATGGCATCGCTGTCCTGAAGACGGTGGAAGGCATACTTGTACGGTCGGCCATCCTCGCCGGTGAAAGCAGGCGTCACGGACTCCCCCACCGACCAGGCCTCCTCCAGCTCCGGACCATAGGCGTCGAGCCAGCGAAGGGGGGTGCCGATGGGCAGGCTGGTCGGAGCGATGCTCGAGGCGATGACGGTGTTGTCTCTCCGGAAGATGTAGGCCTCGTCCACATACCGCTGGAGACGTTCCAACCGGGCCTGCTGGCTGGTGAAGAAGACCTCCACCGAGTCTCCGGGTTGGGTGAATCCCAGAAGAGCAGGCCCATCCAGACCCACCTCCGTGGCGGTCCCCGCCACCCAGAGGACCTTTTCATCCATCTGGTCCTCCAGGGCCCCCGCCGTCAGGGTCCAGGAGAGCCAGCCGCCTCCCAGGGTGAGAACCAGGGAAAAGGCAACCAGGATGAGGACGTACTTCCGTCGAAGGCTCATCCGGATTCAGGGTTGACGGAGACCGGTGCCGTCCGACCCGGAAAATGCAGCGGTAGAGCCTGGCTCACAGTCCGCACGGGATCCGCTCCACCAGGGGCTCGGCAAACTGGATGGGGGCAGCAGTCCGAGGGGCCACCACCAGATGGTAGGGATATCCTTCCTGGGCTGCCGGCGAGCAGAAATCACCAGGCACTCGCCGAACCAGCTCTACCCGGGTGCCTTCATCGATTGGCAGGATCCGCCGGACCTGGACCGAATCACCGGCTTCCGACTGTCGACCCACAGCAGCCAGGATCACCATTTCGTGGTTCCAGTCCACTGGGGGTGGAGAGCCTCCACCGCCGTGGCTGGCCCAGAAATGCTCCCAGTCTCCCGGTGTCTCTCCATCGCCGGAGCGAAAGCTCCGCGGACCCACCGGCCGAGCGGGCGAATCCCCTCCCCGATCCAGGGTGCGAAACGGGACGGTTCCCAGGTAGCTGGAGATGGCAGTCTCACCCAGCGTGAAAAAGCGGGCGAGTTGGGCTGTGGTGACGACCCGGGAGGCACCTGGATCCGGTCCGGCTCCCCCTGGAGTGGCAGTGAAGAATCCTCCGTCGGCGCAGCGGCTCCACCGAGCGTCCTCATCCTGGAAATCATCCCGAATGGTGAGGACGACCCGGGACTGGGACGATTCACACTCCGGTTCCAGTCCCTGGGGCACGTCGCCGGCAAATAGGCGGAGACCCGGCGATTCATTGACCTGCTGGACCAGGGACCGATACTCGGTGGCCAGGTCTCCGGGGTTGAGCACGGGACGCCGGACCGTCTCTCCGCCAATCCCCTGGCCATAGCTGATCCTTTCAGCCAGAACCCAGGGACCATCGGAGCGCCAGACCAGCGTCTCCTCCAGCATCCCAACGCCATCCGCCACTGGAGACTGGACCTGGACCTGGAGCTGGCCGATCTGGCCAAAACGAGGATCGGGGAGTGCGACCGAATCACCGTCACATCCAGCCAATCCCAGGAGGAGGAGCGCCAGCCAGCCAAGCCGGAGAGCCGGTCTGTTCACCTGGGCTTCCCGACATTGCGCCTTGACGGCGCCGGTCCTGGAACGAAGTTCTTCCGTATGAGCCAACGCGACCGCCTCCTGGAACTCCTCGTCGAACGATCTCTGGTCCTGGGTGACTTTACCCTGGCCAGCGGTGCTCGTTCGTCCTACTACATCGATGCCCGTCGAACCACCATGTGCGCTGAAGGCCAGGCACTGGTGGGTCAACTGGGTCTGGCCGCCATCCGTGACGCCGGAATGGCACCGGAATGGGTCGGGGGCCTCACCATGGGTGCTGACCCTATCTCCTATGCTCTGGCCCATCGGAGTTGGATCGAGGGATCTCCGGTCAATGCCTTCTCTGTGCGAAAGCGCCCCAAGGCCCATGGAGCCGGAAACCAGATCGAGGGTGGATTGCCCAGCGGCGCCCCGGTGGTTGTCATCGAGGATTCCATGACCAGTGGCGGATCCGTTCTGCGGGCCATCGACGCCCTCCGGGATCACGGCGCGGAGCTTCTGGCCGTCTTTGCCCTGGTAGACCGGGAGGCCGGCGGTCAGGCCCGGATTCAGGAAGATGCCGACCTTCCCCTCATCCGTCTCTTCACGGCTTCCGAACTGTTGGCCTCTGCCAAGGCACTGGGCGTCAGTCCACCAGACGAAGGGGCATGACCAGACAGAGGTATTCCACGCCCTCACCTTCCCCCTCGGGATACACGGGTTCGATAGTGGCCGCCCTCTCCGGAGCCTTGAAGCTCATCCGGACCTCGTCGGTGCCCATGTATCGGAGGACCTCCAGCAGGTAGTTGGCATTGAACCCGATGGTGAGATCCTCCGCGTCGTAGGTGACCTCCAGCTCGTCGTGGGCCTCACCCAGGTCGGGCGTCAGCACATTGAAGACCATCCGGTTGGGTGTGAACTCCATGCGGATCCGGTGCGTCTGATCGGACGCCACTGCCGCCACCCGCTTGATGGCGGATTCCAGGGGCTTCCGATCCACCAGCGCGATCCGGTCATTGTCCTTGGGAATCACCTGTTCGTAGTTGGGATAACTCCCTTCGATCAGACGTGTGTAGACTTCGGTCCCATCGGAGTGGAAGCCCAGGTGGTTCCCATCTCTCCCGACCCGAATCACCTCATCCTTGTCGAAGAGGCGCTGGACCTGCTGGAGGGCTCCCGGGGGAACGATGAGCTGGGTGGTGGTCTCCATGGAGGGTCCGGTGGGGACCCTCATCTTGGCCAGCCGATGCCCGTTGGTGGCCACCATCCGCATCTCTCCGTTCCGGAGCTCCCAGAGGACCCCGTTGAGCACAGGACGGGTCTCCTCGGTGGACACGGCAAAGGAAGTGTGGCGGATCAGGGAGAGAAGCTGTTCGCCTGTGGTCTCCCATCCCCCTTCGAAGGAAACGGACGGAAGGGCAGGGAAGTCATCGGAAGGGAGGCCGTTGAGCTTGAAGTGGGATCGGCCGCAGCGAAGCTCGATCTGGTCTCCCCGGGTCTGGACCTTCACCGGTTCGTCCGGAAGCTCACGGACGATCTCCTGCAGCTTCTTTCCGGGAGCCGTCATGGTTCCCGGGGTTTCCACGTCGGCCGGGACCTGGATACGGACGGACACATCGAGATCCGTACCACTCATGAAGATCCCATCCTCAGTGGCATTGAAGAGGATGTTGGAGAGGACCGGGAGGGTGGTCTTGGAGGGGATGCTGGCCGAGACGGCGCTGAGCCCCTCGTGGAGGTTCTGGCGAGTGATGGTGAAGTTCATCTCGGCTCCGGGCTTGGGGCTGTCCCCAGTATCGGTGAGCGGATCAGGTGGAGGATTTCCACCGGGAAGCTTTCTTCTACTCTTCTATAAGAACTAAATACAGTAGTAGCAGTAGGGGCTGTGGAAGTGTGGACAACCCGGGTAGGAGGATAGGGAAAGTGCCTGTCCCGGACCACTCCTGTCCCGGCTGCCGACCCGTGGAAAGGCCGGGGAGAACATGGTGGAGATACAGATGTTCCCCACGGTTGTACGGGCGTTGAGCAAAACTCCAGGGTTTTCAACAGCTTTTCCACGGGATTCCCACCTCGCCTTCTGCAGGCACATGGGAACTGCCGCCGGCCCAATGCGAGGACGCCACTTTCAGCTCCATTCTACCGGTCAAGTTCGTCTTTCAGGCGGAGGACCCGTCGTGCGAAGGCCTCGTCCGCATCCATCCGCTCTTCCACCTTCCGGATGGAGTGGATGACGGTGGAATGATCCCGTCCGCCAAAGGTGCCTCCGATCCGGACCAGTGATTCGTCGAGAAGCTCCTTGATGAGATACATGGCCACCTGGCGGGGCTCGGTCAGGTCCCGGGTCCGACGTTTGGATGCCAATCCTTCCGATTTCACTCCCCATTCCGCCGCTGTCCTGTCCCGGATGGTCTGGGCGGTGAGGCGGGCGGGTTCCGAGCCCCCAGTCTCCCGGATGACCCCTCGGAGAGCAGTCCGGGCCAGATCCACCGAGATCTCCTCCTTTCGAAGGGAGGAATAGGCCAGGAGCTTGATCACCGCCCCTTCCAGCTCCCGGACCGATGCAGTGCAGGACCGGGCGATGAAGTCCATGACGTCGTCGTCCAGCGTAAGATCGTCGTCGGCTGCCTTCTTGTGGAGGATGGCCACCCGGGTTTCGTAGTCGGGTGCCTTGATGTCGGCAACCAACCCCCACTCGAAACGAGAGACGAGTCGGTCTTCCACGCCCGGGAGTTCCTTCGGGGGACGATCGGAGGTGAGGACGATCTGTTTCCCTGCGTCGTAGAGGGCGTTGAAGGTGTGGAAGAATTCTTCCTGGGTGCTGTCCTTCCGCTCGAGGAAGTGGATGTCGTCCACCAGGAGTAGATCGATCTGCCGAAACCGCTGCCGGAACTCCCGGGTGGTGGCCTGCTGGATGGATCGAACCAGCTCGTTCATGAATTCTTCGGTGGTGATGTACGCCACCTTGGGCCTGGACGAGCGATTCAGGATCTCATGGCCTACGGCGTGCATGAGATGGGTCTTCCCCAGACCCACTCCCCCATAGAGAAAGAGGGGATTGTAGGTCCGGCCCGGGTTCTCGGCTACGGCCCGTGAGGCGGCAGCCGCCAACTGATTGTTGTTGCCAACGACGAACCGATCAAAGGTGTACCGATCGTGGAGGGACCCGTGCTTGGGACGGGGTCTTTCAGCGGTTTCCCCGGGTTCGTCCGTGGCCTGGCCAGTCAGGGTGGAGCGCCCGCTGGAAGGCCCAGAGAGCTCCACTTCGGGTAGGGGCGGGGCGTCGGTGGTTGTGGTGGATTGGAAGTCCAGAGCCACGGGGCGGCCGGCCACCCGGGAGGCGATCTCGGTCAGATCCTCCCCGTATTTGTCTTCGATCCATTCCACATGGAAGTTGCTGGGCGCCTCTACCAGCAGGGTATTACCGCTGAGGCCCACGGCCTCACTTCCGGCGAGCCAGGTCCGGAAGCTCTGCTCCGGCATCCGTTCCTTCGCCAGAAGGAGGACTTTGGACCAGACTTCGGAGGGCGTAAGCTCCATAAATCCGAGGGAATCAGGTGTAGATCCAGACTACACGTAGGGGAAGGATCAGGGTAGAGTCCGTAGACAACCGGGGGGACCAACGCTAGGGAGCGGATGTGGAAAAGTCAATCGAAGACCCAGCGGTTGACGACCTCCCTGAAATGCAAGTATCTTTCCCTGCTACTCTCGGAAGAAGCTCGTCTCCAGTATGACACAGGTAGGCCCATCATGGGACCCACATACAATCCCCGGAACCGGAAGCGGCTCAACAAGCATGGCTTCAGGGCCCGGATGAAGACAAAGGCTGGACGCAAGACGCTGAACCGCCGTCGCAAGAAGGGGCGGCACCGTCTGGCAGTGAAGGTGGGACGCAAGTAGGTCCCTCGGTGAACGCAGGCGGCACCGAGGGGGCCGATCCCCGTGTGGGTCAGCGTCTCCCCCGTTCCGCCAGAGTTCGGAGAGGTGTGGAGATCCGCCGCCTCCTCCGAAACGGCCGGCGCATGCGAGCCGGACAGTTGGACCTCTTCATCAGTGGTTCATCCGCGTCCCATCCACGGTTCGGGATCATCGTGCCCCGGTACGGCCGGACCGTCGTGGAGCGAAATCTCCTTCGGCGGCGATTGAGGGAGATCGGTCGGCAAGAGGTCCTCCCCCGGCTGCGCGCTCGCGATCGCAAACTGGACATCCTGGTTCGTACGAGACCCGGCACCTATGGGTCCAGTTTCCAGGATCTGCGATCGGATCTGATTCGCATCACGGAGCGGCTGTGTTCCGACGCCTCGCCCTCGGGCTGATCCGGTTCTACCAGCGGGGGATCTCTCCCCTGAAGGGTCCGTCCTGTCGTTTCACCCCCACGTGCTCGGCGTATGCCTACGAAGCCATTGAGCGCTTCGGAGCAGTGCGTGGAATCTGGATCTTTCTACGGCGGTTCGTCCGCTGTCACCCCTTTGGCGGCCATGGCTACGATCCGGTTCCCGGCGTAGACTCATCGGACACCGCCTCGCCCTCCCGAGACGAGGGCGTGCCTGATTCCCCGGAAGCCCACGCGTGAATTCATGGAAGGGCGCATGAACACCGAGGCCAGGCTCGTCCTGGCCGTCGTCTTGATGATTGGGGTCCTGGTCGGGACCAATCTTCTCTTTCCACCTGCACCCCCACCGGAAACCCCGGAGGAGGAGACCCCGGTGGAGGTGGCCGAGGAGCCGACTCCTGCCCAGGAGGAGGAAGAGGCTCCCCAGCCTCCCACTCCTGAGGAGACGGCGGAGGCCCCTCCGACAGATCCGGAGCTCCCTGGATTGGCCCCTCAGGAGGAGGAGACCCAATCGGAGGTGGAGGGGACGCCTGATGAACTGGTTCAGGACGCCGAAGGGGCGGAAAGGGTCATCCGGGTCGAGGGGCCCCTCTACGAGGTCACCTTCTCCGATCGAGGAGCTCGCGTCACCTCACTCCAACTTCCCGGGTTCAGGTCCTTTGCCCGTGAAGGCCTGGTGGAGTTGGTCGCCGACCCCCAGGTGGGCATGCTGGGTAGTCGAATCTTGGTGGCCGGCGACACGGTGGATCTTCGGCAGGCAGCCTTCCAGGTTGAGCCTGCCGAAGGACTGAGCCTGGAGGAGGGAGGCGAGCCGGCCACCCTCACCTTCAGCTATGAGCATCCCACCGAACCCTTCTCCTTCCAGGTGAGCTACCGGTTCGACCCGGACAGCTATGAGATTCATGCCAGTGGGAGGGTCCAGGGCCTGGATCGGGGCCTGCTCCTGACGGACCTGGGCCGAGGCCTGGCCTACAACGAGGAGAGTGCTTCGGCCGAGGCCCGTGAGATGGCCTACGTGGGCAACCATATCCAGAACGGGATCCGAACCCGGAGCCTTTCCGACGTGGAGGGCGCCGAGGTGGATGAGGGTCCCTTCTATTGGGCGGCTGTGAAGAGCCAGTACTTCGTGGTGGGTGCCCTGTCCGCCCCGGATGCAGGAGGAGCCGAGTTCTTCGGGGGCATCATTGCCCGGGGTCTGGAGTTTGAGGAACGGCCCACGGCCGATGTGGCGGTCACCCAGTCCCTGGGGTCCACCGGGGTCTTTGGGTACCGGATTTTCGCAGGGCCCCAGGACTACCAGATCCTCACGGCGGTGGGACAGGATTTCCAGCAGGTGAACCCGGTGGGATGGCGGTTCATCCGCCCCATCCTCCGGCCCTTCGTGGGCATCATCACCACGGTGCTGGTCTTCCTCCACGAGTTTTTCAGCGTGGACTACGGATGGGTCCTGATCATCTTCGGGGTGTCCATGCGGATCCTCCTCTTCCCGCTGAACCACAAGGCCATGCGGGCGCAGCTCAGGAACCTGGCGGTTCAGCCCCTCCTGAAGGACATCCAGACCCGGTACAAGGACGAACCGGAGAAGATGCAGAAGGAGCTGATGAAGCTTTACAAGGAGCACGGTTTCAACCCCCTTGCCGGGTGTTGGCCCATGCTCCTGCCATGGCCGGTGCTCATCGCCCTCTTCTTCGTCTTCCAGAATACCATCGAGCTCCGGGGCGTGCCCTTTGCCTGGCTCCCCGACCTGTCGGCTCGAGACCCCTTCTTCGTCCTCCCGGTCCTGTTGGGGATCTCCATGTTCCTCATGCAGTGGATCTCGTTCAGGACCATGGATGAGGTGAATCCCCAGATGAAGATGATGATGTGGCTCCTGCCCATCTTCATGGTGGTGGTTTTCGCCAACCTGCCGTCGGGCTTGAACCTCTACTACCTGACGGCCAACCTGGCCACACTCCCCCAGTCCTGGTGGATTGCCAATGAACGGAAGAAGGTTCAGGCAAAGGGCCCACCTGTTCCGGTGAAGGCCAAGGCGGAGACCTGACCCGGCCGATCCGGGTCCCCGAGGAAGGCGTTTCATGGAAGTGGATACGATCGTGGCCGTCGCCACCCCGCCTGGCAGGGGGGCGCTGGCGATCATCCGGGTATCCGGATCCCGGACCCGATCTCTTCTGGCCCGGGTGGCCCCAGGTCTGTCCGATCCTCCTGTTCCCAGACGGGCTTCCCTGACGGCGTTGAGGGATCCGAAGAATGGAAGGCTCCTGGACCGGGGACTGGTCACCTTCTTCCCGGGACCGGCCTCCTTCACCGGAGAGGACACGGCTGAGGTGGCGGTCCACGGGGGGCCTCTTCTGACGGGGATGGTCATGGAGGCGTTCAGAAAGGCCGGTGCCCGAGCTGCTGAAGCCGGCGAGTTCACCCGACGGGCCTACCTGAACGGAAAGCTGGATCTGGTCCGGGCGGAGGCTGTTGCGGATCTCATCGAGGCAGACAGCCCGGCGCTTCACCGAGCTGCAGTGCACCAGATGGATGGAGGGCTGTCCCGCCGACTCAGTCACCTCCGGGAGGCACTGGTGGAGGTGGAGGCCCTCCTCATGCACCACCTGGACTTCCCTGACGAGGACGACCCCCCGGTTCCAGCGGAGGAGGTGGTGGCCCAGGCCCAGGCGCTGGCGGACGAGTTGGACCGGCTCCTGGCCACGGCTCCGGAGGGAGAGCTTCTCCGGGAGGGAGCGGTAGCCGTGCTGGCCGGCCGACCGAATGCGGGAAAGTCATCTCTCTACAATGCGCTGCTGGGCGAAGAGCGGGCCATCGTCACTGAGGTGCCGGGTACAACCCGGGATGCGCTGGAGGCTCGGGTGTCCATGGGCGGCTATCCCTTTCGGCTGGTGGACACGGCCGGATTGAGGGAGGTGGCTGACGTGGTGGAGTCCAAGGGGATCGAGGTCGCCCACCGGTACCTGTCCGACGCGGACGTGATCCTCCTCTGTCTTCCGGTGGATCAGGAGTGGACTGAAGAGGAGAGGGGGTTCCGGGACCGGTTCGGGGCGGATAGGCCGGTCATCCTGGTTCGGACATGTGCGGACCGAGAGGAAGGGGAGGGGGCTCCACAAACCGGAGAGGAAGCCCAGGAAGCGGGGCTCCAGCCGAAGGCCCATTCCGTGGTGCGGGTTTCGGCCCGGACGGGCGAAGGGTTGGGCCGGCTTCGAGACACGCTTTGTCAACTAGTCTTCAAGGGTTTGGTCGAGGCCCGCGTGGACGCCCCGATTCTGACTCGAACGCGACAGCGGGAAGGGGTGGAGTTGGCCAGAAACGAGGTGCGGGCCTTTGGGGCAGCACTGGACAGTGGGGTGCCTGCCGAGGCGGCAGCAGCCCACTTGAAGGGCGCGGAGGTGGCGCTGGAGGAGATCCTGGGCGTGATTGCTCCGGAGGATGTGCTGGATCGCGTCTTCGCCAGATTCTGTATAGGCAAGTAGAAGGGGGATGGGGATGCCAGAGGAAGGCAGCGTCCGGGTGTTGGTGGAGGGACGGGTCCAGGGCGTGGGGTTTCGGGCGTGGACCCGGCGTCTGGGCCGCAAGTCGGGGATTCGCGGATGGGTAGCCAACCGGCCCGACGGGGCAGTGGAGATCCACGCCGGTGGTGAGGAGGCCCGCCTGACCCGTTTCCTGGAGGCGGTTCGCCAGGGCCCCTCGACGGCCCGGGTCAGGGAGGTGCGGGAGATGGGGGAAGCGGGGGAGCTTCCCCCATCCGGATTCGAGATCCGTCACATCTGACGGCCAGGGAGGGACGAGATGGACGTTCGGTACGATGTCATCGTCATCGGAGGGGGGCACGCGGGCTCGGAGGCCGCATCGGCGGCCGCCCGGCTGGGGTGTCGCACCCTTCTGGTCACCCCGGACCTGGATCGAATTGGTCAGATGAGCTGCAACCCGGCCATCGGGGGCGTGGCGAAGGGCGTGGTGGCCCGGGAGGTGGATGCCCTGGGTGGTGTCATGGGCCGGGCCACCGATGCGTCGCGAATCCATTTCCGGATGTTGAACCGGAGCCGAGGACCGGCGGTGTGGGGACCGAGGGCCCAGTGCGACCGGGGACTCTATGCACGAGCGGTGCGCAGAATCCTGGACGAGATCCCGGAGCTGGAACTTCTGCAGGATCTGGTGACGGGACTGGAGATGAGGGAAGGGGCGGTTCAGGGGATTCGCACCCGATCCGGCGAGCGATTCGGAGCATCGGCCGTGGTCGTGACTGCAGGCACCTTCCTGAGGGGGAGGATTCACCGGGGTCGTGATGCGCCGGTGGCAGCGGGGCGGGAAGGTGAACCGGCCTCCGTCGAACTTGCCCGGGAACTGGAGAGCCAGGGACTGGAGCTGGGTCGATTCAAGACCGGGACCCCGCCACGGGTCGATGGACGGACGGTGGATTTCTCCAGGGTGGAGGTTCAGGAGAGCCATCCTGAGGACTACCGGTTTTCCGGCTACACCATGGAGGAACTGCCGGAACAACGGGTGTGCTGGATTACGTGGACCGGGCCGGAACTCCGGAGGCTCATCCAGGAGAATCTGGCACGGAGTGCGGTCTACGGTGGCGAGCTAGCAGGAAAGGGGCCCCGGTACTGCCCATCCATCGAAGACAAGATCGTCCGCTTTCCCGAGAACCCGAAGCATCAGGTCTTTCTGGAGCCGGAGGGGCTCCACACCGATGAGATCTATGTGAACGGGCTCTCTACGTCGCTTCCGCCGGAGGTGCAGCGGGCCTTCATCCGGAGCGTGCCGGGTCTGGAGGAAGCCCGGATTACCCGACTGGGCTACGCCATCGAGTACGATTATTTCCCCCCTCATCAGCTACGACACACGCTGGAACTGCGGGATCTGCCCGGACTCTACTTTGCAGGGCAGATCAACGGAACGACGGGTTACGAGGAGGCGGCGGGGCAGGGGATCGTGGCTGGGATCAATGCGGCGCTGAAGGTGCAGGGGCGAGAGGCTGCCATCTTCGAACGGGATGAGGCGTACATCGGGGTCCTGGTGGACGATCTGGTGACGAGAGGGGTGGACGAACCCTACCGATTGTTCACGTCCCGAGCGGAGTTCCGGCTTCTGCTACGGCAGGACAACGCCCAGGAGCGCCTGGGGACCCGAGCCCGGGAGCTCGGGCTGCTGACGACGGACCAGGAGGAAGCCCTGAGCCAACGACTTGCCGAGCGCCACCGGGTGCTGGCCTGGGTGCGAGAGACGCTGGCCCGGCCTGAGGAAGTGAATGTCACGCTGGAGAGCTGCGGGTCCGCACGCCTGACCGAACCGGTGCGGGTGAAGGAGCTCCTCCGACGCCCGGAGGTGAAGGCTGAGGAGATTCTGAGAGCGGCCGGGGATGCGCCCCCCTTCAATCCGGGCGGGGACGTGGCCGGGGCGGTAGGAGTGGAAGTCCGGTATGAGGGTTACGTGGCGAAGGAGCGGGAGCGGGCGGAGCGTTTGCGCCAGAAGGCCGATTTCGCACTTGAGGAGGACCTGCCGTACGAGGTGTTTGAGACGATCTCCTGGGAGGCCCGCTCGAAGCTCACTCGGATCCGGCCGACGAATCTGGCTCAGGCAGGACGGATTCCCGGGGTGTCGCCGGCCGACCTCCAGAACCTGGTGATGGAGGTACGCCGTTGGAAAGGCGGGGCCGCGGTGGAGAAAGAGGGGAAGGAACGAGCCCGAAGATAGCCAGAGTTCGAGTTCGACGCTGCCTGTTCCACGACTCCCCGAGCGCCGCTGTCTCTACTTTCTGACTCTCTCCGGGCTCTGACGCGCATGGTAGCGCAACCCCTTGAAGAGTTATGTGATGTGGTGGTTCCCCCCTCGTGGAATGAGTGCGTGTGCCGCGTTCGGGTCCTGGTATTCGGACCGTCCTCCTCAGTTGGGCATGACCAACTGCTGCGTGACGAGCGAAGGGGCCAGATCTGGTGCTCGCGAATCCCAGCTGAGATGCCATGCTCGCACCACCCGCCCCAGGCCGTTCTGGAAGGGGATCTCCCTCCGGTGGACCCGGCTCCCCGCCGGGCGAATGCTCGACGGGGCCGCCGGGGCTTGCCCTCGCCCCCAACCCCGGCGGGGTCCCAGGAAGCTGTCCAGGCCGCCTTTGAGCCGGAGCACCGGATCAGGTTCT
This sequence comes from Gemmatimonadota bacterium, assembly GCA_003562075.1. GTDB lineage: Bacteria > Gemmatimonadota > Gemmatimonadetes > Longimicrobiales > Gaopeijiaceae > PWLA01. Next base: position 18,402 of record PWWP01000221.1, read on the forward strand.
GGGACTGGTCTCAGGGGGTTGGGGGCGTTGGAACTCATCGGTTCTCTCTCTGGTCAGTTCCCAGGGACTACAACGGCGTCGATGACATGGATGACTCCATTGGACGCTTCGATGTCGGTGGCGGTCACCCGGGCAGAGCCATTCAACCGGACATCACCATTGTAGGTGGAGATATTCAGGTAGCCGCCCTGCACTGTGGCCGCCTGTTCCAGACCGACCACATCAGAGGCCATCACCTTCCCTGGAACGACATGGTACGTCAGGACTTCACGGAGAGCCTCAGGATCGGCCAGGAGGGCCTCGACGGTTCCTTCGGGCAGGGCGGCGAAGGCATCATCGGTGGGAGCGAAGACGGTGAAGGGACCTTCGCTCTTCAGAACGTCCACGAGCCCGGCTGCTTCGGCTGCAGCCAGAAGCGTTGAGAAGGAACCGGCTTCGGTGGCAGTCTCCACGATATCCTGCGAAGGTGCGTCGCCGTACTGGGCAGAGAGGGGCGGAGCGGCGACGAGAAGGGTGGCCGCAGCCAGGGGGATGAAAAGCTTGGTGTTCATGAGAAGCTCCGTTCGGAGTGGGTATGTGCAGAAACAATGGACACAAATGAACTGGAAGCGCGGTGGCTTCCGGTGATGTGCAGGAAACGTACAGGGATCGTATAGGGGTTGTCAAGGGACCCTGCAGGAAGGCTTGTACGAAAGCTTGACGGAGCAGCCCGGACCGCCTACAATTGAGCCACTTATGAAGACACGCGCCTTACTCTCAACTCCTCAGTATCCCATGCGGGTCGTCGTGCGTCGCACGGGGCTCAGCGCCTCCCTTCTCCGAGCCTGGGAGCGCCGCTATGAAGCAGTGGTACCTGGCCGATCCGACGGAGGGCAGCGGCTCTATTCCGAGGCCGACATACGGCGCCTCAATCTCTTGAGGGACCTGGTGGACCTGGGGCACACCATTGGCCAGATCGCTGGGCGATCCGAGGAGGAGTTGAGAACACTCCTGCTCCGCGAACAGGGGGCGGAGGGGCCAGCAGACGCCGAGTCCACCGACGGGCCGACAGGGGAGGTGGAACCGGAGGAGATCGGGGACCCCTCATCCTCTGGGGTGAATCCCTGGGTTGTTTCCAACGACGGCCCTGAGCGTGCGGACAGTGCGGCCATAGAGGGCTTGGTGGAAAGCGCCGTGGAGGCGGTCCGGGGGATGGAGACGGACCGGTTGGAGCGCCTCCTGAACCGGGCAGCCGTCACGCTTACGCCCGACCAGCTCACGGACGTCCTCCTGGTCCCCCTGCTTCAGCATATTGGCACACTCTGGGAGCTGGGGGAGTTGGGACCGGCCTCGGAGCATCTGGCGTCTGGGGTCATCCGCCGGTTCCTGGATGCACTCCTGGTCCGATTGGCCCGGGAGGATGGAGGGGCACTCCTGTTGATCGGAACCCCGTCGGGCCAGCGGCACGAGTTTGGTGCGTTGTTGGCGGGCATCGTTGGTGCCGTTGAGGGCTGGCGGGTCATTCCCCTGGGAGCTGATCTCCCGGCTGCGGAGATCGCCGAGGCAGTCCGACGGAAGGGGGCGGGAGCGGTGGCGCTCTCTGCCCTTCAGCCCAACGGTGCGGAAGGTGTGCAGACTGAACTTCAGGCGCTCAGCGATGAGCTGGCGGGGCAAGTCCCTATTCTCGTGGGGGGACCGGCAGTGAATGGCTCTCGCCGGCAATTGGAGGCGGCAGGGGTCATCTGCCTGCAGGATCTCCAGGAGTTACGGATCCACCTGCGCAAATGGTCCAAGGGCATGGCATCCGGCTCTGACTGAAGCGGGACGCTTGAGATGGGCCTGTTTCACGTGAAACGTTCGTAACCCACGCCTCCGGGCCCAGGCGAAGGTGCAGGTGGCACGCATGGGTCATCACCCATGGGTCATGGGAAGTACGGAGGGACCGGTCATGGGAGGAAGGCTTGGAGAGTGGAGTCGGCCCGCCCCATGAAGTGCGGCGCCGTCGCCAGGGGCTGTGCACCGAACCCGATGGGCGGGCGTCAGTGAGCCCCTCGGTCGAAGGGCCGGGGCCAGGACGCCGCATCTCCCCCTGGGCCGGTGTAGGCTTTGCGTCAGGGCGGCCGACCCCTCGTCCGCTCCTCCGCTGTACCTCTGGCTTTGCCACCGGGGCGCCGGCTGCGCTGGGCGCCACCACGGGCCGGAGGGTGGCGCCCAGCACGTGTCTGGTGGGCCTTTCATGGGAGAGTGTTTCACGTGAAACAGGCTCTGGAGCGGCCCCGCCCTGTAAGGCTCAGAAGCAAGCCCCGGCCCCACCGGGGGTTGGCTGCCGCTTCCGAGACCGTGGGTCAGGCCCGTCCACCCCTCTGTAGCGTTCTTCCCCGAGATAGGGCCGCCCACCCACGGATGGGGCAAGGAGGTGGACGGGTAGCACGCCTTTGCCATGCTGGCGCCCTCCCCTATATTGCGGCCCCACCCCAACCCAGACCCAGAATCCAGGCTGCGCTTTGATGGCACGGGTGATAGCGATCGCAAATCAGAAGGGCGGTGTTGGTAAGACAACGACCGCCATCAACCTTGGAGCCTCCCTGGCTGTGGCGGAACAGCGGGTGCTCATCGTGGACATCGATCCCCAGGGCAATGCCACGTCGGGAATGGGCGTGGAGAAGACCGAAGACCTGCCCACGATCTATGATGTGCTGGTGGAAGGCCGGCCCATCCACGAGTGCGTCATGGAGGGGCTTCATTTTCCTTATTTGAGCTTCGTTCCATCCAACCGGGACCTGGTAGGCGCCGAGATCGAGCTGGTGGATCGGCCCGAACGGGAGCGGATCCTCCGAAAAGCCCTGGAGCCCTACCGGAGCGAATACGACCTGATCCTGGTTGATTGTCCTCCATCACTGGGCCTGCTCACGCTGAATACGCTGGCGGCTGCCGACTCGGTTCTGATCCCGATCCAGTGTGAATTCTATGCGCTGGAAGGTCTGAGTCAGCTCCTGAACACAGTCCGCCTCGTGCAGCGTAACCTCAATCGTAGCCTGGAGATAGAGGGTGTGCTCCTCACTATGTACGACCGGCGATTGAATCTTTCGAAGCAGGTGGCGGAGGAGGCCCGAGAGTACTTCGGGGGCCGGGTCTTCGAGACCACCATCCCCAGGAACGTACGGCTGGCCGAGGCGCCTTCCTTCGGTCAGCCCATCGTCACCTACGACGTCCTCTCCACTGGTGCCCAAAGCTATCTGGAGCTGGCGAAGGAGCTCCTGGCTCGGATCGAGGTCGCCGGAGAGGCCCCCAGGACCGCCCCCACCAAGGAGGCCTCGTGAGTGGCCGGGGCCGCCGAGCACGGCTCGGCAAGGGATTGGGGGCGCTCCTGGGGGACGAAGCGTTGAGGCCGGAACGAGACGACCCGGGCCTGCGGAACATCCCTCGTAAGTCCATCGTGCCCAACCCTTTCCAGCCCAGACGAGAGTTTGATGAGGAGGAGCTGGCGGATCTGCAGCGGAGTATTGCCGTCAACGGCCTCCTTCAGCCCCTGGTGGTCCGAACGGTCCCGGACGAGCGGGACCGCTACCAGTTGGTAGCCGGCGAACGTCGCTTTCGGGCCATTTCCCGCCTGGGCTGGGAAGATGTCCCGGTGGTGGTGCGGGAGGTGGACGACGAGACCCTCCTGGTGCTGGCCCTGGTCGAGAACATCCAGCGTGCCGAACTCGGGCCCCTGGAGGAGGCCGAGGGGTTCCAGTCGCTGGTGCAGGACTTCGGCTTGACCCAGGCCCAGGTGGCCGATGCGGTGGGGAAGAGTCGCTCAGCGGTGGCCAACAGTCTACGGCTCCTCCGCCTGCCTCCTTCGGTTCGGCGTTTGCTCGAGGAAGGTCGCCTGTCCATGGGACATGCCCGGGCTCTCCTGTCTCTGGAGCATCCCGGGCGGATCAGCGAGATGGCCCGTAGGGCTGCAGGAGAGGGGTGGACGGTGCGCAAGGTGGAGGACCGGGTCCGAGCCAAGGCGGCAGCCCCTGGCGGTCACTCCCAGCCGCAGATGACTGGAGCTGGATCCTCAGGAGCGGAGCGGGATCCGGTGGTCCGGACGCTGGAGGAGCTGCTCCAGGAGTGCCTGGGAACCCGGGTGGTGCTGAAGGCTCGAGAGGATGGCACGGGCGAGATCCGCGTTCCCTTCAATTCAGGGAGTGACTTCGATCGGATTTTCCACCTCATCACAGGAGAGGAGACCAGCGACGTGGTCTCCTGAGGCCCCCGCCCGATCTGTGTGAGCCGAGCCAGGACCGGGCAGGACGTGAATCCGTGGAGTCATCCATGAAAAACGAACAGGACCTGACGATCCTCATCATTCCAGCCGGGGGAGAGGGGAGTCGGACCATCCAGTTGGATCCCAGGGCCCGCCGGCGGCTCGGCATCCTGGCTGTCGTGGCTGTCACGGGCCTGCTCCTCCTCCTGGGAAGCTGGGTGTATCTGGCGGTACAGGCATGGAAGACCAGCGGCCTCCAGGAGGAGGTGGTTCAGTTGAGGGCGGACAGGGAACAGATGGCAGAACTGAGCCGCACGCTGGGAGAGGTCGAGGCTTCCTATGAACGGATCCGCAACCTCTTCGGTGAGGGGTCGGCCCGGGCGGAAACACCGGATTGGCTCCCGCCGGCAGGAGGGCGAGGGGCCCCGGCTGCCGGCGACCCGGAGGCGGGGAGTCCCCCGGATCTCTGGCCCCTCTCGCAACGTGGTTTCCTGACCCAGCCTCTGACGGAGGGGAGCGGACCCTCCCATCCGGGGATCGACATCGCCATCGGCGAAGGAGCCTACATCCGGGCGGCAGGAGCTGGCCGGGTGGTGGAGGCGGCGGAAGACGCGGTCTACGGCCTCTTTCTGTTGATTGACCACGGGGGGGGCTACCGGACGCTATACGCTCATGCCTCGGCGCTTCTGGTCGAGCCCGGTGATCCGGTACAGCGAGGGGAAGTGGTGGGTCTCACGGGTTCAACCGGCCGGTCGACTGCCCCCCACCTCCACTTCGAGGTCTTGCGGGACGGGGAGCCCATCGACCCTTTGAGCGTCGTCGATCCGCCGGGGTGAGGGAGTCTCCCCTGTTACGGCGCCCTGAGGGCAGTCGATTCAGAACCTGGAGCCGGAGAATCAGCACATGATCAGAAAGAAGAAGAAGCAGCCCCGAGACAACGGACGGGGCGGAACGGTCATCTCCATCATCGGCCCAGGGGTGGAGGTGAAAGGTGACCTGGTTTCACCCGGAAGCATCAGGGTCGAAGGTGAGGTGGAAGGAACCGTCTATGCTGCCAAGGGCGTCGTGGTGGGCCAGCATGGCGGCATCAGCGGGGACATCTCCACACAGGATGCAGTCATCGCGGGACGGGTGGACGGTAGTCTCCATGCAGCGTCTCGGGTGGAGGTCCATGCGTCGGCCAGGATCACGGGAGAGGTTCATTCCCGGAGCGTTCAGGTGGAGGAAGGCGCGCAGCTCAACGGACAAGTACGCATGGATGAGACTCTCACTCTTGAAGAACATCCGGGTCTGGGTCTGGGGGAAGCGAAGGCAGTTGAGTCCGGTGAGGAGGAACGGGCGATGGGGCTGGAGACGGTTGCTGCAGGAGCATGAGGGACGTTGGCCCGGGAGAAGTCTCCACATCCGTGGATAACGACGTAACTCTTTGCTGGGGCGCGAGCTGTCGGGACGGTGCGTGGGTTTTCCACAACGGAGCCGCAGGCGTTGGCAGGGGTTCTCCACAATGAGTGTGGGGGGTGCATGTGGAAAACCTCGCCTCCACCGGTGCGGGGCAACACCAGGCGAACTCGAGACATGTGACCTATGGCAGAAATAGAATCCGAGCACGTATTCGGCTTTATGGATGAGCTCCTGGGTATTCCCCAGTTTCCGGATTACTCCCGCGCAGTGAACGGGCTGCAAGTGGAAGGGCCGAGCCACCTCACCCGGGTGGCGGCTGCGGTGGATGCTGCCACCTACTCCATCGACGGAGCCGTGTCGAAGGGGGCCGATCTCCTCCTCGTGCACCACGGCCTTTTCTGGGCAGGGCGAGGGGCCCTGACGGGAAGACGCTTCCAACGGGTAGCCCGGCTCGTTCGAGGAGGCGTGGCCCTGTACTCAGCCCACCTCCCCCTGGATGCCCACCCCGAAGTCGGCAACTGTGCCCAGCTCATGAAAGCCCTGGAGCTGGAGCCCGACGCCCGGTTCGGGGAATACGAGGGTCACGCTATCGGCTTCTGTGCCCGGACCGACGAACCCGTGGATGAGCTCCAGGAAAGGGTCGCCGAGGTCCTGGGAGGTCCGGTCCAACTCCTGCCCGGTGGGCCGCAGCGCGTCCGCCGCCTGGCGGTCATCACTGGGAGTGGGGCGGATTTCGTCCCTCTTGCGGCCCGTTCCGGCGTAGATACGATCCTCACCGGCGAAGCGGCTCACCACACCTTTGTCGACGCCAGTGAGCTGGGCGTGAACGTGCTTCTGGGGGGACACTACAGGACGGAGACATGGGGGGTGAAGGCCCTGGCCACAGAGTTGAAGGCGAGATTCGGACTCCCTTGGGTCTTCCTGGACCACCCTTCGGAGCTCTAGAAGTCTGTTGAAGAAGTAGAGGCGCCACCGGGAAG
>PWWP01000115.1 GCA_003562075.1 Gemmatimonadota bacterium
AAGAAAGATAAACGGAACCAGGCAGCGTCAGAACCGGTCGTCATGCTTACCTGAGCGGTCCGGGCACCTCGCGCAGCCACCCGGCCTCCAGAACACCCCACAGTCCGATGAGGATGGCCTCGGCCGCATCGTGACGGAGCGAGGTGGGGCGGGGCGCATCGGACCACTCGATGACCTCCCGGGCCAGGGTGTCGGCCTGATCCTTGGCCGAGGCCCCCGAACGCCGGTCCCGGGGACGAAGGAGTCGCTTTCGCCAGATTCCGGCATGGACCTGGACCACCGAGACACCTCGTCGCCGTCCTTCCTTGATCCAGGGATCGGCGACCGGACCACCTCCCTCGACGATCACCCGCTCCAGCCCGCCCACCGCACTGAGGACGCTGTAGACTCCCTTCTTGAGCCGAGGGCGGGACCCGAAGTTGGTGGAGCGATAGCGCTCCAGCCGCCCGTCGACGCCATAGACTGCAATGCCGGCCCGCAATCCAGCATCCACGGCCACGAGCCGGCCATGATCGACCACGTCAACTCCATTCACCCCATCACCTTCTCGCCTCAGGTCCCAGGACCGCTTATGGTCAGAGTATTCTCTTCGAGCAACCCTCACCTGCCTCTCAGGAGCGACCACCCGTGGGGAAGATCTCCGGAACGGGGGCCCCGATCCGTCCGGCAACTGGATCGGTCCACCGGAAATGGCGAGCGACCCAGGCCGCATCGGTCATGGGGATGTGCGCACTCCTCTGGCTCCTGATCTTTGAGCCCCAGGTGGGCCTCTTCCTCACGTGGTGGGTTCTGGTCCCGTTGATCCCCCTGATCCTCCTCTACGTTCCCCACCTCTGGCGGAACGCATGTCCCATCGCAGTCCTCCATCAACTTCCGGCCATGGCCGGGAAGGGGGGAAGGCGTCGCCTCAGCATTCGAACGCACCGATGGGCGCCTGGAATCGCGGCCCTGGCCCTCTTCTTCATCCTGCCCCTGCGACATCTGATCTTCAATGATCATGGGCCGGCCCTGGCCGCGTTCCTGGTGGCCGTGTTGGCACTAGCGGTCGGAGGTGGCCTCCTCTTCGTTGGGAAGAGCGGGTGGTGCTCGACCTTTTGTCCTCTGGGACCGGTGGAGAAGCTCTACGGTCAGGATCCCTGGTTCTACCCCTCCAGGGCTCACTGCCCCAGCTGCGTGGGATGCACGAAGGCGTGCTTTGACCTGAAGGGAGGTCAGGCTGTGGGGGAGCTGCTGGGAGCCGCGCCAACAGAACAAAGAAAGCGAGGTTCCGGCTCCGCCCTCAACTCCGTCGACAACGACGCGGGTGACAAGGAAGAGATACCTGGGCCGACCCTCCTGGGCACCCCGACCGGAATCTTCGCCGGTGCCTTTCCGGGCTTCGTTCTGGGATTCTTCGCCGTGGACCCCACTGCTGGCGCCGGAATTCTCTACCTGCATTTTGCCACTTTCGCACTGGCGTCCCTGGCCCTCATGGTTCTTGCCCAGAGGCTCTTCCACAAGGATCTGGGCGCCACGGCTCGAACGGCAGCCGCCCTGGCTGCCGCAATCTATTACGCCTTCGCCGTTCCGGGTGCCATCCAGGCGATGGAAGGGATCTGGGTCGGAGGGCCGCTCCCTTCGTGGGTCACCTGGGCAGGACAGGGGCTTCTCATCGGCCTCGTCGTCCGCTGGTGGCTGGGACCCGGTTCGCGGGAAAAGGTGGAGTCGGTTCCGGCCCTTCCTCCAGGATACTGACCCGAAGAGACCCTTCTACGGCACGAGAGAGGAGTGCTGCCCACCTCTACCCACTCGGAGGCCGTTGAGGAAGGCGAGGGAGGTACGCCCGGGGCCGCTTGCCGCGACCCTCCAACTTGAGGGTTTGGGACTGGGCGGCTCGCGAATAGGCTGGAGGCTCCATCACCACCACCGGGCACACGCGACCATACAGCTCGCTTGAGACCATGGCCCCGACTGCCACGATCACGTCGACCTGCCCCAGGACGATGGCAGCCGGAGCCGTCCCCAGCCGGATGGCTTCGGCCAGGACGCTGGAGCTGCTGCTGGATCCCCGACTGGAGGGCATGAAGAGGACCGTCCCCACAACGGAACACCCGGCCTGGGGATGGCGGGCATCCGTGATTCGCCCCGTCTCCGGGTCCAGTCCCCCCCAGAAGCTCAGGGGCTCGTCCAGGGCCAGGACCGGGCCGTCCGCCGAGCCGGCCACCAACACCTGCACCGGCAGGGCGTCACCAGGCTGGGTCATCCAGGACCACCTCTCCGGCCACTGCCGATTCCACGCACGCCTCCAGACTCCCGAACGCCACCTCCACCCCCAGATTCCCGGGGGCGTAGTAGGCCCACTTGGCAGAGTCGGTCATGACCCGCCGGGTCCCGGGAGACAGGATGGGGGTGATGTAGGTGCAGGTATCCACCACGAAGTGGACCCCGGCCCCTTCACACGCCTCCACCAGCCCCCGCTCCTGGGCCAGTTCCAGGACGTAGCGGTGGGTATTGGCATAGAACTCCACTTCACTGTGGATCGCTCGACCGTCCAACGCCTGGGCCAACCTGGCGATCTCCTGCACCGAGAAGTGGGGCGTGCCCACGCTGACGGCATCCAGGCGGCCGCCCTGGAAGGTGGACAGCTCCCGGCGGACCGCCCGGAGCTCGTGGGGGGTGAGGACCCGAATGGCCGCCGCCTCCCGGTCCCCCAGCGCCGCAGGGAGATCCGGGGCTTCGGGCGTGATCCCCACGGCGTGGAACATGCCTACTCCACCCGACGAGGCGGCCGCTGCACCCAGGGCCTTCAGATCCGCTTCCGATGCACCGGGCGGCAAGCCCACCACGGCCGGGACCTCCGTTCCCACCGCCCGACCCACCAGGTGGCCCAGGACCGGGTAGAGGACGGACGAGTTCAACTGGGCGTCGGTCAGCCCAGACACATCGAAAACCACCGTGGCCAGGCGTGCGTCATCCCGGTGGAACCCGGCCTCCGGCACCCTCCCGACGATGGCGGCGCAGATGTCCACGAAGTCTCCGTACCGATCGGTCCGAGCCCCCAGAACCGAGTTGGCGAAGACGATGGCATTGGATTCAGCCCAGGCCACGTGCTCGCCGAACACCGGACGGGATGGGAGCTGGTATGGCGCGCAGGTCCAGGTGGGCTCGGCGCCCATGGAGGTGTAGGCGTCCATGAGGGCCCGGGCCGCCTGTTGGGTGTCGTCGTCGGCCCGGACCCGCTCCGGATGAAGGAGATCCAGGGAGGACACGTTCAGGGTGGTGGGCACCGACACCTGGGCCCCGACCCCTGCCATCCGCTGGGCGAAGTCCAGCCCGGCCTGCCCGTGGTAGAGGCAACTGTCGATGTGGGCCTGGGTGATGGGGAGGAGTCGAGGAGCCCCTTCCATCTCCGCCAGGCGGACGATGAGGTCCATGGCCATGGCCACGGCCGGACCGGCGTCTCCGGCCCCCATGGCCTCCTCCTCCGGAGTGAGCGTCAGCCCCGTCCCGCCAGTCGGCCGGTCCACCTTCCCGCCCGCCTTCCCGCTGGCCGGCCCGGCAGCCTTTTCGCCCGCCCGCTGGTCAGGCCCACCCGACGCTCCACGCCCCCCTACCGTTCCCAGCGGATCTCCCCTCCCACAAGGGTCAGATCCACCTGGGCGTCCAGGATCTCGTCGTCCGGGACCTCCATGATGTTCCGATCCAGGACCACGATGTCGGCGTACTTTCCAGGGGTGAGGGAGCCCGTCACATCCTCCATGAAGGAGGCGTAGGCGCAGTCCAGGGTGTAGCTCCTCAGCGCCTCTTCCCGGGTCATGGCCTGCGCCGGATAGAAGGTCTCGCCCGTCTCCATCATCCGGGTCACCGAGGCGTGGAAGGATGCAATGGGTGAGATGGGCTCCACTGGCGCGTCGGTTCCATTGCAGAGGATGGCGCCCGAGTCCAGGAGGTCCCGCCACATGTAAGCGCCGCTCTCGGCCCGCTCCGGCCCCAGCCGGGCCAGGACCCAGGGGCCGTCAGAGGTGCCGTGGATCCCCTGCACGGAGGCGATCACCCCCAGTTCGTCAAACCGGGGCAGGTCGTCGGGGTGGAGGTGCTGGGCGTGCTCGATGGACCACCGGTGATCCTCCACCACCTGGCCATTGGAGGTGAGGAGGTCCTCGTACAGATCCAGGACCTCCCGGTTCGCCCGGTCCCCGATGGCGTGGGTGTTGAGCTGATAGCCGTGCTCCAGGGCCAGCTCACCGGTGCGTCGGATGTCGTCCGGCTCCTCCAGGACCAGGCCGTCGCTCTCGGGAAGGTCCTCGTAGGGCTCCAGGAGCCAGGCCCCGTGGGCCCCCAGGGCGCCATCGATCTGCCGCTTGATGGAACGGATGACCAGGTGATGATCGGCGTGGTCCTCGGTCCGGTAGTCGGCCAGGTGCTGGGCCATGGCCTCGTTGGTCTCCCGGCGCACCATGGGATAGAGGCGGACGGGCAGCTCCCCCCGGTCCGCCAGCTCCCGGAACCGGTCCAGGTCCCGGAAGGTGCTTCCCGCATCCCGGAAGGTGGTCACGCCGTGGCGGAGGGCCTCCTCACCGGCCAGCCGGACCTGGGTCTCGAACTCGGTCTGGAGCTCCTCCTCGGTCATGTCGGCCCGGGCCTCGTCGTGGGCCGCATCCACGATCCGCTGCGCCGTCTCCCGGAGGAGCCCGGTGGGCTGTCCCTCCGGGTCGTGGACGATGGTTCCTCCCGCCGGATCCGGCGTGTCGCCATCGATGCCGGCCAGCTCCATGGCCATGGCGTTGGCGAAGGAGGCGTGGCCCGAGGCATGGGTCAGGTGGACCGGGTTGTCCGGAGACACGGCCGAGAGGGCGGCGTGGGGCGGGACCCCTTCGATAGCGTCCGGGGGCACCGGATCCCAGCGCTCCTGGTGCCAGCCCCGGCCCATGATCCACTCACCGGGCTCCGCGTCCTGGACCGCATCCGCCACCATCTCCACCATCTCGTCCCAGCTCCGGACCCCGGTCAGGTCCAGGATCATCTGGGCTCGGCCCACCCCCAGGTAGTGGCCATGTCCCTCGATGAACCCCGGGATGGCCAGCCGGCCGTCCAGGTCGATGACCCGGGTGGCGTCACCCACGAAGGCCTCCATCTCGGCCGTGGTCCCCAGGGCCAGGATCCGTCCATCGGCCACGGCCAACCCCTGGGCCTGGGCCATGTCCTCGTCCACCGTCACCACCGTTCCATTCAGGAGGACCAGCTCGGCTTCATCGGCCAGTGGGGGCTCCGGCTCGCATCCCAGGAGGAAGAGCGCACTGACCAGGGCAAGGATGTATCGAGTCATAACTGCCTGCCTCCGATGGAGTTCAACAACGGCCCCTCACAACGGGTTGAAGCTACGCCCCCAGGGAACCCGGCGGCAAGCAGGCGGCCCACCGAAGCCGGCTATCTGCCGTCGCTCTCTCCTGGCTCCTCTCCTGCCTCCACCCGGTCGAAGCGGAGGTTCAGGGCTCGACCCGTATCCAACCGGAACCCCTGGATGGCGCCCTCCCGGTCGCGTTGAAACCGGAGGACGGCTCCGCCCAACCGGTAGACATCTTCTTCCATGGGTCGAAGGGCCGAGGCCAGCAGAGCCGGCTCCTCCAGGCGAAGATAGTCGCTCAGCCGCCGGATCCGGTAGGTCACCTGCAGCTCCGGACTCCAATAGTCTCCTATCTGCTCCTCCAGGGTTTCCGAGTCGGGTTGGAAGTCCGGCTCAGGGGCGCCCTGCGTCTGACCCGCTCGTTCGTCCAACTCGGGAATCGGGCCCGTTCGATGACCCAGAAACGCCCTACCCACCTCCCGGGAGAGCCGGACCGCCCCTGCCGAGCTCACGTTGCACAGGACCATGATGGACGTGCGCTCCGATGGGACCCGTATGACATTGGCTTCGTAGCCGGCGAAGGACCCACTGTGTTCCACCGTCTCCAGGCGTCCCAGAGCGCTGCGGTACGTCCCAAAGCCGTAGTTGAGGCGACTCCCTCCGGCCTGGTGACCCAGGCGGGTCATCCCTTCCCGAAGAATCCGCACCACTCTGTGTCGCGGATCTTGCTCCGGGGGCAGGGGACCCACGAACACGCTTTCCCACCGGGCCAGGTCCCGGACGCTTGTGAAGAGCCCCCCATCTCCCACAATGGACATTCGGAGGACCGCCTCTTTGTACTGGCCACCCTCCACGGCGTACCCCGTGGCCCGCTCCGGCACCACCTCCCCGGCATCATCATGGAAGTGGGTCTGCTGCATTCCCAGGGGACGAAAAAGTCGTTCTCTCGCATACTGTCGGAGGCTTTCCCCACTGGCTCGGCGGACGATCTCAGCCAGAAGGACGTACCCGGTATTGCTGTAGAGAAACTCCTGGCCAGGAGGGAAATTCAGGTCCTCCTGCCGGGAGAGCAGGTCCAGGACGTGGGTGTCGGTGATTTCGTCGGTGATCGGGACCCCGGACAGGGTGAGGAGGACCAGGTAGTCCCGAAGCCCGCTTGTGTGGTGAATCAGGTCCCCGATGGTGATGGTCCGATCGAACTCGGGGAGTTCGGGGATGAAGCGCCGTACATCGTCGTCCAGGGCCAGCACCCCGTCGTGGGCCAGCAGGAGGATGGCCGCAGCGGTGAACTGCTTGGAGACAGACGCAATACGGAAGACGCTGGTGGAGCGCAGCGGAATCCGGTGATCCAGATTGGCTACGCCGTAGCCCTGGGAGAGGACGAGCTGCCCTTCCTGGACCACAGCCACGGCGCAGCCCGGACTATGGGTGGAGTCGTGCTCTCGGAAGATATCGTCCACCTCGGCCTCCAGAGCCGCATCGGTCTGGAGGGGAAGGGGGGTGGGGTCGCCGGCCTGGGCACGGGGAGAACAGGCCACCAACAGGGCCGCCAGGAGCACGGCCACGAGTCCCTGCTCCAGCCCAACCCCTCTGGACACCCACCCCGGGGAGCCTGAGTCACTGCCTTCTAGGAACATCCCACCTGCGCTGTGACCGAGAATCGTTTTCTGGCTCCTTCTCGAAGAACCTCCTGGAGCCACCTCTCATCATAGCTTGGGGAGAGACGTCAGGTTCCGACTTCCTCCCCTGTGCTCCCGTCCCCTGACTGGCACTGTCAGAGGTGTCGGGCTGGATGCTCCAGAGAATCCAGCTCAGGCTCCTCCAAGGATCTCGATGAGCTGCACATCGAAGACCAGCATCCCTCCCGGAGCGCCGGGGCGCTGAGGCGGATCACCGTAGGCGAGCTCGGCCGGGATCCAGAATCGCCGGATCTCCCCTTCGCTCATGAGCTGGAGGCCCTCCACCCACCCGGGAATGAGCTGGCCAGCCGGGAACTCGGAGGGTTCGCCTCGGACCACGGAGCTGTCGAACATGGTCCCATCCGTCTGCCATCCCGTGTAGTGGACCCGGACCAGATCGTCTGGGCTGGGGGAGCGCTCCCCGTCCCCTTCCTCCAGGACGAGCCAGGCCAGCCCCGATTCGGAACGTTCAGCGTTGCCAGGAGGCCCCTCAACATCCGGGGGCGGTGGGAGGACGCCGTCCACGGTCGCGTCCGGGTCCAGATCCATGCCCCGGGGGGCGTCGCAACCAGGGAGCAAGACCAACATGACACTCAGTACGACGGCAATCCGATCCATGCGATTCCTCCATGTGATCTGGGCTCAATCTGGGCTCAAGCGGAACAGCGCCAACCGTCTCCCGGGGGCGGTGCTTCCAGGGGTTCCTGCACCCATGGGCTCCGGT
>PWWP01000186.1 GCA_003562075.1 Gemmatimonadota bacterium
CCCGAAGAGGAGCTCCTCTGGCAGGATCCCCTTCCCGAGCTGGACCACGAGCTCATCGATGCCAGTGACATCGAGGCGCTCAAGGGCTCGCTCCTGGACTCCGGCCTCTCCAATGCCCAGCTGATCTCCACCGCATGGGCGTCCGCCTCCACCTTCCGTGATTCGGACAAGCGGGGTGGGGCGAATGGAGCCCGGATTCGGCTCGCCCCCCAGGCGGAATGGGACATCAACGTCCGCTCCGGGACCGCAGAGATCATCGCTCGGCTGGAGGAGGTACAGAGGGAGTTCAACGAGGCTCAGAGTGGTGGGAAGAGGGTTTCGATGGCGGACCTGATCGTCCTGGGTGGATGCGCTGCCGTGGAGGCCGCAGCCCGGGCCGGTGGCCACGAGGTCAAGGTGCCCTTCACCCCTGGCCGGACCGACGCGAAGCAGGAAGAGACCGATGTGGACTCCTTCGGCTACCTGGAGCCCAAGGCCGATGGTTTTCGCAATTACATCCAGGACAACCCCCGGGTGCCGGCAGAGCATCTTCTGTTGGACCGGGCACAGTTGCTGACACTCTCGGCCCCGGAGATGACGGCCCTCGTGGGCGGAATGCGGGTGCTGAAGACGAATGTGGATGGCTCCGACCACGGGGTCTTCACCGACCGTCCCGGCGCCCTCACCAACGACTACTTCGTGAACCTGCTGGACATGGGGATCGAGTGGGAGCCGGTGAACGAAGCCAGGGAGGAATTCGAGGGACGGGATGCCAAGAGCGGCGACGTCCGGTGGACGGGTACTCGGGTGGACCTGGTCTTCGGGTCCAACTCCCAGCTTCGGGCCATCGCCGAAGCATATGGCGAATCCGGCGGGGAGGAGCGGTTCGTCCGAGACTTCATCGCCGCATGGGACAAGGTCATGAATCTGGACCGGTTCGACCTGGACTGACTTCAAGGTAGGAGGTGAGAGTGCCTGAGGCCGAGTGCCCCAGGTGCTCGAGGCTCACGACAGAGAAGACCCGGCATGCCCGAGCCATCGGGGGTGCCGGGTCTTTGTCCATGGTGGGATCAGTTCATGGACGGGTCGAAAGGGATCCGGGCCATGGTGTCGTAGGGAGGTCCCTTCCCCTTCAGCACGTCGTGCCAGAGGGTCAGAGGAGACTGGGCGAAGACGTACCTCTCGGTAGCGTCCTCCACGATCCAGGCCTCGGCCTCCATCTCCGCCTCCAGTTGGCCGGCTCCCCATCCGGAATGTCCCACGAACACTCGGACCTGCTGGATGGTGGACCGTGTGTCCTCAGCGATTTCCCCTGTCAGGAACCCCACCGAGCCAAAGATGGGGAGATCCAGGATGCCCGGGTCCTCGACCTGGGCCAGGAGAACGACCTGGTCCGTGGCCACGGGCCCGCCCTCGAAGACCGGGTCGTCGGGTCCCACCAGGCTGGCAAGGGCTGGGACGGCTTCCTTCACGGTAGGCTCCATAGGGCGATTCAGGATCACACCAACGGCGCCGCTCTCGTCGTGTTCGCCGATGAGGACCACAGTGTGACGGAAGTTGGGGTCGTAGAGTCCGCCGCTGGAGACAAGAAGTTGGCCCTTCAGACTGTCCACGAGTGCCTCGCCGGTCATGGGGGGGACGTTCATCTACGAGAGTGGGGGTGATCCTACTTCCGAGGCAACTATGGCGCGGGCCCGCGTCTCCAGGATTGCATCCCCCTTACATGCCGCAAGATCTGCGAAAGGGTCGGCTTGCTCCCCGAAATCCCGCCCCGTACCTTGCCGGTCGGTCAACAGGTCCTTGGGATTCGCCCCGGGGCCTGCCCCCGTCCCCCCTCGACCCTGTCCTGGATGCGTATAGGAATTCCGAAGGAGATCCATCCCAACGAGCGACGTGTCGGGGGCACTCCTCGCACGGTGAAGCGGCTTTGCGAGGCCGGATTCTCGGTTTGGCTCGAACGAGGCGCCGGTGAGTTGGCCGAGCACAGCGACGCCGCCTATGCCGAGGCTGGAGCCGAGTTGATGGATGATGTGGAACGGCTCTGGGGCGAATCGGACATCATCTTGAAGGTCCGTCCGCCCAAGCTCCACGAAGAGCTGGGGCAGCACGAGGCTGACATGATCGGGGAGGGCGCTACCCTCATAGGCTTCATCTGGCCTGCCGATAATGGAGACGTTCTGGAGCGGCTTGGAAAACGGAGGGTCTCGACCATCGCCATGGACCGGGTCCCGCGCATCACCCGGGCCCAGAAGGTGGATGCGCTCAGCGCGATGGCCAATGCCGCCGGATACCGAGCTGTCATCGAGGCGGCCCACCAGTACCCTCGATTCCTGGCGGGCCAGACCACGGCAGCCGGATCCATCCGCCCGGCCATCGTCCTGGTGATCGGGGCCGGCGTGGCCGGCTTGGCCGCCATTGGGGCCGCCCGGGGCCTGGGTGCCATCGTTCGAGCCTTCGACACGCGACTGGAGGTGGCGGACCAGGTCCGAAGCCTGGGAGCCGATTTCCTGGAATTACGGGTGAAGGAGGATGGCGCCGGCGAGGGTGGTTACGCCAAGGTCATGTCCGACGCCTACATCGAAGCCGAGATGCGGATGTTCGCCAAGCAGGCCATGGAGGTGAACGTCATCATCACTACGGCGCTGGTTCCGGGGAAGGAGGCCCCCAAGCTCATCACCGCAGGGATGGTAGAGAGCATGCGGGAGGGGTCGGTCATCGTGGACCTGGCGGCCCAGCAGGGGGGCAACTGCACTCTCACCGTACCGGATCAGGTCGTGGAGCACTACGGCGTGAGAATTGTCGGTTATACTGATCTTCCCAGTCGCATGGCAATCCAGACGAGTTGGCTCTACAGCTCCACCCTGGTGAACATGATCGAGGAGATGGGTGGGCGGGAGGGGTTCACCGTGGACACGGAGAACGACATCATCCGCGGTGCTCTGGTCACCCACGAGGGCCGGATTCTCTGGCCCCCGCCCCCTGAGCCGGTGGTGGAGGAGGACCTGCCCCCCCAGCCCTGGGATGAGGGGAAGGGTCCTGAGGCTGAACCGGATCCGGCCGCTGCGGCCGGGAAGACGAAGGGGCGGGGGGGCCTGCTCTGGCTGGGGGTGGCGGCCGCCGCCATCCTGGCCGTGGGATGGGGCGCTCCAGACACCTTCCTGAGTCACCTCACCGTGTTCGTCCTGGCGTGCTTCGTAGGCTGGCAGGTGGTCTGGAACGTGACCCCGGCCCTCCACACCCCCCTCATCAGTGTGACCAACGCCGTGAGTGGGATCATCATCCTGGGCGGCATGATCCACCTTTCCGGCTCCCTGGCCTCGCCGGTCACCATCCTGGCGGCCATCGCCGTCTTCATCGCGGCCATCAATATCTCGGGTGGTTTCCTGGTCACTCGCCGCATGCTCGCCATGTTCCGGAAGGGATGACCATGTCCGCCAACCTCGTCACCATCGCGTACCTCTGGGCAGCCGGCCTCTTCATCCTCTGCCTCTCGGGGCTCTCCCACCAGGAGTCGGCGCGGCGCGGAATCATGTACGGCATCGTCGGCATGCTCATCGCCCTGGTGGCCACGGCGGCGGCCGAGGAGTTCACCGGCTATGCTCTCCTGGCCGGGATCTTCCTCCCAGCCGCCCTCATCGGGCTCTTCGTCGCTTCCCGGGTGAAGATGACCGAGCTCCCCCAGCTCGTGGCCATCCTCCACAGCTTCGTGGGAGCGGCGGCCGTCCTGGTTGGGTTTGCCACCCTTCTGGAGCACGGGGCCGAGCGGGCGGGAGCAGCGGCGCTCATCCTGTCCAGCGAGATCTTCATCGGGGTTTGCATCGGTGCCATCACCTTCACCGGGTCCGTCCTGGCCGCTGGGAAGCTTCACGGGGTGATCTCGGGGAAGCCACTTCTCCTACCGGCCCGCCATTTCCTGAACCTTGGGCTCCTCTTCGCCACGATCTGGCTGGCGGTGGTCTTCGTCCAGGGGAGCGGCGATCCGGCTTCCCAACTGGTCCCCCTCTATGTCGCCACCGCCATCACCGCCCTGTTGGGGCTCCACCTTGTGGCGGCCATCGGGGGCGCCGACATGCCGGTGGTGGTGTCCATGCTGAACAGCTACTCGGGGTGGGCTGCCGCGGCTGCCGGCTTCATGCTCTCCAATGATCTGCTCATCGTGACGGGCGCCCTGGTGGGAAGCAGTGGGGCCATCCTGAGCTACATTATGTGCCGGGGGATGAATCGCTCCTTCGTCAGCGTGATCCTGGGAGGATTCGGGACGGGAGAGGGTGTGGTCGTGGAGGGGAGTGGGGGGGAGCACTACCCCATCGAGGTTCCGGAGACCACGGACCTCCTGAGGAACGCAAAGCGAGTGGTCATCGTGCCCGGGTACGGGATGGCCATCGCCCAGGCCCAGCCCTCCCTGGCCAAGGTGACCCGGATCCTCCGGGACAGGGGAACGGATGTGGGCTTTGCCATCCATCCGGTGGCTGGACGGCTTCCCGGACACATGAACGTTCTCCTGGCCGATGCCAACGTTCCGTACGACATCGTCCACGAGATGGAGGACGTGAACAGCGACTTCCCCCGCACCGATGTCGTCCTGGTGGTGGGTGCCAATGACATTGTGAACCCGGCTGCGCTGGACGATCCCAACAGCCCCATTGCCGGGATGCCGGTCCTGGAGGTCTGGAATGCCAAGGCAGTAGTGGTCCTGAAGCGAAGCATGGCCAGCGGGTACGCCGGGATCGAGAATCCCCTCTTCTTCCGGCCCAACACCCGGATGCTGTTCGGGGATGCAGGAACCAACATCGATGCTCTCCTGGCTGAACTCCAGTCCGAGTCGGCCGGCGTGCCTGTGGGGTGAGTAGAAGATGGACGGCCGTCCTGAACCCGACGTGACTTCCTCCGGAGGGACCCTCCCCGGAAATTTGGCTCATGGGTCCCCGCCGGCTCCCCCGGGGACCAGCAGAGACGCGGCTGTGATTGCCCACCGAGGAGCATCCGGTCATGCTCCGGAGCACACCTGGCCTGCCTACGAGCTGGCCATGGAGATGGGCGCGGACTTCCTGGAGCCCGATCTCCAGATGACCCGGGACGGGCACCTCATCGCCTTCCACGACCCTACCCTGGACCGGACCGCCCGCGGACGGACGGGACTGCGTACGGGGCCGGTGAATGAGCGCACGCTGGAGGAACTCCGGGAGTGCGACGTCGGGAGCTGGTTCAACGAGGCACACCCGGACCGGGCTCGCCCCGAGTTCGAGGGGCTTGGGGTGGTGACGCTGGATGAGCTCTTCGCCCGTTGGGGAAGTGCGGTTCGCTGGTATCCTGAGGTAAAGAACCCTGAAGCGAACCGGGGTATGGAGGAAGGGCTCCTGGAGCTGATCCGTCGCCGTGGCCTCCAGGCGGCTGCCGTGGAAGAGGAGTGGATCCTGATCCAATCCTTCAGTCCTGCATCACTTCTCAAGATTCGAGAGATGGATCCCGAGCTTCCGTTGATTCAGCTTCTGGGAGCCAGCGCTCTGGAAGGCCGCCGGGTCGAGGATCTGTTGAAGGAAATCGGAGATTACGCCCGGGGAGTCGGCCCCCATCGGCAACTGGTGGATCGCCGGTTCATGGCGGCAGCCAGACAGGCCGGGCTTCTGGTCCACCCCTGGACCGTGAATGACGGGGAGGAGATGGAGGGGCTCCTGGCATTGGGAGTCCACGGGATCTTCACGGATTTTCCGGACCGGCTGGTTGAGCTCATGGGGCGATAGACGTTCCCGGTTCGTCTTCAGGCCAGGGCGCTCTCTTCACCCGAGTCCCGGACGAATAGGCAGGTGGAGCTCGTTCGCTCCACCATCTCCCGAGCAAAGTCGAAGCTCAATTCCGGAGAGAGGCCGAAGATGTTCACGTCGGCTGTGGGCCCATTCTCCAGGAACTGATGAAAGGGCTGGGTTCCTACGACCCGGTGTGCGTCAGAGAGCCGGGCCAACTCCAGAAGCCGGTCCATGAAGCCCAGGGCCGGGCCCTTCTCCGATGGATCCGAGACGGCTGTGATGAGGCGCAGGTCGGCTCGCCAGTTCACCTTGAGCATGTAGGCGGTCAGGATTGCCAGGTCCAGATTGCCGATATCCCAACTCAGGCTCCAGTCCGGGCTCCGGTCTCGGGTCCAGACGTTCACCGTCTTCCGTCTGCCCAGGCCGGCCCGCGGATGGGGGGCATAGATGAGCACGCCCATCCGTTGCCGCTCGGCTTCACGGATGAGCTCCGGGTAGGCCCGCTCCTGCACCTCATTTGCCGGAAGGGTGAGAAAGACCATGTTGGGCCGGAAGAAGGCACTCCTCAGCGACTGCATGGCCACGGTCAGGCCACTGGTGAGGCCGTGGTAGTCGATGACCGTGGATGAAGCGAAGACCCCACGGTTCCGAAAGGCATCCCGGATGGAGGGGATTTCATCGGAGAGGAGGTCGTCCGTGCCGCTTTCATTCATGCCCACCAGGAGGATGGAGCCCTTGGGGTAGGCCACGCTTTCCAGGATCTCGAAGCAGCCCCGGAGTTCCACCGGATCCTCCACAGGTACCAGTAGATTCGGTTTCCAGGCCCGCTCGTTGCCCGGGGGGAAGTTGGCCACGCGTTTGGCGGCCCACTCGGCCAGCGAGAAGAAGAGGCCGCTGCGGACGTCACGGAAGGGAGACTCCAGGTGTCGGCCACTGAGATAGAAGTACGCGCCCAGGACCACGGCCACGGCTACCAGGCTGAAACCTGGATTCATGATGAACATGGCGAAGATGCACCCCAGCCCACCCAGGAATGACACGGTCCGCGGGATGCGGAGGGAGGGGCGGAAGCTCACCAGACCCAGGCTCTGCTCCACGAAGACCACCACGTTGATCATGGCGTAGGTGATGAGGAAGAAGAGGGTGATGAGGGGGGCGATGACGTTCAGGTCCCGGAGCATGAGGGCTGCCAGGACGATCCCTCCCGTGATGAGGATGGCGTTCCGGGGCTCTCCCTGGCGGGACCGTCGGGACAGCCAGGTGCCTCGAGGCAGGATTCCGTGGGCGCCCAGCGCCTGGAGGATCCGGGGAGCCCCCACCAAGGAGGCGAGACCGGATGAGAAGGTGGCACCCAGGAGGCCGGCTACCACCGCAGGGCCCCAGGCCGCCCGGTCCACCATGATGGTGTAGTTGGACTGGAGCTCTGCGGGTGTGGCGGAGCGAGCCAGCCAATAGGCCAGGAAGAGGTAGATAGCCAAGCTCACTCCGATGGCCGACATGGTCCCCAGGGGGATGCTTCGCCGGGGATCCTTCAACTCCCCTGACATGTTGGCGCCGGCCATGATCCCCGTGGCAGCCGGAAAGAAGACGGCGAAGACGACCCAGAAGCTGACGCCGGGAAAGCCGTCTTCCGGCGCCCCTGGAAACTCCCCCCAGAGCCCCAGATCGCCCAGGGGGTGAACCATGGATCCCTGCCAGGCGGCTACCGCAACGGAAATGAGGGAAGCAGCGATGACGGCCAGGATCACGTACTGAATCCGGAAGGCCAAGCGGGCGCTGACCATGGCCACGCCGAAGAGGACGGCGAAGACGGACAGGTCCACCAGGAAGGCCGGGTGATCCGGAAAGATCCAGAGCCACCCCTCCCGGAAGCCGAAGATGTACAGGGCCACCACCAGGGCCTGGGAGAGGAAGAGGGGGATCCCTACGCTGCCCCCAACCTCCAGCCCCAGGGACTGGGAGATGATGGAGTA
>PWWP01000157.1 GCA_003562075.1 Gemmatimonadota bacterium
ACCACTTCCCTTGCCAATCTCGTCCTCCTCTGCCGCCATCACCATCGCCTCATCCATGAGGACGGATTTCAGGTCCAGCGCTCTCGCTCCGGTCAACTCCGCTTCCTGGATCCCCAGGGCCAATGTCTGGAGGCACGGCCCCGACAGCGCCCGGCTCTGGGGTCGACTTCGAAAGACTCGAGGTCAGTCGACAGGGCCGGGGAATCAGGTGGAGGCTACGGGAGATCAAGTAACGGCAGGTCGGAGTCCGTCGAGGCCGAGTTCGGCGGGCATGGGGAAGGGATGCCTTCCAGGATCTGCGCCCAGGAGGAGCTGATACTGGACGGCATGGTATGAGGGGCACACCACCCAGTCCGAATGCGCTCCGATCCAGCCCAGCCCTTCGGGTGCCGTCTCGTGATTGGGTGCCGCCTCATGATTATAATGAAATCACATACCCCTGGAGCGATGGGTCAAGCCTCGTCCTGCCAATTATAATGAATTCAATTATACGATAACCGGCACGATGAGGCCGAACTGACTCCCCCCTGAGAGTACGCCCGAGACCCCAGCCGACGCCCAGGCCGAGTCCTCAACCGACGCCCAGGCCATTGCACCGTCCCCCCGCCCCCCCTTCTCTGAGCCCCAATCATCCGAGTCCTAATCACCTGATCCATTGCCGTACCGACCATCGATATATCGGACCAGGATCTCCTTGAACTCTGCCACCAGCCCGTCTCCCTTCAGCGTGGTGTAGTGCTCCCCATCCACGTAGACCGGGGCCTTGGGCTCTTCGAAGGTGCCTGGAAGGGAGATTCCGATGTTGGCATGCTTCGATTCCCCCGGGCCGTTCACCACGCACCCCATGACGGCCACCTGAAGCTCCTCCACACCCGGGTAGGCATCCCGCCAGGCAGGCATCTGCTCCCGGATGAAACCCTGGATGTCCTCGGCCATCTCCTGGAAGAAGGTGGAGGTAGTCCGGCCACACCCTGGGCATGATATGACCTGAGGCTCGAAGCTCCGGATATGGAGGGACTGGAGGATCTGCTGGGCCACCCGGACCTCTTCGGCCCGATCCCCTCCGGGACGAGGCGTGAGGGACACCCGGATCGTGTCTCCGATCCCCTCGATGAGGAGCACCGAGAGGGCGGCACTGGTGGAGACCACCCCCTTCGTGCCCATCCCCGCCTCCGTCAGTCCCAGGTGGAGGGGATACCGGGACAGGGGCGCCAACTGTCGATAGACGGCGATGAGTTCCGGGACCTCCGACACCTTGGCCGAGAGGAGGATGGCATGGGCAGGCAGCCCCGTCTCCTCCGCCAGCTCGGCTGAGCGCATGGCGCTCTCCACCATGGCGTCCCTCATCACGGCCTGGGCATCGCGAGGCTCGGGCAGACGAGCATTCCGGTCCATGAGCTCGGTGAGGAGGTTCTGATCCAGGGAGCCCCAGTTCACCCCGATCCGGACAGGCTTCCCGTTGTCCACCGCGATGGACACGATCTTCTGGAAATTCTCATCTCGACGCTTCGTCCCCACGTTCCCCGGATTGATCCGGTACTTGGCCAGGGCCCGGGCGCACTCGGGATACCGGTCCAGCAGGAGGTGACCGTTGTAGTGGAAGTCCCCGATGATGGGCGTATCCATACCGACGTCCCGGAGGCGAGTCACGATCTCCGGCACCGCCTTGGCCGCAGCGTCGTTGTTCACCGTCACCCGGACCAACTCACTCCCGGCGGCCGCCAACTCCGTGACCTGAGCCACCGTCCGTTCCACATCCGCCGTATCCGTATTCGTCATGGACTGGACGATGACCGGAGCCGATCCCCCAACCTTGACCCCACCGATGTCCACTTCGTGGGTCTCGCGCCGCTTCCAGATGCTCACCATGTCCGCCTGTTGATCTCTGTTTGTAGAATCCTGGAGGTTCCCTCATCAAACTGAGAGCCATTCGCCACCCAGGGACCCCTTTCGTCAGGCAGCCTCGCCGTCAGGCAGCCTCGCTTGGTGGAACCCACCCCTGCGACGCTCTGACTGCCCCCTCGAATCTATCCCATACCGGCAGGCGTCCAAAGGTTCCGGAGCTCAGGAAGTCGCCGGTCCCGAATCTTTTTGCGAAGGATCACCCATGGGGCCTGTGAAGGCACATGGATCCGACCTCACGCATCCCGATGGACGCTGAGCTCTGGCCCGTAAACTGGCGCCATGCCCCTTCAGGGCTCACCTTTACTCCTCCATCCATCCGTTTACCGATTCATCCGTGCCCGACACGAGCCAGGCCAATGGGACGGACGCGGGTCGGACCACGTGGGACGGATGCGAGTCGGGGCGACACGATGGGCCACCGCGTCACCGGACCTATTCCACGGATCTCGGGGTCTGAACACTTGAAGCCGGACCTCCTGGCGGTTGGCCGGAGGTGTCCTGGAGTCGCCGGACGGCCCCAAGCCCCCGGGCACGCCCCAGGAGCATGGCTCCCTCCGATAGCCAGGGAGCTGAGGACCACGACGGACGGCCTTCAGGCCGCCATTCAGAACTGCGTCGCGCAGACTCACGATCGGGTGTACGCCCTATCTCGGGCTCACCTCAAGCAGGAGGCAGCGAGATGAGCAATCGAAGTCTTCTTTCCATCGCCCTTCCCCTGGCCCTCCTCCTTGCAGGGTGCGGAGACCCGCCCCCTCCACCTGACGGGGACCCACCGGCCGGACTGGAAGAGACCACTCCGACGCCGGAGGAGGCTCCGGTCCAGGATCCCATGGAGGAGATGGCCCACGTCACCATCCCCCTCGATGAAGCCAACGGCACCGGTGTCTCAGGCGAGGCCATGCTCATGTACGATGACGACACCATCATCGTAGTGGTGGACGTAGAAGGGTTTCCCACCGAGGGAGAGTACGCAGCCCACATCCACTCCGGAAGCTGCGCAGAAGGCGGACCCGTGGCAGCGCCTCTGAACCCCATATTGGGGTTGGCCGATGGCACTGGAACCAGCACCACCACCCTCGAGGGCCATGAGGTGGAGCTGACCGCCCCTCACTTCATCCAGATACACGGTGAAGGGGGATCACCCATCACCTGCGGGGACCTGGTCCACTGATGGCTGGTGCCTGGCTAGCCCAGCTGTTGGCCGTTGCAGCCCTGGGAACCGGCCTCGTGAATGGGCCGGAGTGGAAATCTCCGCCCGGAATCCAGTTGACGACCGGTATCCACGCGCCTGGAGGCATCCAGTCTGCAGCCGCAATCCAGTCCACCGGAGGCCTTGGGTCCACGTCCGAAACCCAGTCCATGGGCGACTCCCACCCCATGGCCACGACCCACTCCACGGCTGGAACCCCGTCGTCCACCGATGAAATCCAGGTCGACCGGGAAGCTCGGACCGTCTCCTTCACGGCAACGCTCCAGAGCGAGGCATTCCGCAACTCCCTCCCCCCGGACCACCAGTACCATGCCGTGGTGAATCGGGAGGGAGGCGCTGCCGACAAAGCCCTCTTCGTTACCGATGCTGACGACGGAGCCATCGCAGCCGCCCTGCGGGAGCTGGGTGCGGAGGATGGCGGCGGGGTTCCCATGTCGGCCTGGAACTATCGGTGGGTGCCCCTGGTGACAGCCCCGGCCAGTCGGGTCAACGGCTCACGGATTCACGTCTCGGTCCAGTGGGGCGGCTCAGGGGGCAACCGGGACCTGGATGAGCTCCTGGCCGATCCGGGCGGAGAGGGCATCCAGATGCGCTTTGGAGGCAATGAGGAACACGACCACCTCTGGGAATCGGGGTGCATCCTCTGCCTCTTCTCCTGCCCCGGGGGCGTCATCTCCAATGCCAGCTACACCATCCGGGACCACCAGCGAAGTGCCACCACCTTCGAGCCCGATGACCAGCTTCCCCCTGATGGCAGCCAGGTCACCATTACTCTGGCCTTGGCTCCCGGATGAGTGTGCCCTCTCCTCCCGGATGAGTGTGGGCCCTGCTCCCGGATGAGTGTGGGCCCTGCTCCCGGATGAGTGTGGCCCCTGCTCCCGGATGAGTGTGGGCCCTGGCTCCCGGATGACTGCGATCCGTTGAACTCGCGCAATGCTCCGGGGTTCCTCCCCTTCCAATCACCTCAAACGGAGGATTCCCATGGCAGATACCCGTGTTCGCATCATGAAGGACGGCCCCATCAAGGTGGAGACCGACGGCACCCTGAAGATCACAGATCATGACGGTACCGTCGTCCCCCACCGGGAAGGACGGGCCGTATTCCTCTGCCGGTGCGGCGGATCCAAGACCAAGCCGTTCTGCGACGGAACCCACTCCAAGATCGGATTCGCCGGCGCCGAAGCCGCAGTGACAGCCGCTGACTCATCCGAGTGAGCCGTCTGGCATCCCCAGCCCTGCCGGGCCGATCCCCGTCACAGCCCTCGTTATGCAGTCGTTCCCCTGTCGTGGTAGAGCAGTCGACTTGACCTGACGTCAGGGGGGGCGTACTCTGACACTTATCTCAAGCCTGCCAGATGCCGTTCTTCGCGTCACCACGGTGTTCGGTCGGGTGAGTTGTGCGGGAACGGTCTTTCCCCGATGGGTTGGTCCGGCGCCCGCCACGTTCGTTTCTTGTTTCCTTCAGCACGAGGGCGGGACCACGGCCATTCCAATGTTGGCTGAACCAAGCTCCACGCAGAGCTTAGCGCCTCCCAGGCCATTCGGCCCTCGAGGAGGACGTCAGTGACCTTCCATTCCTTGGTTCGAGACACCCGGTGCGGATCCTCTCCGCTCCGGCAGAACCTCCCGTTGTACAACTTCAACTCCCATTCTAGGAGGCACAGATGCGCACCTTTGCACATCTGACATCAGGTGCCCTCCTACTGGCGGCGGCTTTTTGGGCCCAGCCAGTAGAGGCGCACGAGAACAGCCCCGCGGACGCGGCCGTACCGGTCGCTTCCACGGACCGGGCCCTCGAAACGGCCGCTGACGTGGTCGTCGAGGGTACCATCACCGGTCGGGTGATCGAGCAGGGCACCGGTCGTGCCCTGGCCGGCGCCCAGGTCGAGGTCGTTGGTACCGGTCTCGGCACCCTGGCCGGCTCCGACGGTCGCTTCGAGATCTCCGGCGTTCCTGCCGGTGAGCAGCAGGTCCGGGTACAGATCCTGGGCTTCGCTACTCGGACGCAGACGGTCAGCGTCACCTCGGGTGAGACCATCGAGGTCACCTTCCAGATGTCCCAGCAGGCGCTGGCGCTGGATGAACTGGTCGTCACCGGTACCGCCGGTGGGACCCAGCGGCGGGCCCTGGGGAACGTTGTGGACCGGCTCGACACCGAGCAGCTCCGCTCCCTCTCCCCGGCCGCCGATCCGCAGGCGCTCCTGAGCGGCCGGACCCCTGGGGTCATGGTGACTCCGGGTGCCGGACAGGTGGGTGGCGGTGGTGCCCCCATCCGGATCCGTGGCTCCTCCAGCGCGGCCCTGGGCAACGACCCCATCGTCTACATCGACGGGGTACGGATGAACGCCGACCCCAACTCCGGTCCCACGGACCGTCACGGGACGTCCAACCGGCTCAACGACCTGAACCCTGAGGACATCGCCAGCATCGAGGTCATCAAGGGACCGGCCGCCGCCACCCTGTACGGGACGGAGGCCTCCAACGGTGTGATCCAGATCATCACGAAGCGGGGTGCCGAGGGTGCGACCACCTTCGACGTCTCCACCAGCATCGGGACCACCTGGATGCACGACCCTGCCGGGACCGTCGGTGAGACTTTCTGGCGCAACCCCCAGGGGGAGTTGATCAGCCACAACCTCTACGAGTCCGAAAAGCAGTTCGGAGCCGGTGAGCTCTTCGACTACGGCCTTCTGCAGGACTACAACATCAGCGCCCGGGGCGGGACCGAAGCCCTTCGGTACTTCGCTTCGATCCGGCGTCAGGATGACCAGGGGATCGTGGACTGGAACACCAGTGACCGGATGAACGTCCGGGCCGGGATCAACGTTCTGGCCACCGACAACCTGGACATCGCCATCAACGCGGCCTATTCCACCGGCGAGACTGTCCGGACGGGCCCGTACTGGCAGGCCATCTACTGGAACACCCCCTCCACCGCCCCTGCCGCCGGCTCGGACAACCCGATCCGGGGCTGGTACCAGCGCCCCCACGAAGCCTTCGTGGAGGACTACCGGGTCGGTGAGGAAGTGGACCGGAGCACCTGGAGCGCCACCCTCTCGTACGATCCGGTGGACTGGCTCTCCAACCGCCTCACCTTCGGAACCGACGTGACGGAGCAGTTCAGCACTCAGCTCTGGCTCCAGGATCCGGCCGGCGCATCCGGTTGGTGGGGTGCCAACTCCCGGGGCCGGCGCGACGTGAGCCGCCTGCGGAGCACCTTCAACACCTTTGACTACGCCGTCACCGCCCGGTGGCGCTTGGGTGAGAACATCGGAATGGCCACCTCCAGTGGCTTCCAGTACCTGGGCAAAGAAGAGTGGTCCACCTTCAGCCGCGGGGACCAGCTCCCGGCCCGGACCGTCACCACCGTGGGTGGTGCCGCCGAGTCCTCGGCCAGCGAATCCATCATCGAGAACGTGACGGTGGGTGGATACCTGCAGCAGCAGTTCGACTGGCAGGAGCGGATCTTCGTGACCGCCGCCGTCCGGATGGATGACAACTCAGCCTTCGGTGCCGAGTTCGACGCGGCCGTCTACCCGAAGATCAGCGCCACCTGGGTGATGCACGAAGAGGACTTCTGGACCTTCGACGCCATCAGCCAGTTCCGTCTCCGGGGTGCCTTCGGTGCCGCCGGTCAGCAGCCTGACGTCTTCGACGCGGCGCGCCTCTACCGGGCCGAGACCGGCCCGGGCGACGTGCCGGTCCTGACGCCTCAGGCCTTCGGAAACCCGGACCTCTCCCCCGAGCGGGGTGAGGAGTTGGAGCTCGGCTTCGACGCCGGCTTCTTCGAGGACCGCCTCTCGGTGGCCTTCACCCAGTACTTCCGGAACACCCGGGACGCCATCGTGGCCCGGCCCCTGGCTCCCTCCGATGGATTCCCCGGGTCCCAGCTCGTGAACGTGGGACTCATCAAGAACTGGGGAACGGAGATCCAGACCGACTTCGCGGCGGTGGACGGCGACAACTTCCGCTGGGACCTGGGCCTGGGTCTGGGCTTCATGAACAACGAGGTCGACGACCTGGGTGAGTCCGAGTTCATCGGCGCCGGGTGGCAGCGGCAGCACCGGGTTGGATTTCCCCTGGCCGGGTGGTTCCACCAGCGGGTCGTCTCCGCCGACTTCGTCAGCGGAAACAGCGGTCCTGTCACCAACCTCATGTGCGACGGTGGCACGGGACGAGATGGCGTTGAGATGGGCGGTGCCGCAGTGCCGTGCGACGACGCCCCGGCCGTCTTCTGGGGACACACCGAGCCCACCTGGGAAGCCAACATCAGCTCCAACATCCAGTACGGGAACTGGGGCTTCTACGCTCAGGTTGACGGGCGCGGTGGCCACATCGTCATGGACAACGGGCTGAACGCCTCTCACACCTCGTTCCAGAACACCCGGATGAGCTGGGAGCAGACCGACCCCATCTTCATGGCCTACCGGGCCATCGGCCGGACCCCCATCGGGTTCCACGACGGCGGCTTCCTGAAGCTCCGTGAGCTCTCGCTCCGGTACAGCGTTCCGGATGCGTGGATCACCCGCTGGGGCATCAACAACGCCTCGGTGAACCTTTCGGCC
>PWWP01000225.1 GCA_003562075.1 Gemmatimonadota bacterium
ACAACCTGGACAAGGACCGGCCGCTCCGGGTGGAGGATGCCTATGCCACCAAGCGCTGGGCATTCGAACTCAAGGCCTCTCCCCTGACCCTCTCGCAGGATGAGGACGGAGTCCTGAGATATGCTCCCTCGCTGGAGCTGAAGCACGGCTTGCTCCCGGGTGTGGAGGTGTCGGTGGGGCAGCACCTGGATGTCTCTCGAGTCGACAGTGAGACGTCCACGGGGTTGGGCAGTGTGGAGCTCTCCGCCCTTGCGAATCTCTGGGTGGAGAGTCGGACCCTGCCTGCCGTCGGCGTCCGGGTGACGGGCCATGTGGCCACCGAATCAGAAGCCGACAGTTGGGTGGAGATCCGCGGGCTCGCAACCAGGAGTCTGGTCGGTCCGGTCCGGGCCCACCTGGCCGGGGGATGGATGAGGGGGGATGGACGCGCCGAAGACTGGTGGGCGGGCCTGGCCCTGGACTACGTCCTTCCGTTCCATCATACGCTCCTGCTGGCGGAAACCTGGATTGCCGAGCCCCGGTCCGCGTCGGAAGACGAGCTGGACCGGACCGTCCACTCGACCCTGGGGGCCCGGTATCAGCTCTCCCCCACCCTGGCGATGGATGCCGGTGTGGGTCGAAGCTGGGCGGGTCAGATCCGGCAGGACTGGTTTCTGACGTTGGGAGTCACCCATGAGTTCGCGGTCCGGAGCCTCATGCCGCGGAGGAATCGCTGAATGCGAGGAACAATGGACCGTCAATCCCTGATGCGCGTAGGCCTCTCCGTCTGCACCGCGCTCCTTGTGGCGGGGTTCGTGTCGGTACCCCAGGCGGAAGCCCAGGTGGAACGGGTCTACCACCCCATGTATCTGCCTGCGGACCACAACTGGGAGTTCCGTGAGCACTTCCCGGCCGTGGACCGACTCTTCAACGCCTTCGACTACGGGCACGGGATTCTGTATGAGACCCTCTGGTCTGAGCCGGAGGCCCCGGTGGCTCTCCTGGAGGAGGAGATCTACCTGGAGCTGACTGGGCGGATTCTTCCCAACCCGCCCCGCCTCCCCATGCCGGAAGCCTCCTTCATGCCTCAGTACGCCCGGCTCGTTCCGGTGGCGAAGGAGATGTTCGAGTGGGCGCACATCCTCCACAAGCAGTCGTACGACATTCTGGCGGATACCAGGCTTTCGGAGGCGGAGCGGGACCGGGCCATGGAAGAGCTGTTGGACCACTACCTGTCCAACGGGCTTGCCTTCACCGACGTACCGAAGGGCATGGAGATCATGGACGAGCAGTACTTCTCCAAGGCCTTCCGGGCGCGCTACCCGAAGTTCAACGGCCTCATCTGGGCCTACCACTGGCTCCAGGTGGCCACGTACGAGCCGCTCCTGGCGTACGAGGATCCGGATGAGAGGCAGGCGGCCATGAACGGTCTCGTCACCCGGTTCTGGCAGATGCTCGAGGACCCGCCGGAGGCCCTGCCGTCGGAGATGCCCATGACGCCGGCCATCGCTCCGCTGTTCACGGAACGGTATCCCCGCTTTGCGGCCGTATTCGACAACCTTCACATGATGCACGACGTGATCTCGGACATCCTGGTCTCGGCGGAGGTGCCCCGAAGCGACAAGCGGGAGGAGATCTACCGGCAGGCGGACCTGTTCCGGGACCCGGGAGCCATGGCCATCACCCACGACGACTGGATCGCCATGGCGCTGGCACACGGCGTCGATGCCCAGGGAGGGCCGGCGGTGGGATGGTTGCCGGTGGCGCCCAGCCGGGGCGCGGCCCCCATGCATGATCACGAGGCACACTCAGAGCCGGCCGACCAGGAGCCACGCGCTCACGGGGAGCATGCCCATGACGGCCATGACGGGCCCCATACCCCGGCAGAGGATGACCCACAGGCTACGGTGGCGGCCTTCCACGAAGCGCTGGCCCAGGGTGACTCCATCGCTGCTCTCGAGCTTCTTCATCCGGACGTCCGGATCTATGAACAGGGGCATGCCGAATCGCTGGAAGAGTATCGGGCCGGACACCTGGCTGCCGACATCCGCTTTGCCGAAGCCGTCAGCCGGCACGTATTGCGGGAGGAGCTCCTGGACGGCGTGGACGGCCTCGTGGTGTACCTGGCCGAAGTCCACACCGCCGGGCGGATGGGAGACAGGGAGATCGATGCCCAGGGTGTGGAGACGGTCGTCTTGGAGCGTACCACCGACGGCTGGCGAATCCGTCACGTCCACTGGTCGAACCGATGACGTGATGTGCGCCATGAACACATCTTCATCCGGTCTTCACGGATACTTCATCCGCTTCCGGGTAGAATGAAGGCGTACCCGACGGCCTCCCGTCCCACGGGACCCCCGGGTGCCACATGTAGGTTCACCGTCTAGCGTGACGATCCACCCGAGGAGACATACGATGAAGATCCCAACGACAAGAGTGCTGTCGCTGGCCGCCGTTCTGGTCCTGGCTTCGGCAAGTCCGGCCCTGGGCCAGGACCATGCCGGCCATCAGCATGCAGACCAGGACCGCCCCACCGGCATGATGCATCAGATGATGGAGGAGTGTCCCATGGAGGCGGGACAGATGATGGGGATGATGATGGGCGGGATGATGGGTCCCGACGCCCTCCTGGCCCACGCGGAGGAGCTGGAGCTGACCGAGGGGCAGGTTGCTGAGCTGGAGGGGCTGGCGGCACGCTCCGCCGAGCTTCATGCCGAGATGCGCGAGATGATGGGCTCCATGCACGAGGTGCTCACCTCCGAGCAGATGGAGCTCATGCAGGAACGGCACGGCGAAGGGATGCGCGGGATGCGCGGAATGGAAGGAACGGAAGGCATGCAGCGCATGATGCAAGGCATGATGCGGGGCATGGATCACGGGATGAGGCAGGGCATGGACCGCGGGATGATGCGGGGCATGGACCGGGAAGGCATGCAGGGAGCCATGGGTGAAGGGATGATGCGACACGGCGCCATGGATTGCCCCATGATGCAGTCGGATGGGGACACGCCGGAGGAGCACCCGCACTCGAGGTAGGACCCACACTCGAGGTAGGACCCACACTCGAGGTAGGACCCTGAGGCCGGGCGGAGGCGTGCTTCGGTTTGCCCCGAGGCGCGGGCTCCGCCCTACGTGGCCTTCGCCGGCTGTGGGCGTTCCGGCACCTCGCCGGTGAATCGGACCCGGAACACGGCACCTGTCTGGTCCGGGCGGTTTTTCGCAGTGAGTTCGGCGCCGTGGAGCTCGGCCGCAGCGTGAGCGATGGCCAGACCCAGCCCGGTCCCCGGAGTGTCGGGCGACCGGGTTCTGGCCCAGTCTCCCCGGGAGAAGCGCTGGAAGATCCGCTCCAGATCGGTCTCATCCGCGGTGAGCCCCCATTTCACCAGGCGCATTTGTCCCTCGTCTGCCTCCGTGGCGGCGCCCGCCTGGATGGACGCCACCCCGAGAAGGGTCGCTTCGATCTCCCGATCCAGGGTCTCCCGCACGGCGAGGAAACTGAGAAGACCCACGATCACCAGGCCTGCCCCCATGGCCCCCGCGAACTGCAGGGCTAATTGGAAGCGGAACGACCGCTTCATTCCGGGCCCTTCTCCGACAGGACGTATCCTACGCCCCGGACCGTGTGGATGAGGGGTGATCCTCCAGCATCCTGCAGCTTCTTCCCCCTGACCAGGACCCCACCGTGCCCGGACCCCATCCCGAACGGTTAGGAGCATTTTCTTGCGGCTTTGCTTCTGGCCGTCGACATTGAGCACCAGTTGGAATGTGGGTTCTGCCATGTCACCTGCGCCATGAGGACGCTGAATGGGCACCCGAGGGTCGGACGATCTGTCAGCTGAGTCCGGCGGCGACCCAGCGGATGGCCGGAACTCCGACCCCTACCTCGAGTGGCTGGAAGCTGAGATTCAGGAGGGAAGAGCCGACCTCCGGGAGCGGCTCAAGGAACTCGAGTGTCTGTTCAGCGTGGACCGTGCACTGCGACGGGCCGACTGCCACTGGCGGGCATGCCTCCAGTCCGTCGTCGACATCCTTCCCTCCGGCTTCCGACTCCCCGCGCGAACCTCGGTCCTAGTCCAGTGGGGTGACGCGGAATTCAGGAGCAACGGGTTCCATTCGAGCCGGTTCAGCCGATCCAGGCCCATCGCTGCAGATGGAGAGCTCCGGGGCGAAATCCAGGTGTGCCTCACGCCAACCCCGGATGAGTCGGAGCCTTCCTTCGCCCCTGAGGAGGTGAGCCTCCTTTCGGGGGTGGGCGACCGATTGGGGGAGGCGTTGGGACGGAGACAGGCCGAGGCAGAGCTTCGGGAAAGTGAGGAGTTCGTCCAGTCTCTGGTCAGATCCTCGCCCGTTCCTCTCTTCACCATCGATGCTCAAGGCCAGGTACTGAGCTGGAATCCGGCGGCGGAGCGTACCTTCGGCTGGCCCACTGACGAGGTGGTGGGCCGCTCTCCCCCGATCTGGCCCGAGGACCGAAAGGAGGATCTAGCAGAGGTCCTCCGGCGGGCCTTGGCAGGGGAGTCCCTCTCGGGGCTGCGACTCCCCTGTCGGCGCCACGATGGAAGCGGGGTCGACATCGCCCTCTCGGTGGCTCCGGTGCAGGACCGGGAAGGTGGGGTGACGGCCATACTCTTCGCGGTGCAGGACTTCTCCGGTTCAACCGGAGCGTGGAAGAAAAACCTGTTCCAGGCCAGGCTCTTGGACGCAGTGGGTCAGGCCATCATCGCCACCGACCTGGATGGGACGGTCATCTACTGGAACCGGGCTGCCCAGGAGCTCTACGGCTGGAGATCCACCGAGGCCCTGGGAAGGGACATCATGACTCTCACCCCCGGCCTCCAATCGGGAGCCCAGGCAGAGGAGGTGATGGTGACCCTGAGGCAGGGAGAGAGCTGGACCGGGGAGTTTTCAGCGCGGCACAAGGACGGCTCCCCTCTCCAGGTTCTCGTCAGCAATGCGCCTGTCATGGACGAGCACGGGGACCTGGTGGGGATCATCGGGGTCTCGTCTGACGTGAGCATCCTGAAAAACCTGGAGGCTCAGGTCCGCCAGTCCCAGAAGATGGGGGCGCTGGGGCGGTTGGCAGGCGGCATCGCCCACGACTTCAACAACATCCTCACCGTGATCCAGGGTCACACTGAGATACTCCTGGACGATCTTTCGGAGGATTCCAGACTCCGAGGTGACATCCAGGAGGTCCTTGATGCTACCCAGCGAGCGACCCACCTCACCCGACCGCTCCTGGCTCTGAGTCGTCAACAGGTTCTGGATCTGCGGATCCAGGATCTGAGGGAATCCACGAGGCGGATAAGACCCATGCTGAGGCGCCTCGTACCAAGCCGGATCGTACTGAGCTTCGAATTGGCGGGAGATCCGGAGTGGATCAAGGCCGATGTCTCCCAATTGGGCCAGGTCATCCTGAACCTGGTGGTCAATGCGGCGGACGCCATCAAAGGGACCGGAGCCATCCACGTCACCGTGGATCGGCGTCAGGTCTCGCAGGAACAGGTAGAGGCGACACCATGGGAGGTGACGCCGGGCACCTACTCTCGCCTGGTCATAACCGATTCCGGGATGGGGATGTCCCCGGAGACGGTGGAGCGAATCTTCGAGCCCTTTTTTACGACCAAACCCCCGGACGAGGGCACCGGGCTGGGCCTCAGCACGGTCTTCGGGATCGTGCGGCAGTCAGGAGGCTACACCCTGGTCGATACGGCCCCCGGTCGGGGGACCACCTTCGAGGTGCTCTGGCGCCGGGTCGAATCTCCCGAAGAGGATTCGGCGCCGGTCGAGGGGCTCGGCGTCGAGGGTCACGAACGGCCTCGGGGGAGCCAGCGCGACCGGGTCGTGCTCATCGTGGATGACTCGCCCCAGATCCTCAGGGTCGCCACACGGATGTTGGAGCAAGCCGGCTACCGAGTCCTCACGGCGGACAACGGTGAGGAGGCCTTCAGGATGGTGGGAACCCATCATCCCGAACTCGCCCTGGTCATCAGCGATGTGGTCATGCCCATCATGGGGGGAGGCGACCTTCTCCAACGGCTTGATTCGACTTTTTCCGACCTGCCCATCGTGCTCATGTCCGGGCATACGAGCCGGGAGGTGGGCGAGGACCTTCGGGCTCTGGCATCAGGGTTTCTGGCGAAGCCCTTCGGACGACAAAGCCTCATCCAGGTCGTTCGGAAAGCCATTTCCGCCTGAGAAGTCGACCTCCTGGCGTCCTACGAGCGCGTCGGGCCGACCTTCCGCTTGTGATGGGCCATGACCCGGCGCAGCATGGGTTCCACTTCGTCGACCTGGACCACGATGAGATCGCCAGGTGTCACCACCTCGAAGGCCCGGTCGATTGCCTTGAGGGGATCCAGGACGATCTCGACCCGGTCCTCCGGACAACCGCCCTCAATGGCTCCCTCCTTCACCAGGCGCGCGGTCTCCCCGACCTCTCGGTGCCGGGGGTCGGCATCGGCAACGACGATGTGGTCGTACACGGAGGCCAGGGCCGCTCCCAAATCTCGGATGTCCTGGTCCGGGCGTGTCCCCGTCCCGTGGGCGACGGCGATCTTGCGGCCCTTTGTGAGCAACGAGAGAGACTTCCCGAGGGCCAGCACGGCCGGCACGTTGTGGCCGTAGTCCATGAGGACCCTGAAGGTCACGAAATCAATGAGGTTCATCCGCCCCGGATTCTGGCCGGGGGTTGGATGGAAGGTGCTGATTCCGCTCCGTATCCGGGCCACTGGAAGGCCCAGACCGTGTAGGGCTGCAACGGAAGCCAGCACGTTTGCGATGTTGAAGGTGGCGGCACCGCGCAGGGTGATGGGTGCTTGGTCGACGGACATGACCTGAACCGGCGCTTCGGACGAGAGGATGACGACCTTCCCCGCGCTCAGCACCACCGCCACACCTCCCTGTGCAACGTGATCCGCCACCACAGGATTCCCGTCCTCCATGGAGAAGTAGATCACGCGCCCACCCGCACGATCCCGAAGGCCCACGACCGTGGGAACGTCGGCGTTCAGGACTGAGGTTCCGTTGTCCCCCACGACCTCGGTGACGGTGGACTTCACCAGGGCCAGTTCATCCACGTCCTCCACACCGTCCACACCGATGTGGTCTTCGTCCACGTTGAGGAGAATCCCCACATGGCAGGCCGAGAATCCCAGGCCCCGCCGAATGATCCCGCCTCGGGACGCCTCGAGAACCGCATGGTCGATGGTCGGTTCGCGCAGGACCGTCCTGGCGCCCTCCGGGCCCGCATAGTCTCCGGAGAGGATCTGAGTCCCGTCGATCTCGACACCGGTCGTGCAGGCGAGCCCGACCACGTTCCCGCCATACTTCAGGGTATGGGCCAGGAGCTTGGCTGTGGTCGTCTTTCCATTCGTCCCGGTGACCGCGATGACGGGGACATCGAAGTCTGTACCGGGGGGGAACATCATCTGGACGAAGGCTGCTGCCACATTCCGGGGGTGACCTTCGGTGGGGTCCAGGTGCATCCGAAATCCAGGTGCTGCGTTCACCTCGACCACACCTGTGGAGCCGTGGCTGAGAGGCTCTGAGAGCGTGGGTGCGACGATGTCGATCCCGATGCAGTCCAACCCGATGAGGCGGGCGATGCGCTCGCAGGTGAGTCGGACGTCCGAGTGGACCTGGTCCGTGACGTCGCGTGCGCTCCCGCCGGTGCTGAGGTTGGC
>PWWP01000105.1 GCA_003562075.1 Gemmatimonadota bacterium
TACTCACCCTGGGCCCCTGAGTTGGGCTGCAGGGACACCGCCGGGAGACCGGTGATCCCAGCCAACCATCGCTCCAGATCACTGGTGATCACTCTGTATCCCAGGGCCTGTTCGGTCGGTGCGAACGGATGGATGTGGGAGAAGGCGGGCCAGCTCAGCGCCATCATCTGAGACGTGGCATTGAGCTTCATGGTACACGACCCCAACGGAATCATGCTCGTATTCAGCGAAAGGTCCCGGGCCTCGAGCCGATGCATGTAGCGAAGCATCTCCGTCTCGGAGTGGTACCGGTTGAAGACGGGATGCTCCAGGTAGGGTGTTTCCCGCTGGAGATCTGGGGGCAAGGCCGAGTCCCCCTTCAACTCCGAGGCCAGCGCCTTCGGGTCCGGCGGTGTTTCCCCTTCCGCAGCGAAAAGCTGCAGGAGGATCGAAAGGTCCTCGATCTCCACCGCCTCGTCCAACGAGATCCCCAGCGTCCCGTCCCCGTAGTCCCGGAGGTTGATCCGTGCCTCTCGGGCTCGCTCCATGAGGGTAGGCGCGTCCACTCCCTGGGGCTTCACCCGAAGGGTGTCAAAGTACTGCCGTGTGAGGACCTGGTGACCCGCACCTTCGATTCCGGCGGCCAGGGTCCGGGTCAAATCGTGAACTCTCTGGGCGATGGCCCGGATCCCCTCCGGACCATGATAGACGGCGTACATGGAGGCCATGACTGCCAGAAGTACCTGGGCCGTACAGATATTGGAGGTGGCCCGCTCCCGCCGAATATGCTGCTCCCGGGTCTGGAGGGCCATTCGGAGCGCCGGATTGCCATCCGCATCCACGGACACCCCGATGATCCGTCCAGGCATCCTTCGCTTGAACTCCTCCCTGGCAGCCATGAAAGCGGCGTGAGGACCGCCGTAGCCCAGAGGGACCCCAAAGCGTTGACTGTTCCCCACCACCACATCGGCACCCATCTCTCCCGGAGGCGTCAGGAGAGCCAGAGAGAGGAGGTCAGCCACCACACCCACTCGAGCGCCGGCCTCGTGGGCCGCCTCTATCATGGACCGGAGATCCCGGACCTCCCCGTTGGTGTCAGGATAGGAGAGGAGGACCCCGAAGACGTCCTCTCCCACCTCCAGCGCTTCCGGATCGAACAACTCCACCTGGACCCCCAGGGGCTCGGCCCGGGTCCGGACTACCTGAACGGTCTGCGGATGGCACCCCTGATCTACGAGGAAGGTGGACCGGTCCCCCCGAACGCTGTCCAGGAAGAGTCCCATGGCTTCGGCGGCTGCCGTTCCTTCGTCCAGGAGGGAAGCGTTGGCGATCTCCAACCCCGTCAAGTCCATCACGGCTGTCTGGAAATTCAGGAGCGCCTCGAGTCGACCCTGGGAGATCTCCGCTTGGTAGGGAGTGTACTGCGTGTACCAACCGGGGTTCTCCAGGATGTTCCGGAGGATCACCGGCGGAACGATGGTATCGTGGTAACCCATTCCGATGTAGGAACGGAAAACCTGATTCTGGTCGGCGATCTCCTGGAGCCGGTCCAGGAGCCCGGCCTCGGAAAGGGGGCTCTCGGGCAACCCGGGAAGCTCATCGGATCGGATGCCCTCGGGAACAGCGTCAGCCACCAACTCTTCCAGCGACCCGTATCCCAGGAGCGCCAGCATCTCCTCCACCTCCTCCCCACGGGGGCCCAGGTGTCGGTCAACGAAACGATCTGTTCGATCTATCTGTGGCATCTTGAATCCAACCTCTGCGTCTGGTGTGGTGAGTCCGAGATTCGCCGGCATTCGTGACCCCGCGCATCCACGGTGGTTGCGTTGCTCCGGGTCGCGATAGCGATGCTATCGTTCACCATCGCGCCTTGCCACCCCAAAGAAGGATCGCCGGACAGCCCCGTCCCGGGACCCTCCGGCGATGCTCACTCCCCTTGCAAAGGATTGGGCACCCGGCCTACCGGGTCAGTCCTCTCCGACGAGCTTGCTGTACCCCTGATCGTCCAGAAGATCCTCCAGCTCAGCTTCGTCGGTCACCCGCATCCGGACCATCCATCCTTCACCATAGGGATCCGTGTTCACCAAGGCCGGGTCCTCATCCAGGGCCGGGTTCACCTCGACGATCTCCCCGCTGACAGGAGCGTAGAGATCGCTGACCGCCTTTACCGCCTCGATGGTCCCGAACACATCAGATTGGGCAAAGGACTCTCCTTCCGAAGGGAGCTCGAGGAACACGACGTCCCCCAACTCCCCTTGGGCGTAGTCGGTAATCCCCACCAGGTACACACCATCTTCCTGGGTCGACTTCAGGTACTCGTGTTCCTCGGTGTAGTAAAGGCCGGTGGGGATGTTGGACATTGTGCCTCCGGTGGATTGTGGACCAGCTAGCAAGGATCAACGGCCTTCCAGAGCCGCTCGTCTCACCGGAATAGAGATTCCGTCGGGGAGAGCGTCAAGTCATGGAAGGGATTCGATCACCCCCGGTAGTCCGGTCGCGACCCCACCACCCGACCCAGGCCAACCGGGTCGGCTCAGGCCCCCGAAGGAGCTCCCGGGTGGATTTCCGACTTCAATTTGGCCAAATTCAGGGGCTTTCTTTCCCGTCCCGGCCGGTGAACCGGGCTCCGGGCACGACGGAACTGAACCCGAGACCAAGGCTTCTCTATATGTCCAGCACTCTGGCAGACGGCACCCAGGCCCCTCTCACCCACCTCTCCGAGGAAGAGCGGATGTTCCAGGAAGCCGTCCGGGATTTCGCCCAGGCCGAGGTCGCTCCCCGGGTCTCGGAGATGGATGAGAAGCAGGAGATGGACGCTGATCTCATTCCCCAGCTCTTTGAACTGGGTCTCATGGGCATCGAGATCCCGGATCGCTTCGGCGGTGCCGGAAGCTCGTTCTTCACCTCGGTACTCATCGTGGAGGAGCTCTCCAAGGTGGATCCGGCCGTCGCCGTCCTGGTGGACGTGCAGAACACCCTGGTCATCAATGCTCTGAACCGGTGGGGGTCGGAGGAACAGAAGGAGCGTTTCTTCCCTCCCCTGGCCCGGGAGACGGTGGGAGCCTACGCCCTTTCCGAAGCCGGGTCCGGCTCCGACGCCTTTGCCCTGAGCTGCAGGGCTGAGCAGGACGGAGATGACTGGATCCTGAACGGCCAGAAGCTCTGGATCACCAACGGTGCAGAGGCCGACCTCTTCATCGTCTTTGCCACGGTGGATCCGGAGGCCGGCTACAAGGGGATCACAGCCTTCCTGGTGGAGAGGGATTCCGACGGGTTCTCCGTGGGAAAGAAGGAGGACAAGCTGGGCATCCGGGCGTCCTCCACCACCGAACTGGTCCTGGAGGACTGCAGGGTTTCCTCCTCCCAGGTCCTGGGCGAAGTCGGGAAGGGCTACAAGGTGGCCATCGAAACCTTGAATGAAGGTCGAATCGGGATCGGGGCCCAGATGGTCGGCCTCGCCCAGGGCGCTCTCGACCATACGGTCCGGTACGTGAAGGAGCGGGAGCAGTTTGGGCGTCCCATCGGTCAGTTCCAGGGGGTTCAGTTCCAACTGGCCGACATGGCCACGGACATCGAGGCCGCCCGACTTCTGGTCTACAATGCCGCTCGCATGAAGGATGCCGGGCAGGACTTCCTCGTTCCCGCCGCCATGGCCAAGCTCCACTCATCCCGAATCGCTCAGACTGTGGCGTCCACCTGCATCGACCTCCACGGTGGCTACGGGTTCACCAAGGAGTACCCGGTGGAGAAGCTCTATCGGGACGCCAAGATCGGAACCATCTATGAGGGTACGACCAACATGCAGCTCCAGACCATCGCCAAGCTCCTCCTCCGGTGATGGCCTCCTCCAGCGCAGGAGCGTATCAAGGTGATCGGCGGACTGGGTGTCGGTGAACTTCTCCTTCTGGCCTTCCTTCTGGTCCTGCTCTTCGGGTCCCGACGGATCCCGGAGATCGCCCGAGGTCTGGGCCAGGGCATCCGAAATTTCAAATCGGGCGTGAAGGATCCCGATCAGGTAAGCGGTGGCAACGACCGATCCGGGGAGGAGAACCACGAAGGGCGCTGAGGCCCAGGGGAACTCTGAGAAGGAGGAGAGAACGCCCCGGATCCGGCTGGCCATCCTGTTCCTCACCGTCTTCGTGGACCTGGTGGGGTTCGGGATCGTCCTCCCTCTCCTCCCCTTCTACGCCGACCGCTTCGGGGCCTCCGGGACCCAGATCGCCGTCCTGGTCTTTTCCTACTCGGCGGCCCAACTCCTCCTGGCCCCCATCTGGGGACGCCTCTCCGACCGGTATGGCAGGAGGCCGATTCTCATCATCGGCCTCCTGGGGTCTGCCGTATCGTACGTGGTTTTCGCTTTCGCCGGATCCATCCTGGCCCTCCTGCTCTCTCGGATCATGGCCGGTGTGGGCGGAGCGAACATTCCGGTAGCCCAGGCCTACATCGCCGACATCACCCCACCCGAGAAGCGGGCAGGCGGGATGGGACTGATCGGCGCGGCCTTTGGCCTGGGGTTCATCTTCGGTCCGGCCATCGGAGGGCTCCTGGCCCCCATCGCGCCTGAAGCCCCTGGCCTGGCTGCGGCAGGCCTCTGCTCGGTGAACGCCGTCCTGGCTCTCTTCTTCCTTCCTGAATCCCTCAGCCGGGAGGAGCGAGCCAGCCGATCCAGAGCCTCTGCCTCGCCTGGCCCTCGGCAGAGCGGC
This sequence comes from Gemmatimonadota bacterium, assembly GCA_003562075.1. GTDB lineage: Bacteria > Gemmatimonadota > Gemmatimonadetes > Longimicrobiales > Gaopeijiaceae > PWLA01. The sequence goes on from PWWP01000105.1 coordinate 4,683, forward strand.
AACCGCAAAGAGGAGCTGGCCCTGGTTTTCCAGAATCCGGAGTTCCTTCAGGTCCTCATCCTCTCCTTCCTGTTCACGGCAGCCTTTTCAGCCATGCACCCGGTCTTTCCCCTCTTCGTCGAAGACAGGCTGGGACTGGGTGAGCGAGGTGTGGGATGGCTCTTTACGTTCATGGGGCTCATTTCCGCCATCATGCAAGGAGGCGTGGTTCGTCTCCTGGCCCCTCGAATCGGAGAACGGGGACTTGTTCGCCTGTGTGCCATCCCCTTCGCTGTGGGCCTCCTGCTCATCGGGCTGGCACCCAACCTGGGCGTCCTCCTGGCTGCCCTCACCCTCCTGGCGATCGGCTTCGGTGGGACCCTACCCTCCCTGGTGAGCCTTCTGTCTCGGGCAGCACCGGAAGAGATCCAGGGAGGCTCACTGGGAATCGGACAGAGCGTGGGGGCGCTGGCTCGGGTGGCCGGCCCACTGCTGGGCGGCCTCATGTGGGATCTCTCGGGACCGGCCAGCCCCTTCGTGGCAGGGAGTGTCCTGGCCGCCGTAGGCGCCATCTGGGTCTTCTTGCTGCCTCCTGTTCCCGGTTCCCACTCCGCCTCCGACGTGGAAGGCCACGTCCACGGTCGCTTTGGCGATTGACACACCGGCTATGGCTCCCGGTGACCGTGCCATCTGTCCCCACCTCTCAGCGGGGATGGGGCTCGCCGCCTGAATCCCGAATCCTTCGTCCTTCCCAGCACCATGACTGACCCGTCCCTATCCAATGTGATCGTCGTACTGGACGAACCCCAGAATCTGGTGAATATCGCCGGTGTGATCCGGGCCATGAAGAACATGGGTCTTTCCAGGCTCCGAGTCGTGAAACCGGCGGAGTGGGACCCCTGGCGAATCACCGGCATCGCCCATCGGAGCGAAGAGCTGGTGGAGAACACCGACCACTTCCTGAGCCTTGAGGCGGCCTTGGAGGACTGTGTCATGGTCCTGGGAACCTCGGCCCGGCCTCGAGAGGCTCAACGGAATTACGATTGGGCCCGCGCCTGGGCACCGCGCCTCCTGAAGCGAGCGGCCCAGGGGCCAGTGGCACTTCTCTTCGGGCGAGAAGACCGAGGGCTCTCCAATCAGGCGTTGGATCTGTGCGACGGGGTGGCCATCATCCCCACAGATTCGGATTATTCCAGCCTGAACCTGGCCCAGGCCTGTCTCATCCTGGCCTATGAGATCTTCCTCTCCGCCCAGGGCGAGGCGCCGGAGCTTCCCCGAGGCAAGCGGTACACGGGCCCTGCGTCCCGAGGAGAGATGGAGCACATGTTCCAGGCCCTCGAAGAAGGCATGGAAAGGGTGGATTTCTTCAGCGCCCGCACGCCTGAGAGCGTCATGCGGGTGATTCGAACGCTCCTCTCCCGGGCGGAGCCCGATCGCCAGGAAGCAGGTCTGATGGCAGCCCTTGGTTTCGAAGTGCGAAACCAGGTTGACCGCCTCACCCACGATGGGTCTCGCTCAGACGGAGGGGAGGAAGAGACAGGCCCCCCGGACCATGGTTTGGACTGAGAAGACAGGGAGATTCTGAGGGCATGCCTCTTGCTGATACCTAAGGAGACGTTGCCTCAGGCAGGAGGCGCCAACAGGGATCTGCGGGCGGGCTAGCGCCTGTTCAGGCCTCCAGACGGACCCAATCATCTTCCGTTTTCCAGTGAACTCACGCTCCATGCACGGCACCTCAACTGCAGCGGACCTGGCCCCCTTGGCGGCCCGGTACCGGGCATTGTTGGAGGTCGGCCACTCCCTCTCCAGTCCCATGGAGGGAGAGGAAGACCTCTACGCCGCCGTGTACCGGGAGACGGCTCGGGTCATGGAAGTGGATGGCTTCTACATCTCTCTCTATGAAGACACGGAAGATCTGGCCACCGTGGTCTTCTGGGCTGAACAAGGCCGAGGGCGCTTCGCCCGGATCCCCTACCCGGGGTCGGAGAGCGTGGTCATACAGACCGGTAGGGCCTCCCTGATTCGGGACTCCCTCGAGTCCAGGAGTCTTCTTGTCCTGGGCGACGCTGGTTCCCGCCTCACCAGGTCAGCCGTGACCGCTCCCCTGCGGACCGGGGACCGAGTCGTAGGGGCCATCAGTGCACAGAGCTACCAGGCAGAAGCCTACTCTCAGGCAGAGATGGAGCTCTTACAAGGCATCGCCGATGTAGCCGCCCTGGCCATGGAGAACGTGCGACATCTCCAGGAGTTGGATCGACGGCGGCGAGAAGCCGAGAGGATGGAGGAGATCGGTCGACTCCTGGCCAGCTCCCTGGACTCGGAACTCGTCCTGACCCGGGTCGTGGAGACGGGTTCAGACCTCCTCTCGGCAGAAGGCGTAGTCGTTTGGCTACGCGAGGGAACCACGATCCAGGTGGCAGCGGCCCGGGGTCGGGCCGCCCCTCACGTGGGAACCGAGATCACCCTCGAAGCCCGTCGCATTCGGAAGGCGATGGACGACGGCACGCCCAGGACCATCCCTCCCTCCCAATGGGCCCAGGAACTCCCACCCGGACTCGACTTCCCTGCTGCGCGAGGGCCCGTTCTGGTCGTGCCCCTGCAGGGCGAGGATCAGGTACTGGGAGCGATCTCCGTCACCCTCGGAGAGGGACGGACCTTCAGTCCCGAAGACACCCACCTCCTCCAGCGACTGGCCGGCCATGCCGCCGTTGCACTGGAGAACGCTCGACTCCATTCCACCCTCCAGACTCTCTCCCTCACCGACGCCCTGACCCGATTGCCGAACCGGCGTCAGCTGGATGTCCATCTGCAGCGGGAGTTCGCCGCCGCCCATCGGGGACGACCCCTCTCCGTCGTCCTCTTCGACGTCGACCGATTCAAGGAATACAACGATACGCAGGGCCATGTGGCCGGCGATCGCGCGCTCCAGGCAGTGGCCCAGGTCCTCTCCGACGAAACCCGAACCATGAACCTTGTCGCACGCTACGGCGGTGACGAATTCCTGGCCGTGCTATCAGATACGGATCTGGCCGGCGCAGAGCTTCACGCCCAGCGCATACATCGGCGGGTGGCCCGCGACCCTGAGCTCAGGACTACCGGGCTGACGCTCAGCTCCGGAGTGGCTAGCTTCAGCCCGGAAATGAAACGGATCGAAGATCTCATCCGGGCCGCCGACGAGGACATGTACGAGGCCAAGCGTTTGGCCCGTTCAAGCCGCTGAGTGCCCGACGCCCGCCCAGTCTCCGACTTCAAAGCAGATGCCTCAGCACCACAGTTCCCTCTCTGGCCCGGAACTTTCGTCCCTTCTAGAATTCGCCGTGGAGATCGCCGACAGCGCAGGCGAGCTCACCCTGCCCTACTTCGGGGGAACCGTAGCTTCCTCTCGAAAGGGGGATGGCACGCCGGTCACAATGGCAGACCGAGAGGCCGAGCGTCACCTGCGGGAGAAGATCACTCGACGGTTCCCCCACCACGGGATCCTGGGTGAGGAACTGGGGCAGACAGACGGTCGGCCCGGTCAACCCCGATGGATCCTGGACCCCATTGATGGTACGCGCTCCTTCATGAAGGGGGTTCCTCTCTACGCCGTCCTGGTGGCCCTGATCGTGGACGACCAACCCGTCCTGGGCGCCATCCGATTCCCGGCGTTGCAGGAGACGGTGGCGGCAGCCCGGGGACAGGGGTGCTATCTGAACGGAGCCCATGTCTCGGTCAGCGCCGTCACCGAGATGGACCAGGCGGTGGCCCTCCTCTCAGATCCGGGAATGATGGCTCGGAGCCCGGTGGCCTCAGGCTGGGCTGAACTTCAGGGTCGGGTGGACTATACCCGGAGCTGGGGCGATGCCTACGGCCACGCCATGGTGGCCACGGGCCGCGCCGAAATCATGGTGGATCCAGACGACCTGAAAGTCTGGGACGCAGCTCCCCTCCTACCCATCATCACGGAGGCTGGAGGCCGCTTCACAACGCTGAACGCTGAAGCCACCATCTGGGGAGGCTCGGGCGTTTCCACCAACAGGCACCTGCACCGACAAGCCCTTGCCATCCTGGAAGGCGAAGAGCCCTGACCTCCCTCCACCCTGACAAAAGAGGGGCCCATCCCGAAGATGGACCCCTCCGAATTGTTCGCCGCAGCCCCGAGCTCAGCTCAAGGTCGAGCAGTCAGTCTCACCCCGCCTCAGGCGCCGACCCGTGCCTCTTCCGGGGGAAGCTCAGCCTCCACTGACTCCGGCTCCTGCGGTGGTTGCCAGATCTGAATCACCGGAAAGGTCGAGAGGAACCACCTTGTGGTCCCGATGAAGAGGGCCAGAAACCCGATACCGATAAGGGGTTCCCAGAAAGTGATGGTGGGTGTCCCTGCCTCGTGAAGCGTCGGGGCGACGAGGATGAACCGTTCCAGCCAGAGCCCGATCAACGCCAGGAAGGCGATGGCCCCCAGCCAGCCCGGAATCATCTTCGGGTTCCGCCCGATGAGAGCCACGAATGGCACCACGAAGCAGAGGACGATCATCATCAGTGAGAGCGGTCCCCACTCCGGTCCAGAGCGATCGATGACCCAGACCTGTTCCCAGGGCAACTTTCCGTACCAGATGACGATGTACTGGGAAAAGACCATGTAGGCCCAGAAGATGGAGAACCCAAAGGCCAGCTTGCCCAGGTCATGGAGCTGTTGCGGACCCATGGCCTCGTCGAAATCGGGAGCCATGCGCTTCAGGAGGACCACGGCAAGGGCCGTCAGCAGGATTCCTCCCCAGAAGCCCCCCATGAAGTACCACGCCGGGAAGAGCATGGAGAACCAGTGGGACTCCAGGGACATGGCCCAGTCTATGGCCACAATGCTCATGACGACGGCAAAGACCAGTGCCAGAGCGGGGGCCAGGACCTTCATCCGGGCCCAACTCCGAGCCTCCTCGGCCTCCTGCCCCATCCAGTCTCCAGCGATCCGGTCCCTCCACCGAGCCCGTGGGGCATCTCCCTCCTCGTCCTCACTCCGCTCGGGTCCCAGGTCCGGCCGCACGGCCCAATACATGAACATCAGGCTCAGTCCGAAGAGGATCAGAAGGCCTACCACGTTCCGGGCCACCAGGAAGGGGATGTTCAGATAGGCGGCTTTGAGCTGGACGATGGGATCGTAGGCCATCTGCTCGATCCACGGGAAGTAGTTCTCCCGTAATCCGAGCAACATGGGGATGATCAGGATGAAGGCCACCGGAAGGAAGGCCCCGAAGGCCAGCGTCACCCTCCGAATCGACCAATTCCACTTGGCCTTGGTGATGGTGGTGGCCACCCCGAAAATGATGGCACCCTGGGCGATACTGACGAAGAACAGCCAGTTGGAAACGTACGCCTGCCAGGCCCGATCCGGGTCCACCGTCAGGAGGAATGCAAAGGCCAGGAATCCCACCACGGCGAAGGCGCCAATGATGAGGCTCACCCCCTTTCTGCGGGGAAGATACCGGGCCTGAATGTCCGAGGGGATCTTGATGTCATGCATCGCCAGTAGCCCTCAGTTCTCCGCAGAATCGGATTCGGCTTCAGCGCTTCCCTCTCCGGGAAGGTCCCCCTGAAGCTCACGCACGTAGTTCACCAGATGCCACCGGTCATAGTGGGTGAGCTGATGCCCATAGGCCGGCATTCCTCCCCGACCCACCCGGATGATGGAGTAGATGTACCCATCGGTCCGCTCCAGGGCCTCCCCCTCGATGAGGCTGAAGGCGGGGACGCCGAACTCGGTCACCGTCCCCGCACCATCCCCGGCCTCTCCGTGGCACGGAGCGCAGGATCGGAGGAAGAGCTCCTCTCCCCGGTCCAGCGAATTGGCATCCGAGGCGATGGGGTTCTCCAGGTCCGTCACCTCAGGCGCCGACTGGAGGACCATAAGGGGGGTAATGGGCGGCGGCGGGGCCTGGCCGGCCGCCTCCCCCAGATTCACAACACCGGGGCCAGACGGGAAGTTGCCCGACGCAAATGGCACCGAACCCTCCGGACTGGGCTGCGGGTTCTCATAGGGGTTGAAGGAGGGCTGCTCTCGCATGCTCCGCCCGAAAATGGAGACCAGGACATCATCCATGGGGGTGCACCCAGCACCCATGAGGACCACCATCGCCCCTGCCAACCACATCCTGACGTTCACAGTTCGACTCCGTCGGTCAGCCATGGGCCCTCCCCTGGGCATCCTCTTCCAATCGCGAAGGGCCATTCTCCTCGAGAATCTCCCGCACCGTGTCCATGCGGGTGGAAGGGGCCGTTACATAGATACCAAACCGACCTGCAGAGAACTCGGGGTCATAGACCACATCCCCCGTCAGGTCCGGGATCCGCATGTTCCAGAACACTCCGATCACCGTGGCAAAGGCCCCGAAAAGGATTGTCATCTCGAACGTGGGAATCACGTAGGCCGGAATGGCCACGATGGGCTTACCTCCCGTCACCAACGGCCAATCCATGGAGGTGAAGACCGTGAAGGCCAGGCCGGTGGCTGCCCCGGTGAGCCCCCCTACCAGGGTGAAGAGACTGACGGGACTGGCCTTGTATCCCAGCGCAGCTTCAATGTGATGCTCCGGGAAGGGCGCGAAGGCCGTGATCTCCTCAAAGCCCTCAGCCCTCAACCGCTTGATGGTATCTACCGTGGCATCCAGAAAGTCATAGGAGGCCAGGATTCCCTCCCGGCCTGCACCGGTGGCTTCGGCCGCACTCATGGGGCCACCTCCTCTCGCTTCTTCGGTCTCATGGGCGGGGGTAGGACCTCCTTGATCTCAGCGATGGCCACCGGAGGCAGCAATCGGATGAAGAGGAGAATCCAGAAGAAGAACCAGCCGAAGGTTCCAATGACGATCCCCATCTCCGTCAAGCTGGGTCGATAGACGTTCCACGCGAAGGGAACGTACTCATGGGAGAGGGACGTGACGATGATCACGTACCGCTCAAACCACATCCCGATATTGATGAAGAGGGTGATGACGAAGAGGGCCGGGATGGAGTAGCGGACCCGCTTGAACCAGAGGAGGATCGGAATGATCCCGTTACAGGTCAGCATGATCCAGGTGGCCCACCAGTAGTGGCCGAATGCCCGGTTCCAGAACACCCGCCTCTCCGGGTCTTCCCCGGAGTACCACGCCATGAAGAACTCAGTGAGATAGGCGTAGAAGACGATGAGCCCCGTCACCAGGCATAGCTTGGCCATGGCGTCGAAGTGTTTCGTCGTCAGGTACTTCTCCAACCCAAACGCCTTCCGTATGGGCACCAGGATGGTGATCACCATGGCCACACCGGAGAAGATGGCTCCTGCCACGAAATACGGTGCGAAGATGGTAGCGTGCCAGCCCGGTACGATGGACATGGCGAAGTCCCAGGACACCACCGAGTGGACCGAAAGAACCAAGGGGGTGGCCAGGGCGGCCAGGTACAGGTACGCCTTTCCAAAGTGGTGCCACTGCCGGTCCGTCCCCCGCCAGCCGAAGGAGGTCAACTGGTAGAACTTCTGCCTCAGCGTTCCCTTCGGCGCCTGATCACGTGCAGCGGCGATGTCGGGGATGAGCCCCAGCAGGAAGAAGAGGGAGGAAACGGTGAAGTACGTGGTCACCGCAAATACGTCCCAAACCAGGGGCGAACTGAAGTTCGGCCAGAGCATTCGCTGGTTCGGGTACGGAAAGAGCCAGTACGCGTGCCAGACCCGACCCAGGTGGATCAAGGGGTAGAGGCCTGCCGTCATGACGGCAAAAACCGTCATGGCCTCCGCAGCCCGATAGATGGATTGTCGCCACCGGGCCCGGAAGAGGAAGAGAATAGCCGAGATCAGCGTCCCCGAGTGGGCAATACCCACCCAGAACACGAAGGTGGTGATGTAGGCTCCCCACCCCACAGGGGGGTTGAGACCCGACATCCCGATCCCGTTGATGATCTGGTTGCCCCAGGAGAAGGCCAGGAGGCCGATTCCCGCAATGGACATCCCCAGAAGGATCCACCACCACTTCCCCGGTCGGGAAAGCATCTGGAGGATATCTTCGTTGACCTCCCCGTACGAGCGGATGTCGGGGTGGGTCTTCGCTCCTCGTTCTTGTTCGGTAGCCGTCGCCATTCGTTGCCTCTCGCTCCCGGTGGAACCGGCCCTCGTTCCCTGAGGGGATCAGACGTGGATGGATTTCACCGGGTGGAAGGTGACCTTCCGGAGATAGTTCACCGCCGGCTGGGTGTTGATCAGCACATCCAGCACGCGATAGGTGCGCTCGTCCCGGGAGACCTGAGCCACACGTGACTCGGGGTCCCGGATGTTGCCGAATACAATGGCCTCCGCGGGACAACTCTGCTGACAGGCCGGCACCACCTCGTCCGGCCCCAGCTCTCGTCCCTCCACGGTGGCCTGATTCTCTCTCTCCCGGATCCGCTGTACGCAGAAGGAGCACTTCTCCATGACACCCTCCGTGCGGACGGTGACATCCGGGTTGTACTGCCAGTTCAGGGGCTCGGGCACCTCAGAGAAGCGATGCCAGTTGAAGACCCGAACCTTGTAGGGGCAGTTGTTGGCGCAGTAGCGAGTTCCTACGCACCGGTTGTATACCTGCCCGTTCAACCCATCAGGTGTATGGTACGCCGCATAGACGGGGCAAACCGGCTCGCAGGGCGCATTTCCACAGTGCTGGCAGAGCATGGGCACGAAGCGAACGTCCACCGGCCCCGGGGCCGTCGCGTCCACCTGCTCGTAGTAGCGATCCATGCGGATCCAGTGGAGATCCCGGCCCATCATGATCTGATCCTCACCCACCGACGCCACATTGTTCTCCACCTGGCAAGCCGTCACGCAGGCGGAACACCCTGTGCACTTGTCCAGGTCGATGGCCATGGCCCAGCGGGGATTCTCCGCTGGATCGTAGTCACCGTACTGTGCACCGGGCAGGGGGTAGTCCTCCGGCTCTCCATCGGTGGGGACCGGAACGAAACCGCCCATGGCCTGAAGCTCCTGGAGGGGATAGCCACTCTCACCCTCCAACTCACCGGCGCGCAGATCGTCGATCTGAACTGCCGGGGCGATGGGCCGATCATACTGCTGGTCCGACCCTTCGATGGTGGCCATGCGACGGGCCCGCCCGGTTGCCTCCAGTTCGACGCGAACCGAGAGGAGGGCCAGGGCTCCCGACGGCTCCTCGACCTGGGCCGGGAGGAGCGTCATTGGATTCACGCCCTTCCCGTCGGCGTATCGCCCGTAGTTCTCATGCCCTCCCCCCATGGAGAGAGCCACCGTGTCAGGACGGATTCCAGGATAGGGATAGACAGGCACCTCCACCTCGCCGTGAGGGGAGGCAACCCGAACCAGATCTCCCCGGCGAAGCCCCTGTTCCTCAGCCGTTTCCGGGTGGATCTCCACCCAGGAGTGCCAGGCCAGCTTGGTGACCGGATCCGGAAGCTCCTGGAGCCATGGCTTGTTGGCGCCCCGGCCGTCCCCAAGACGGGTGGACGGGTAGACCATCAGGGTCAACCCCTCACCCTCCAACACGGGCCGGTCAAAGCTCAACGCCCGGTCCGGCACCTGTAGCGCTGGCTCCTCCAGCGGAGCCTCGTCCAGCGTCACCACCCCAGCCCGGAGGGCCTCCCGCCAGAAGGTCTCGAAATTCCCCTCCGGCGATCCGGCAGCCTGGTGCTGTTCGCTCCAGCGGTTGCGGAGGTAGTCATGGAAGGTTTCGCCGTCCAGGTCCTCCCCCAATCCCCGGGCCAGCGCCAGGAGAATGTCACCGCTGGGACGGGCCTCAAAGTGCGGTACCGGCGCCATGACAGGCTGTCGGACCGACCAGAGGCCTGGCCGCGGGTTGGCGTCTCCCCAGCTTTCCAGGGCGTGTTGTGCCGGAAGGACCAGGTCGCAGAGGGCCGCCGTCTCATCCATCTGCGGGGTGATGGCCACCTTGAATGGAACCTGACCCAAGGCCTCGGCGAAGCCTGCCGCCGGCGGCAGATTATAGGCCGGGTTCGTGTTGTGGAGGAGCACAGCCTGCAGCCCCCCCCCGGCCATTGCCGAGATCCCTTCTCCCAGCTCCCGATACGACGCGCCGGAAGCCCCTCGATCCTCAACGGCCAGGTGAAGTGTTTCTCCTACGTTCCCGGCGACTGCGTTCAGAACCAGAACAGCCAGGTGCGTGGCCGTGGCGTTGGCACCGTGGGACGCCAGACCCGGTCCCAGGGCAAGGGAGCTGGATCCTGCGAACTCCAGAGCCAGCTCCTCGATGGTTTCAGCCGGGATTCCGGCCTCCTCTGCCGCCGCCTCCGGGCTGTACGCCTGCAGGAGGTCGGCGTAGGGGCCTGCATCGGCTCCGTTGCGCATGAGGACCGCCGCCATGGCCAGGGCTACCAGCGCCTCGGAACCTGCCTGGAGGGGCACCCACTCGTCAGCGTTCTGTCCGGTCAGGGAGAGTCGAGGAGCGAGGAAGACGAAGCGAGCCTTCTCCTGGGCGTCATCGACTCCCGACGCACGAGCGAATCCCCGCGTGTACTCCACAGGAGAAAGCCAGGTCTCCAGGAAGTCGGCGCCGAAGGAGACGATGACCTCAGCTTCCTCCAGACGGAAGGTGGGAATCACGTCCCGGCCGAAGGCCAGGCGTGCGGCCTCGCGAAGGGGAGCCTCCGAGAGGGCCTCGTACTCGATCCGGCTACCACCAGTGGCCTGGCTCAGCTGGTCCATGAGCCCGGTGAGGGTGGGCCCCTCTTTCCCGGAGATGATGGCCAGGTCACTGCCGGCCTCCTGGATCCCCTGAAGGAGCATGCCCTCGGCCTGATCCCAGGAGATGGGCTCGAAGGAATCCCCATTCCGGCGCATGGGCTCCTTCAACCGATCCGGGTTGTACAGCCCCTGCAGCGATGCGTGACCCCGGGAGCAAAGAGCTCCTCCGGACACGGGGTGGTTGGGATTTCCCTCCACCTTGATGGCTCGGCCCTCTCGGGTCTTCACCCAGACGCCGCAACCAGCGGGGCACTCCCCGCACACGGTGGAATACCAGGTAGCGACCCCGGGAGTCACGTCCTCGGGGGGCACCACATAGGGAATCAGCTTCTCCACCTGATCGGTGGAGCACCCCACCAGTCCGGCTCCGGCGCCTGTGACCCCGAGCACCTTCAGGAAGTCGCGCCGCTTGATCCCGTCACTCATGAGTTACCCTCGATATCCGCTCGCAAGGGCCCACCGATCCCGATCCCATACAGGTGGGTCCGGCAAGCAATCTTAGTCCGGATTGTCATCAGTAGTGGCAGACGGTGCAGTCCCGGGATGCATCCATCTCCAGGTGGCAGTTGAGACACCAGCCCATGGTCAGAGGCTGATTCACCTGCTGAATCACGCTGATGTCTTCGCCCACATCGCCGTGGCAGTCGGCACATTCAACACCGGCCGAGACGTGACGCATGTGGGGAAAGTAGACGTGATCCGCCACGCGGTAGACGCGATCCCAGGGGATGGGCTCTCCCCGCTCCCAGAACTGACGTATCTGGGCGATGTCCTCGGCCTGGGCCTCCCCGTCCACGTAGGTATGACACCCCATGCAGGTTGCCAGTGGGGGGACCCCGGCGCTCCGGGAGCGCTCGGCAGAGAAGTGGCAGTATTGGCAATCAATCTGGTTGACGGCCACATGCGGCTCGTGGGGAAAATCAAAGGGCTGAACCAACTCGCCGGCCTGGGCGGCTGGGGCCTCCTGATTCTCAGCCTGGCCACCGTTGCCCTGGGCCTGGACAAAGGCCAGTGAGCCGAGGGCCGCGGTCACGGCCGCCAGTGTGATAAACAGCTGCTTCTTCATAACCGTGACGTCTTGGTCGGAAGGCTGGCGGAGAGGGGTCTCCCCTGCCGCAAACAGGGCCCGAAGTTAGGCGCGACCGTGAATCCCTGTCAACGGCGTCTCCCCCCTTTCCAGCCAACCCGGACCCGGAAGGAGGGGGGTGCACCCGGCTCCAGGAGTTGCAGAATCCCCGGCTGGCAGGGCAGATTTGCCCATCCTGATCCGTCTCCAACCACCCCCTCCCGCCATGACGTCCCCCTCGATGATCCCCACCGCCCCTCCTCCCTGGGGCCCCCGGCAGTTGTCCCCACGCCGGACCCAGGCCCTCAGGATCGGTCCGCGGGACTTCTGGCTTCGCGCCCAGGACGGAGAGATCTGGGTTGCCCACTCGGCCCCTCCGCCGCTGGATATGGCCTCGGTGGATCCCTCCCTCCTGGGCCCTTTGGAGCCGGAGCCGCCGGAGTCGGTGGAGTGGGCCCGCTGGGCGACGCCAGGTGGCGAAACCGAGATCCTCATGCGGCCGGCCTTCCCGGAGCGGCCCCTGGTCCTGCAGCCGGAGCGACCCTTCCGACTCCTGAGCGGCGCCGCCGCCCGGGTCTTCGTCCGGGTCCCTCTCCAGATCCGCCTCGAGCTCCCCCTCGCCAAGCAGGAAAGCACCCTGCTCCTCGATGAGCTTCCGTCCATTGCCATGTCCGACACCTGGTGGGGAGACGTCATGGAGGGAGAGCTGGGCTGGTGGCTTCCAACCAGCGCCCGACGGGAGATGCGAGCCGAGCTCCACCATCCCCACCTGGCCGTCTGCCCCCTCCACCTGCAGAACCGGAGTGGGACGGATCTGGCCGTGGACAAGCTGGCCGTCCGGGTGGTCCATCTCTCCCTTTTTCGCCACGGTGACGAACTCTGGGGGGATGAATCCAGTGTGGTCTACCAAGGCTCGGCAGAAGGAAGTCGGATCGAGATGTCGGGCCGACCTCCCCCTGAAGCCGACGAGGGACGTCTGGTAGCCGGACCTCGGATTCGAAGCCAGCAAGGCTTCCGGGCCCGAACCTTCCATCGACTCATGACGCTCTCACCCGGTGGAGGGGGGCTCTGATGGACACTGGACTTCTGGTCTGGGTCGCCCAGGCCCCTCTGGACCCACAGGACCCCGTCACCTCGTTCTGGCGGCAATTGGCCGGAGGTGAGGATCCAGGCGCCCTCCTCCGGGCCCTCCTACTGGTTTTCATCGGCGTGCCGGCTCTCATGGCCATCTCTCGATGGCTCCGGCAGTGGGTGGGCAAGAGCTATTCCCCCCAGCAGGGGATGGTGGCCGGGAAGGCCATTCTCTACCCGGGGCTCCTCCTGATCTTCATCTCGGCCCTCCACCAGTTGGGCTTCTCCCTGGCCCCCCTCCTGGGAGCCGCCGGAATCGTGGGAATCGCCATAGGTTTCGCCTCTCAGACCTCGGTCTCGAATGTCATCTCCGGGTTCTTCCTCATCGCCGAGCGCCCCTTCGAGGTGGAGGACGTGATTCAGGTGGGGGATACGACGGGCCGGGTGCTTTCCATCGACACTCTCTCGGTGAAGCTCCGGACCTTCGACAACCGCTTCGTCCGCATTCCCAACGAAACCATCGTCAAGAGCCAGGTGACCACCATCACCCGCTTCCCAATTCGGCGGCTGGACCTGAATGTGGGCGTGGCCTACGGAGAAGAGGTGAGCAAGGTGCGGAAGGTGCTCCTGGAAGTGACCCGCACCAACCCGCGGGCCCTCATGGAACCTGAGCCGGCAGTGTTCTTCGACAACTACGGAGACTCGGCCCTGGAGCTGCGCCTGGCAGTGTGGGCCACACGAGAGAACTTCATCCAGTTGAAGAACTCTCTCCTGGAGCAGATAAAGGCCCGCTTCGACGAGGAGGGCATCGAGATCCCCTTCCCCCACCGGAGCCTCTACGCTGGCTCGAGTACCGATCCCTTTCCCGTGCAGATCGTGGGAGATGGTGGGCCGGTGGATGCCACCCTCCCAGAGCAGGAGGACGATGGGCGACCCGCAGAAGGCGAAACGGACCCAGACGAACCCGGAGGGTTTGTACCCTCCGAAGGAGAGGATTCCTCATCCGGTTCGCCAGGTGAGGAGGAGGAAAGACCCCACTGACACCAACCCGGACCTCCCGTTCGGCTTGGTCCCAGAGGGGTTGGTACCCATCCCCCTCTGGTGGTACCGTTATTCATCATGAGCAACGAGATGCCCCCACCCTCCGACGTTCCCTCCCATGGACAACACCTGGCCACCGTCAGCCACGACGGTCGGTTCTGGGACGTATACCTGGAGTTCGATGATGACCCTCGTCGCCCCGACTCCTACCGGGCGCTACTGGCCTACTCCGCTGCCGACCGGAATGAGGGGGAGGAGACGCTTCGAACGGCGCCGGTGATCATCGAACCCTCCTACGAGGAAGCCGTCCGAAAGGCCCGGCACCTGGAGGATCACCAGCTGATTGCGTTCCTCCGGTCCGTCCTTCCCTGACGAGCAGGCTGCCGGAGACCTGGCAACCTTCGGCCATGGGATAGCCTGCCTCCTCCCTGGGCGCCGGCACCGGGCACGGGGAGCAGCCTTTGGCTACCCCTCCCGGATCCAACGCCAGACCTGGCCAAAACCAGGGCGCTTCCCCTCTCTCAGAATCCCCATCCGGTAGACCACCCCCGCCACCCTGGCGGTGAGCAAGAGAGCGCCAACCATCAGTACCAGAGCAAGGGCGCCTTCCCAGAGTTCAACGGGCCCCACCGCCGCCCGCGCAAACAGGAGGATGGGGGCGAACCACGGCACGAGGGAGGCAACGACCGCCCAGGTGGCGTCCGGCTCCTCCATGACTGGAAGGAGGAGGAAGAAGGGAATCAGGACCAGGAGGACGACGGGAAGCTGAAGTTGCTGCGCCTCTTCCTCAGTGGAACAGACCGCCCCGACCACGGCAAAGAGGGCGGAGTAGAGAAAGTACCCGCCCAGAAAGCAGGCCAGGAAGAGAGCCAGGAGTCCCGGTCCCGGGAGGAGAGCCCCGATCTCCAGGGGAAGGGGAGAGGGGGCGGTCATGGTGGCCAGAGCCCGGGGGAGAGCCACCACCAGGAGCCCTCCCCCCAGAATCATCCAGATCAGAAGCTGGGTCAGGCCCACGGCCCCGACGCCCAGCACCTTTCCCAGCATCAGCTCCCAGGGCCGGATGGTGGAGATCAGAATCTCCACGATCCGATTGGACTTCTCCTCCAGGACCGATCGGAGAACCGCCGTGCCATAGACCATGAGCACGAAGTACAGCAGGAAGGCTCCGCCGAACCCGATCAGAAAGCCAACCTCTGCTCCGACGGCCTCGACGCCGCCCCCTTCCCCCCCCTCCACCACGAGTTCACCGCCTTCAACGATGAGCCGGGCCAGCTCCCCGTCCACCTCAGCCATCCGGTACTCCATGACCGATTGAACGACAGCCTGTTCCAACGCTGTAGCTCGGAAGGCAGGGGGGCTGGCCTGGCCCCGCCACACCGCTCGCCCTTCAGAAAGGGTGCCCGAATCCAGGTAGAGAGCTGCCTCCACCTCCCCGGCGCTGAGTCGCCCGGCCAGGATCCTCTCGGCCTCCTCACCGGGAGGCTGAGACTCTACCCTGAATCCCAGCGCCTCCAACCGAGGGGAGAGCCGGGAGTCCAGGACACCGGTCTCGTCCACCAGGACGAGGGGGCGCTCTCCCAGCTCGGTGCGAGAGCCCAGGAAGATGGAAAGACCGAGCAGGCCCAGGACGATGACAGGTGCTCCCAGCGTCGCTACCAGGAAGGTCCGGGTCCGGACCCGGGCCAGGTACTCCCGGACCATGACCAGACCCACAGCCCTCATGGCGATGCCTCCGAGCCTTCACGACCCTCCGAGCCAGTCCCGTCTGCGTTCGCGATCGGGAGCGCTCCCTCCCTCGTGTGACGCAGGAAGAGGTCCCGTAGCGTGGGCTCGACGACCCGGAACCGGCTGATCCGAACTCCCTCCTCCAGCGCCTCAGCCAGAATCAGCATGGCCACCTCCTCCGACTCCATCTGGATCCGCACCTCACCCGGCCGCCGCTCCTCCACCTGGATCCTCGGATCCTCAAGCCAGCCATGGGAGCCCTGGAACTGGACATCGACTACAGGCGGGCCATCCACGCGGCGCAATCGGGCCAGAGGCCCGTCCAGCACCTTCCGGGATCCGGAGACGAGACTCACGTGCTGGCAGAGCCGCTCCGCCTGATCCATGAGATGGGTGGAAAGGAGGATGGTGACCCCCTTCCCACTGAACTCTCGGATCATCTCCTCCAGGAGTTCCTGGTTCAGGGGATCCAGACCCGAGAACGGTTCATCCAGAATCAAGAGATCAGGCTGGTGCAGCAGCGTCCCGATGAACTGGACCTTCTGCTGCATTCCCTTGGAAAGCTCTCCCACCGGGGATCGGGCTCGGTGTGCCAATCCGAGACGGTCCAACCAGCTCCGGACCTGCTCCCTGGCCTCTCCTGCATCCATGCCGCGAAGCCGTCCCAGGAAGACGAGCTGATCCATGACCCTCATCTTCCGGTACAGCCCCCGCTCCTCGGGCAGATAGCCAATCCGGTTACGCGCCGCCCGTGAAGGGGCCCCTCCGAAGAGACGCACCCGCCCCTGGTCCGGTGCCAGGATTCCCATGATGATCCGAAGGGCCGTCGTCTTCCCCGAGCCGTTGGGTCCCAGCAGCCCGTAGACGACCCCCCGAGGCACCACCAGCTCCATGTCCTGAAGGGCCGCGGTGGATCCAAACCAACGACTCACCCCACTCAGCTCAATGGCCGGATCCCCGTTCGTCTTCTCCGTCATCTGACTGGTGACCTCCCCTCGAATCCTCTCGATTTCACGGACACAGGGATCTCTCCGACTGCTTTGGGGGTGTCATACGAATGCAACTTTCGGGGTCCACACGTTGTTTGACCCATCGGACATCCCGTGAGTTTGCCGGTTCCATGACGTTTCAACCCCAGAAGGAGACCGGATGGCCATCTACCGGACTCGCTACTTCAGCGATGTTACCGTCGGTGTGGGAGGAAGGATCACCATTCCCCAGGACATGCGAGACGACCTGGGAATCGAAGAGGGAGACGTCCTCACCGTCCGGGTGGAAGAGGACGCTTCAGGCACTCGCCAGATGGTAATGTGGCGGTCCGAACAGCAACCGGACGAGTAGACGTCGCCCACGGAGGCCCTCCCGGCCCAACCGGAAGGCTTCCGTTCCGCACCGCGTCCCATCAGATCTTTGGAGAGTCTCTCTCCAGGGTGACCCACCGGACCAGGGCCCGCAGCGGGCCCTGGCCATCGTGGAGCCACCATGGACGAGGCCAGGCGATCCGGCGGAACGAGGTGATCCGGCTCACTCCAGCCCTTCCGAGTTCCGCCCCGATGCGAGCCCGACGGGGCGCCTCCACCTCCAGGGCCAACGACTGCAGGAGGGGAGCGAAAGGAGCCAGGAGCTCCGGCAATTGATCCAGGTCCGAAAGGGGCTGGATTCTCACCAGGCGCCCTCCACAGGCAGTATAGAACCCGAATTCTGTTTCTAATATAACCGTCCAACTGGTGTCTCGAGGTGCGAAGAGCCCCTGCCCTTCCCCTGCGGCCCCCTCCAGCTCCGCCATTCCCCTGAGCTGCTGGATCTCCCCGGAAACCTCAGGCGTAGGACGGGCTGCAGGCAGTCGGACGTTCACCTCCTCCAAGGCCTCGGCAAGAAGGCCGGCCCACTCCTGAGCCCCCACCGCTCCACCCTCCTCCACCCAGATGGTATGGGGCGATACACACCCCTGCTGGTCATAAGCCGCCACACTTTCCGCCGCGGCACGAGCCAACTCCCGGGCCGGGCCCTGTCCTTCCAGGCGGTCTCGGCCAATCGCGCCGGCCGAGAGGCGGTGGTGATAGAGGACCAGGGGAGTCGTGACAGGCACTCGGCTCCGGATTTCCCGAGCCGTATCCAGTCCTCCGTAGAGAACCACCCGCCGACTGCGAGCCAGAGCCTCCTCTTCCAGGGGAGACGAACTTCCGCCTGGCCAGTACACCACTGCGAGAGCCGCTGAGAGAAGCGGCGACACGGAGTGGATGGCCCGAGCCATGAGCACGGGGAGGATCACATCCCCTCGGCCAGGCTTGAGAAGCAGGGGTGTCCCCACCAGGAGGGATCGGACCAGGGACGTGGCGCCGGTTCCTGCCACGTTTCCCGCCCCCAGGTGAAGGGCCAGGGCGTCGCCCTCCGCCTTCTCCTGATCCCCTTCCGGACCCTCCCGAAACTCGTCCAGGATCCTGGGATCGGTGAACTCGGCGCGGAGTAGCCGTTCCAGGGAGGTGGGGCTCCACTGGTCAGCCATCCGGTCCAGGAGCTGCTCCGAAACCTCTGGACTCATCCCCGTCTCCAGGGGAACCCAATGGCGTGCCAGTTCGGCCAAAGCGTCGTGGGGGTCGCTGAAACGTTCGCCGGCTTTGCCCAGAATGGCAGCCCGTTCCGCCGCCGAAATCTCTTTCAACGCCTCCCCTGCCGTCACCAGGCCGTCCAGGAGCGCCCGAGACGCAGAAACATCCATGACTGGCCGAAGGAGGAGAGCCTCGTCGGCCCGGCTCCGGAAGTCTGCCCCCGAGAAATGTGTCTGCCCCCTCCCCTGGCCCCCAGGTGCCACACCCTTTTCCTGGGGCCCGCCGCCGCTTGGAGCCAGTGGGACAGACTCCACCGGCCCCTCCCATGGCGCTTCAGCGGGCAAGCTCCAGGCCTGAAAACCACTGCGGTCAGGAACGTTCAACGGGACCCACCCCCAGCACCCAACCGCTGGCCCGGGTCGCTCACACCCAGGAGCTCCTCCATGGTGAGGGAGCATCCCCGGGGTTCAGCGCCAGGAACCCGGCCCAGCACTCGGAAGCCTCTGGACACCCTCACCCCCCGGTCCTCCGTCAGGAGCGAAGACACGGAATGGAGATTTGCCAGATCCAGATGCTGCAGGAGCCCCGGTTCCCCGGCCGGCACGGGGTGGAGGCGTTCCGGATCCAGAAGCTGAGATCGAACCCAGGGAGGACCCACCAGGTGGCGCTGTCCCGGATGGGAAGGCCCTCCCTCCCTGAGGACTGGCTCGTAGAACTGGGAAAGCATCTCCGTCATCCCGTATTCATTGACGATCCGCTCCCTGGGGAGTCCCAGCAGATCACTCATCTCCTCGTACAGATCCTCCCGGGGCACGGCACGACTCCGGCCCTTGAACCCGCCTGTCTCCATGACACGGGACCCGGGCGGGAGGGCCAGTCCACCTCGGCCCATCCGGGCCTCCATGAGATGGACGAAGGCGAAGGCGGTACCCACCAGGAGGATGGGCTGTTTCTGAACCGTGGCTTCCTGAACACTTTGAGCCAACCCGTCCACGTCCAGGACCCAGTCCGAATCTGCGAAGAACCCTCCCTCCCCATCGTCCCACGCTTCTCGGAGAACATCCACCATGTGGACCAGGGAAGACTCGGGCCGGTGAAGCGGAGGAGGAAGGAGCGCCAGCACCCGCAGCGTCTCTCCCTCCGGATTCAGGTGGGTTCGGGCGTTGGGCAGGAGGGAAGCCCGGTAGAGGGAGAGGTCCCGCACCAGGTGCAGCCCCCTTCCCTGACCCCCACCGGTGGTGCCACTGGTGAGGAAGCGGGCCTGGGCCTCCTGGGGCTCGCCATCGAAGAGGGACAGACGCCGGAAGGCTCGGACTGGAACCGGAGGGATGTCTTCCCAGCGCGCCAACCGTTCAGGATCGATGCCCCGGCCCCGGACGAAGCGACCGTAGGCGGGAACGGCATCGGTCTGGTACCTGAAGATCTTCAGTGCCAATCGGTTGAAGGAAGCGTCGGACAGGAGCTCCTGAACACCCCTTGCCATGACGGCCTTGAGCTCCTCTCCAAGCCCATGCCTCCTCCTCAGGAGATCCTCCTCGGCCTTTCTCACCCGCCCCCTGACCTCCGAACCCGTCCGGGTTCCAGCCCCCCGGCCTGCAGGACCTTGGCCTGAAGCCGGCGTCCCTCCCCGTCTGCAAACTCCAGCACTTCCTGGATACGGGTTTCAGCCTCTACATAGGCCTCCGTGGGGAAATCCTCCCCCTCTGCGTGCCGGAGTGCCCCTGTGAGGGAGGTCAATTCCTTTCGACTCTTCTCCAGCGCTCGCCGAAGGCGGTTCAGGGCTTTGCGGGCTTCCGATTCCACTGACGTCATGGTCCCCCTCCATGGAGGCTTATGGACAAGTACAGACGGAGTTACTACCTCTGACGATGCCTACCCGATCCGGGA
>PWWP01000349.1 GCA_003562075.1 Gemmatimonadota bacterium
CGCCTTGCTGGAGCGCTCCCGATCACTGCGGCCCCTTCTCGGCTCCAAGGGGCCGTTGAAACAGCAGAAAGGAACAGGTCCCCTCCCTATCGTTCGCTCGAACGATAGGCTCTTGGACGATACCCCGCGCTTCCCAGCTCCGCGAGCTTTTGTCTATCAACACTCGCGTTGACGGACAGACCAGAATCACAACCGATCGGAGAAACCTACCATGACCACCACGACCGTTCTCATCATCCTGGCCGTGCTGATCCTCTTCGGCGGAGGATGGGGACTCTCCCGCCGCCGGTAAACGGTCGGCCCGGGTCCTCTATCCCTGCTTGAGGGGCGCCGGCAGACCCGGGCGACCGCCTCCCTACCCCCATCAATGCCGTAGCCCCTGCAAACCCGCATGCTTCCAAGGTGAATATCCGCCGTAAGCTCTCAAGGACCGCGACCTGGGTCTCGTCCCGTTGGACGAGGTACCGTCGTGGCGTCGCGATCGGCGCCCTCCTGATGGTTCTCATCGCGCTCGTGCCGGTAGCGGGTGTCCTTCGCCACGTGCACACCGACCGCCATGATCTCCCGGACATTGAGCCGTTCATCCACTTCGAGCTGCCCACCACCGGCGTCGTGCTTGACTCCCGGGGTGAGGTTCTGGTCGAACTGAACCGCCCCGGTTTCATCGGAGACTCGGTGAGTTGAGTCCGGCGGGCTCGGGTCCTGCGACCTACGGGCTAGGACATCCACCGCCAAAAACACTCCGTTCGCCAGACGAGGCGACCCCTCCACGGCATGCGTTTCACCGGGACTCCCGCTTGAGTGCCTCCGGATCGCCAAATCAGATGTAGCACTCCTCGTCCACCCGGTTCTCGTTCCACCACGGGCCATCCGCAGCGTATCTGGGTTGCCATTGGCTCGAGGACTCCACCCACCACCAGACGTCAACAGGAGCGCCTGGGAAGTTGGTGTGCGTAGCCGCCACCTCTTGGAGGCATGCCGCCCGCTCCCCTCCGGCCGCCGCGAGAAACGCGTCAAGCACCGCGGAGTCCATTCTGACCTGGGCCTCGAAATACCTGGGGAGATCGAACGTTGACTCCAGTCCCACATACTGCACCACGCTCTGGAAATGCATCTCTTCGTGGTCTTCGGCCCAGTCCATGAATTGATCGCCCCATCCCGAGCCGCCGTCCCCACAGGCCGGTAGGTGGTTGTACGTCCACTGGCTCGCGACGTGGTCGGGAGCGCAGATGGCGAGGAGGTCCTCCGGAGCCGGACGACCAAGCCCAGTCGGACCCCTGCCGGGGCTCGACGTCGATGTAGGACAACAGCCGCACCTGGCCTCCGGAGCTTCGCACATCAGCCATGACGGTGCCGTACTCGACCATCTTCCCAGTCCAGGTGACCTGACCTCCCGCCGGATGCTCCACCGAGATCTCCTCCCCCTGGAAGTACCAGCTGTAGACGTGTCCCAGGGCCCCGATCGGGTCCACCGAGACGGTACACGATCCGTTCTCGCCCCGCGTCACTCCCGTGTTGCAGCTCAGGCTCGCCTCCCCCCGCATCGACCCCCGCCAACTTGCATATACACTCAGCGTTGGGCAGCTCCGGGGCCACCTCGCAGTGATCGACGTTGAAACACTGTTCTTACACCAGGAGCTGGAGCCCCGCGAGCGACGTCGCCGCGTCCTGTTGGGCCTAGGTCTCGGAGGGGAACTCGGGTTCGATCCCTTCCGGAACCACAGGATCCCCGCAGCCGTTGAGCACAAAAGTCACGAAGCGGAAAGCGCTGCTCCATTACTGGCTCTACACCGTCCAGATCGTCGTGGAGCCGATTCCGGGGATGAAGCCGGCAAACGAGAAGCTTGCGGTCGTGACCCTCCGGACCGCACCGAACGACCCGCGGGACTCCCACGGTCAGGCCGAGAAGGCCGCGGCAAGCTCAGACCTCACCAACTCGTCGGACTCCACCGACGACCGGGCGGCCAGCGCCTCCTTCGCCTCGGCCGAGCCCACCCGGCCGAGCGCCCAGGCCGCATGCCCGCGCACTAATGCCTCCGGATCGGACAGCGCAGAGGTCAGCACCGGGACTGCTTCCGGCGAACCCCAATTGCCCAGCCCCACACACACGTTCCGCGCGAACCCCGCCCGCCCCGCCCGCCGGATGGCCGACCCGCGGGAGAACGCCTCCCAGGCGTCCTCGTCCAGCGCCATGCCGAGGAGTTCGACGAGGGTCGGGCCATCGGTGCCCGGGTGGAGGGGCCTGCCGCCATCGAGCCCGCGTCCACCGAGCTGAAACGTTTCAGCTGGAACGTCGTTTCCCGGCATGGATCCACCTGAACTGCCCGGTGCCGAACCCGAACCACCGGGCAGCGGCTCCACCCCCACCGGCAACTCCCCCGGCCCCCGGGCCGCATACCCCGGCTCCGCCGCCTCCTCGGCGAACTTCACATTGAACGGACAAACCTCCTGGCAGATGTCACACCCATAGACCCGGTTGCCCATGAGGGGCCGGAGCTCCCGTGGGATGGGGCCCCGGTTCTCGATGGTCAGGTACGAGATGCAGAGGCGGGCGTCCATGACGGGGGCGCCGTCTCTGTTACGGCCCAGAAGAGCCCCGGTGGGACAGGCGTCCAGACAGGCCCGGCAACTCCCACAGTGGTCCCTTTGGAAGGGCTCATCCACCTCCAACTCCAACTCCAGGAAGAGGGCCCCCAGAAAGAAGTACGATCCGCGCCGAGGGTGGATGAGCATGGTGTTGCGCCCGAACCAACCGAGACCGGCCCGCTGCCCCAGCTCCCGCTCCAGGACCGGCCCTGTATCCACTGAGACGCGGGCCTCCACGGACCGGTTCAGCTTGCTCTCCAGCCGGCGATGGACCCGTCGAAGTTTCTTCTTCACCACCCGGTGGTAGTCCCTGCCTCGGGCGTACCGGGCGATCACCCCACGAGACGGGTCGTCCGGCACTCCGTCCCCATCCGGCTGGAAATAGCCGTGGCCCACCACCAGGACGGAGCGGGCTTCCTCCAGGGTCCCGACAGGGTCCTCCCGGCGCTCCACGGCATCGGAGCGAGCCAGGTACTCCATCTCACCGTGGTACCCCTGATCCAACCACTGTCGGAGGTAGTCACCGTGCTCCGAAGGTTCGGGCCGCACCACTCCGGCCATCTCGAAGCCCTCTTCCACAGACAGTTGGTGGAGAAGGTCCCTCAGTTCGCCAGCCTCCAGGTCGGTAGGATGGTCACCCACGTGAAGGCTCCTTCACCACGACCCCTTCCTGGTATCGGCGGCCCTTCCACTCGATGCGCCGTTCCCCACGGAACCAGCTTCGGAGAACGATGAAGGCCACCACCAGAGTCCCCAGGGGATAGAGGAAGGCCATGGCCGGCGACACCCTGAACCGGTGATAGGCACCGGCCCAGATGACTACGCACATGGCCCACGCGACCCCCGCCCAGAGCGGGAAGGCAAAGCCGGCACCGGCGCCGCCAGCCACCCATCCGAGCCCAGCCCACCCTACTGCCACGGCCGGCAGAAGCCAGAAGAAGCTCAGGAAGAGGAGGATTCCGGGAAGCACCAACCCGGCCCAGCGTCCGCTGGCCTGCCTGGCGCCCACAGCCACGTTCTTGGTCCAGCCATTCACCAGCTCCCTCATGGAGGTGTACATCCGGGTGGCGAAGACCTCCTCGCCTTCCCGGACCGTCAGGCGGCTCCCAGCACGGGTGAGTTCCTGGGCCAACCGCAGGTCCTCCACCACCTCGCCTTTCACTGCCTCGTGTCCCCCGATGGACTCGTAGGCGTCCCTCGTCACCAGGACGAATTGACCGTTGGCGATGGCGTCCTTCCATCGGCTCGGATCCACCACCTGATCCAGCTTCCTGAAACGAAGTCCAATGAGGGTGAATACCTGGGGCTGGACCAGCTTCTCACCGAAGGTGCCCACTTCCTGCCGCCCGAGGAGAGAGAGGACCTGGGCGTCATCCTCTTCCATGGCTGCCAGCGTCCGGCTCAGGAGTTCCGGCTCATGGGTCGTGTCCGCATCTACAAAGAGGAGAAGACGCCCACGGGCCACATCGGCTCCCTGCCGGCAGGCCCAGGGCTTCCCGAACCAGCCTTCGGGTAAGCGTCTTCCGTCCACCACCTGGAGCCGGAGAGCAGCCCCCGGCTCCTGCTCGCGGGCCACCTGGGCCGTGTCATCGGTGGACCGATCATCCACCACGATGATCTCGTAGGGGACTCCGTGGAAACGCCCCAACCCTTCAATGCACCGCCCGATCCTGCTGGCCTCGTTCCGGGCCGGGATGATGATGGACACCAGCGGCCCGAGATCCTCTGCCCCGGCCTCCTCGGTGCCAGCCGTCGACAGGTCATCCGAGCCAGGAGCCGGCGGGAGCGTCCGGGGCTCCCGGATGCCGAGGGTCAGAAAGACGCCGAGCCCAATCCAGGGAAGCAGTCCCACCCCGACCCAGAGGAGCCCGGTCATGGCAACCGCCCCGAGCAACCCTCCATCACTCCCGCTCCCGGTAACGCACGCCGTCTTCCACCCGGTCACCTGGATAGAGGACCACCCGGTCGCCCTCCGAAAGGCCTGAGACGATCTCCACCTGAGCCTGGCTCCGGCGTCCCACCTCTACCGGGACCTCTTCCAATCGGCCATTCCCGGCACGGAAGACCGCCCACCCATCGCCGCGGCGGAAAGCGGCCCCTGTGGGTACCCAGAGGACGTCCTGGGCCTCTTCCACAAGGATCGTTGCCTCGATCCGGAACCCATCGCCCAATCGCCCCCATCCCTCCCCATCCGGATCCAGGATCACATTCACCCGTTGCTCCTCGATCCCCAGCGCCGAAACCCGGGTGAATCCTGACGGCTCGACTCGCCGGACCCGCGCCTCCAGAGTCTCTCCACCCCAGCCGCTGATCCGGGCCCGGGCTCCGGTGGGAATGCCCACAGCATCGGCAGAGAGGACATCCACCACCATTTCCATGGCCCCTGGGTCCCCCAACTCCAGGAGTGGCTCAGCGGGACTCACGGGCCCCCCACTCTCCCGGTGAAGCCGGAGTACCTGGCCAGCCACCGGTGCGGTCAGGACCAGGACCCCCACGTCGGCCGCCGGGGGACGCGTGAGCTGGAGCTCCAGCTCCTCCACCTCTCCCTGAGCCGCTCGGACACCGAACCCAGCTGAACGGACCTCAGCCTCCCGCGCCCGCAGAAGGGCAGCCGCCCGCTCCACGGCTGAGCTGGAGCCCCCTCCTTCCCGGAGGAGGAGCTCCTGCCGCCGAAGCTCCTCCCGGGCCTCCACCAACCCCGCCTCAGCCGCCTCAGCCATGCTCCGGGCCCGCTCCACTCCGGCCCGGGCCGCTTCCAGCCGGGTCCGAAGTTGAGCCCGGGTCCGGGCATCATCCAGCGTCGCCTCCGGTCCTTCGATGCGGAGGAGTTCATCGCCTTCTGCCACCAGGTCACCCACCTCCACCTGGGGACGAAGGAGGGTGCCGCCCACAGGCGAACGAATCTGGAACCGGTCCCGCACCCGGGTCCGACCGTCCTCGTCCACCACCACCTCCAGGGTGCCCCGTTCCACCGTTACCAGGTCCACGGCTACGGGCTGGGGTCGGAAGAGAAAGAAGAGACCCACCACCCCCAGAAGGCCCACACCCACCCAGAGGAGCGTCCGGAGCCACGGCGGAGCCTCCCACTGGGGGCCCTGCCCGTCTCCGGCCCCTGCCTCCTTCTCTGACATCTCCACCATATCCCCCTACTCCCGTGTTTTCAGGACTCCGATGAGGTCCAGGTGGTCCAGGCGACGACGCACCAGGAGAGCGCTGACGGCAGACGCCGCTACCACTACACCCACGGCCAGCCCATACGTTTCCAGACTCAGGACCACGGGCAGGCGGTACCGCTCCGGGTCCACCGTGCCGGCAATGGCCACGCAGAGCCAGTGACCGATGAACAAGCCTGGCGGAATGGCCAGGGCGACCTGCACGGCCATCTCTCCCAGGAGGATGGAGGAGATCTCCCCCCGGGTGAATCCCAGAACCCGGAGGCTGGCCAGATCCCGCTCCCGGGTGGAGACGGCGATCCGGGCATTGTTGTAGACGACGCCTGCGGCGATGACGGAGGCAAAGATCGTCAGTATGAGCATCATCACCACCAGGATCTCAGCACTCTGCTCCCGGAAGCGCTGAACCAGGAGGTCCCGGCTTCCCACGTCCAGCACTCCGGACATCCGGGACAGCCGTCCTTCCAATTCCCGAAACTGGCCCATGTCGGTGAGGAGGAGAGCCTGGGTCACGGCCGGCCCCTCCCCCAGGAGCCGATTCACCTCCCGAATGGGGAGGTGTCCCTGGAGTCCGAACATCTCGTCCACCATGCCCTGGACGACCATAGAGTAATCCCCTACCCGTCCCTCCCGGAGGGTGACCCGAACCGTGTCTCCGGGACCGACCTGCAGGACCTGCCCCAACTTTTCGGTGATGATCAGCCCCTCCTCCGGAGGCGCAGAGACCCGGCCATCTGCCGCCAGGAGCTGCCGGAGCTGGGAGTCGGACTGGTATCCATACAGCGGAACGTCTCTCCAGCGGTGTCCGGCGTGCATCCGAACCGAGGTGACCCGAAGACCCTCCACCCGCTCCACCCCTGGGAGGGGGAGGAGCTCCCCCAGCGCTCGCTCCGGCATGGGCCCGGCGAAAGTCACCGTCACCGTCTCTCGCCAGGCCCGATAGAACTGTTCCTCGATGAGATATTCCAGGGCATCTCCGCTGAACCGGGCCACCACCATGATGGCCACGGCCATGGCCAGCCCCAGCGCCGACAGGATGGTGCGGACCGGGCGACGTCCAATCTCCCGAAGGACCATCCGGCCGATGGAGCCGATGATGCGCCCCAGCCCCAACCGTTCCAGGAGGGTGGGCTTGTAGCGAGCCGGCGGGGGAGGCTGCATGGCCTCGGCAGGAGAGAGCTTCAGAATCTTTCGGAGAGCTCCCATGGCCCCGGCCACCCCGGCGACGATGGCAAACCCGGTCGCCAGGAGAGCCCCGCCCCAACCCACCCGGAATTCCAGGATGGGAAATCCGAAGAAGGTGCCGTAGAACTGGGTCATGGCATGGCCCAGCCACCACCCGATCCCGACCCCCAGGAGAGCCCCTCCCAGTGAAACCCCCAGAACCATCTTCAAGTAGTGGGAGGCCACCTCCCGATTCCCGTATCCCAGCGCCTTCAGCGCCGCCACCTGGGTTCGCTGCAGGTGGAGGAGTCGAGAGAGGACCACGTTCAGAAGATAGGCCGCCACCCCCAAGAAGATGATGGGCACGATGGTGGCGAACTGACGAAGTTGCTGGAGTTCGCCGTCCAGGATGTAGTTGGAGGGCTGCATGTCCCGCCCAACCGCTCCCCGGCCTCCGTAGGGGTCCAGGAGGTCATCGATCCCAGCCAGTGACTCCCGGAGCGAGGCGTCCCGGTGAAGCCGGAAAACCACATCGTTGAAGGCCCCCTCCATCTGGAAGATGGGAGCCATGGCCCGACGATCCATCCATAGGACGGCGAACCGTTCGTCATCCGGGATCAAGCTCCCCCCGGTGGGCATGGGATAGATGAACTCCGGGGAGGCGGCCAGCCCTGTCACCTCCAGGGGCCGGAGCTGACCATTCATGACCACTCGGAGGGTATCGCCCACCCCCACGTTCCACCGTTCGCCGAAGGCATCCAGGAGGAGGGCCTGATCGCTGCGGCCCGCCTCGGGCATGAGCCCTTCCCGCAGGAAGACGCCGTTCAGGGGGGGCTCCCGGTCTCCGGGGAGGCTCACGATCTCACCGGTAGGCGATTGGGGAACACCCTCGAAGGGAATCCGCACCGGCTCCACCACCCGGGTGTACGCCAGCGCCACCCCCGGCACCCCCTCCAGCCGATGGGCCAGCGACTCCGGCGCCCGCTCCAGAGCCGCAAAGGCATCGCCGAATCGGTAGCGGTCGTAATAGAGGTCCCGGGAGTCCTCCAGGGACTGATAGGTGGAGGCCAGGGTGATGTATCCGGCGATTCCCGCCGCCACGACCATGGCGATGGTGATCCCCTGCCCCAGGAGGCCCCGGAGATCCCGGACCAGCTTCATATCCAGGGCAGAGAGTCGGAGTGGGAATCGCATGGAGCCCCGGGTCGATCATTCGTGAACGGAAACACCGCTTCGTGGACCGTACCGTACCAGGGGGCGAGCCACGTGTGCCCTTCCGAGGAACCCGGGCTGGTCTCCCAGGCTGGGAAGGCCCCGAAGTGGGCACCGGCAAGGAACGGTCCCTGAGGAAACTTCCCGCCTTCCTCCGGGGTCCCACCGCCCCTCACCGTCCCTCATCCAGAATGACGCCATGACCACGGACCCTCCCGGCCCAACCCCAACATCTCCGGACCCGCTCTCGGCCACCAGCCTGGACCATCTCCGGAGTCAGTTCCCCATTCTGGGCACCCACACCTACCTGAATTCCTGCTCCCTGGGGCCCCTTTCACACCGCGCCGAAGAGGAACTGGGGTCCTTCCTCCACCTCTGGCACACCATGGGTGCATCGGCCTGGTACGAGCACTGGCTGGGTCGTCTGGACGACCTCCGGCAGGCGGTGGCACGGATGACGGGATCCCAGAAGGGGGAGATCGCCCTCTCTCCCTCCACCTCGGTAGCCCTCTCGTCGGTGGCTGAGTCGGTGGACTGGACCCGACGTCGAAAGGTGGTGACCACCGAGCTGGACTTCCCCACCCTGGCGTACCAGTTCACCGTCAAACCCCAGGTGGAGCTGGTGGTCCTTCGAAGTGAGGATGGCGTGGGGATCGATCCGGAGCAATTCGCCCGGGCCGTGGACGACGACACCGCCTTGCTGGCCACCTCCCACGTCTTTTTCACCACCGGGTTCCGTCAGGACCTGGCCCGCCTGGCCCGGATCGCCCGGGACGCAGGGGCCCTCTCCCTCATCGACGGCTACCAGGGAGCAGGTCAGCTGCACGTGGACCTGCCGGCGAGCGGAGTGGACATCTATACGACTGGCCCCCTGAAGTGGCTCTGCGGGGGGCCTGGGTTGGCCTACCTCTATGTTCGCCAGGGGCTGGTGACCGAACTGGCTCCCCGGATCACCTCGTGGTTCGCCACGGAAAACCAGTTCGAGTTCGAGCTGGAGGGCTTCCGGTACCGGGACGACGCCCGACGCTTCGAGATGGGGACCCCGGCCCTACCCACCGTGCATACGGCCCTGGGCGGCCAGGCAGTCCTGGACGAGGTGGGGCTGGAGGTGGTGGAATCCCGAAATCGCTACCTGGCCGGGTACCTGGAGGACGCCCTGGAGTCAGCCGGCTTTCACCTCCGGGCGTCGGCGGACCCAAGGCACCGCACCGCCATCGTCATGGTCAGGCACCCGGAGCCGGCCCGGGCCGTGGCGGAACTGGCCCGGGATCGGATCATCGTGGATCATCGCCCGGGCCACATCCGGATCTCACCCCACGTCTTCAACACCACCTGGGAGCTGGACCGGATCGTGGAGGCGTTGGCGCGGATCTGACGGTCCCCGCCTCCTGACTCAGCTACTTCACGTTACTCGACCTTTCGCGTCCAGCGCTCCGAATCCCGCTCACGGTATTTTTCCAGGGTCCGCTCCAGCGCCTGGCCCAGGTCGATCCCCTGTTCGTTGGCCAGCGCCAGGAGCACGAAGAGGACGTCCGCCATCTCCAGAGCCAGATCTCCATCCGGTTCGTCGTCCTTCCTGGGTTTGGCTCCGTACAGATGATTCAGCTCCCGAGCCAACTCTCCCACCTCCTCCACGAGGCGGGTCAGGTTCACCAGAGGCGGCCAGTAGCCCTCCTCGAACTGGGAAATCCACTCGTCGACCTGGCGCTGTGCTTCTTTGAGTTCCATGGTGAGGAAGATGGGTCCTGAGAGGCGGCGCCGTCCAGCCGTGTCATTCCGTCTCGGGTCGGCCAGGATGTCTCGTTCTGATCCCCAACGACTCGGTCCGAAAGCCATGGCCCTGAACAGCCGAGTCGCCGGGAGTGACCAGAGACCGGCCCATCCATCCGACCCCAGGCGGGCCTGCGGCCCGTGGCACGCCCCCTGCTCGTTTCGACCCAACAGGTTCGCCCAACCGGAGAGAACCGGAACCTGAGCCATGGTCCATGGTTCTCTCCTGGTGGGAAGGGCAAGGGGTCATGGACGATGGAGGCGCGAGTTCGTCACCACCCACAAGAATGGAGAAGCTGTCATGGGGAAGGATGGTGAGACAGGAAGCACAGACGGACGCCTCATTGTCGTTTCAAACCGACTCCCCCTGGTCCTGAGCCAAGCCTCCGGCGGAGCCTGGCATCTGGAACGGGGCTCAGGTGGGCTGGTCACCGCCATCGAACCGGTTCTCAAGGATACCCAGGGTGTCTGGATCGGCTGGCCCGGCCTCACCCCTGAACAGATCCGGGACGCCGACGAGTTTCTGGACCAAAAGTCAGATGAGCTGGGATACCGGGTCCGGGGTGTAGGCCTCTCTCCCAAGCAGCAGGATGACTTCTACCTGGGCTTCGCGAACCAGATCATCTGGCCCCTGTTTCACGACTTTCCCACCCAGTGCAACTTCGACCCCACCTTCTGGCACGCCTACCAGGAGGTGAATCACAGGTTCGCCGAGGTGGTAGCTGACGAGGCTCGGGACGGTGACTTCATCTGGGTCCACGACTATCACCTCATGTCCGTGGCCGAGGAGCTCCATGAGAAGGGTGTGAAGTCCCGGCTGGGCTTCTTCCTCCACATCCCCTTCCCTTCCCGAGATCTCTTCCTCAAGCTTCCCTGGCGCCGCGAGGTCCTGGAAGCCCTCCTCCACTACGATCTCATCGGCTTCCAGTCCGACCGGGACCGGACCAACTTCGTCCACTGCCTCCAGGCCCTGAGGCCCGATGTGAAGGTGGAAGGCCGGGGCCGTGTGCTGAAACTGGAGGTCCAGGGTCGGACCCTGGGGGCCGGGGTTTTCCCCATCTCCATTGATGTGGATGAGTTCGCCGGACCGGCTCGCTCGCCCCAGGTCTCGGAGCGGGTGGCTCGGCTCTGGACAGAATTCCCCGGCCGGAAGGTCATCCTGGGTGTGGACCGGTTGGACTACTCCAAGGGGATCCCCCACAAGCTGGAGGGTTACCGCCTGGCCCTCTCCCGCTACCCCGAGCTCCAGGAGAAGGTGAGCCTGGTCCAACTCGTGGTGCCCAGTCGGGAAGACATTCCCGAGTACCACCGGATGAAGCGGGAGATCGAGCGGCTGGTGGGCCAGATCTCAGGCGAGTTCACCCGACCTGGCTGGGTCCCCATCCACTACCAATACGGCCGATGGGATCGGCCGGAGCTCATCGCCCACTATCGGGCTGCGTCGGTCGCTCTCGTGACGCCTCTGAAGGACGGGATGAACCTGGTGGCCAAGGAATTCTGCAGCGCCAGCCTGGAGGGGAACGGCGTCCTGATCCTGAGCGAGCATGCCGGCGCTACCGCCCAGTTGCAGGAAGATGCCATCCTGGTGAATCCCTACGATGTGGAAGGGGTTGCAGAGGCCATCCATCGGGCCTGCACCATGCCGGACAGGGAGCGAAAGGATCGGATGCAGCGGATGCGGCGGAAGATCCAGAACGAGGACATCTACTGGTGGGTGGACTGCTTCCGCAATGCCGCCAACGGGGTGGAGGAAGCCGAGGCCCTCCCCCTGGATGTCTACCTGCCCTCCCGGGCCTGAGACAGCCCTACCTGAAGCGGGCCAGGAGCCACCCATCCGGATCCGGGCGAACCTGGGTGGGCTCTCCTGGCAAGGCCAGCGTCCGGGTCCATTCCCGACCATCCACCAGGTGGATTTCCCGGTGGACCCCTCCGTCCAGGAGGAACTCGAACTCCATGGGCATCCGGAAGAGGGGCCAGCCTTCGTCCTGCACCTGCGTGATCTTGAGCTCCACCGTACCGCCTCCGGCATCCCAGTCCCACTCCACCTCGTATTCCGGATATCCGGGGCGATGGAGCCACTGCTGGAAGAACCAGTCCAGGGGCTCTCCGTGGGCCTCCTCCATGGCCACCTGGAAGTCCTGGGTCACTACATTCTCACCGGCATGCCGCTGGTAGTACCGACGAACCCCCTGGAAGAAGGCCCGGTCTCCCATGACCCACCGCAGCATATGGAGAACCATGGAGCCTTTCTGGTAGGAGTTGGCGTTCAGAAGGTCCAGAAGGTTCTCGGCGTGCTCATCCACCACTGGCCGATGGGTGACGTCCGAATCCAGGTACCGGTCCCGGTTTGCATGGATCCGTTCCCGGAAGACGAGCTGCCCCTCCACGTGCTCCCAGAAGTACGGGCCGAAGTAGCTGGCAAACCCCTCCGAAAGCCAAAGGTGGGGCCAGTCGGCCGGCGTCACCGAGTTCCCGAACCACTGGTGGGCGATCTCGTGGGCCACCGTCCCCTCAATGTCCCGGCCTGAGGCGATGGCGTCCTCGGAGTAGAAGATGGCCGAAGCGTTCTCCATCCCACCGAATCGGGTGGAAGACTGAACATTGGCCAACTTCTCATAGGGATAAGGCCCGAACATGTCCACGTAGAGGTCCACCATCTCTCCGGACCGGGCGAAGACCTGTCGGGCGTGGGCCGTGTCCGGGGGAAAAGCCCACCCGGTGACCTCGATGCAACCATCCTCCCTGGGAGAGACCGGCGCATGCCCACACGCGGCCAGTCCCTGGTCCATGACCACCATGTCAGCCACCCCCACCACCATGAGGTATGTGGGGATGGGGACCCGATTCTCCCAACGCCAGCTCATGAGGCCCTCCAGTCCCCCGGCACGCTCAGGCGATGCCGGCGAGGGCCCCTCCACCAGGACGCCATTGGCGACCACCTTCCGGCCCTCGGGAGCGTGGACGGTGAAGGAGACGGTAGCCTGGTCTGAGGGGTGATCCCGGGCTGGAAACCAGAAATGGGCCCGGTTGGGCCAGTTGTCGGCAAACGCTGATGGCTCGCCGTGGACGTTCTCTCTCAGAATGAGCCCGTCTGTCGGGGCCCCCCGGGTCATGATCTCCACCTGCAGCGTGTCGAACACGCCAGGGCTTCCCGGTGCCTCGAACTCCAGGCGGTCTCCCTCGTGGGTGAACTCCAGGACGTCCCCGCCCCAGGTGACGGCCTCCACCGACATCCCGGTGAAGTCCAAGGCCATGGTATGGGGTCCCCGGACCTCCCGGGTGTACCGGATGGTGGTCCGGGCTGAGACCCGGTCATTCTCAGGAGCGATCACCAGCTCCACGTCGTAGTGGATGACGTTGGTATCCGGATCGTACCGATTCGGTGCAGGAGGAATCCCCACCTCCACCGGCTCCACGTCGGCCAGCTCCACCAGCTCCGTGATGGGCGGAGGCGATGCCGCATCCCAGGGGGGAGGTGGGGGCTCCGAAGGCCCCAGGAGGTACGCGCATCCCCCTGTGCCCAGGAGGGCCACCATGAGGAAGACCCGGGTCAACTGACGCATCCCCGGAGCAGGAGGGGAAAAGGGGTTGCCGCGAGAGGAACGAACAGAGGAAGTCATGAAGGAGCGGGAGGTCCTGGTCAGAGCTGAGGGCGAACGAGACAGAGTAATCTATCGTGCTGGATCCCGGATGGGCACGGCCCCGGCGTTCCCCTCCAGCAAGAGCCTTCTATTCCTCGACCCCTGGCTCCCGCCCGGAGCTCGGGTCCTTCCCGTCCGGAGGAGGGTGAGCCATGGCTACGATCCCCTGGTCCACCAACCCCTCGATCTCCTCCCCGGTCAGTCCCAGCTCTTCCAGCAAGGACCGGGAGTGCTCCCCCACCCGGGGTGGGGGTGAGTTCGGCGATGCTCTGGCATCATCGATGACCGGAGGAGGAGCTACGCCCCGGTACCCCTCGATTGCCGGATGGGGCTCCGGCCGAAATGCCCCTCCTCGGACCAGGGGATCCCGGGCCACCTCCCCGGCGTCCCGAATGGGGGCACAGGGAACGCCCACCCGGGTGAGGCGCTCCTCCAGGTCGGATCGGGCGTAGCCCAGCGTGGCCTCTGTCAGAAGATCCTCCAGAATCTCCCGATGCTCCACCCGGTCCGCATTCGTCTGAAACCGGGGATCCTTCCCCATCTCCGGGAGCTCCAGTGCCTGGCAACAGCGCCGGAAGAGGGCGTCCGTGCCGGCGGCGATCATAAGGTGTCCATCCCGGGTGGGAAAGGCCCGGTAGGGTGCGATCATCCCCAGCCCCGACCCCATGGCCCGCGGGACCGCTCCACATGCCTCCACTCCCATGAGGTGGTACGCCATCCAGGCCAGGCCGGTGTCCTCCAAGGAGACCCGGACATGACTCCCTTCACCTGTCATTTCCAGCTTCCGGAGGGCCGCCAGGACCCCCAATGCCGCCCACATCCCTGCGCCCATGTCCACCAGCGAGGTACCGGCCCGAGACGGCTCCCCTCCCTCCGGACCCGTCACCGACATGATCCCGGTATAGGCCTGGATGAGCGGATCGTACCCTGGCCGGTGCCCCAGCGGCCCCTGGGGGTCGAAGGCCGTGAGTGAACAGAGGATCACCCCGGGAAACCGGGGACGGAAGGTCTCTTCCACCAGCCCGAAGCGCCGAGCCACCTCGGGCCGGAAGGACTGGATCACCACCTGGGACCGGGACACCAGTCCATCCAGGATCCTACCCGCCTCCGCTCCCCCAAGCTCCAGGGCCAGACTCTCCTTTCCCCGGTTCGCCGCCAGGAAGAGGGTCCCGTCCCCTCTCCAGGCCGGAGGGGCCCATGCCCGGGCCGGATCCCCCTGTCCGGGTCGCTCTACCTTGATCACCCTGGCTCCCATGTCGGCCAGGATCTGCCCGCAGTAGGGTCCGGCCAGATTGCCGGAGAGATCCAGGACCTGGATTCCAGTCAGGGAACGCCAGGCTCCCTCTTCCCCCTTGGCCTGTCCATCGTCACCGTCCACCGGATCGCGCTCGGACCCCATCACCAACCTTCGGCCAAGGTCTGGAGACCCGCACCCGATGTGGACCCTGCCGTCACGCCCGGATCCGGGATGTCCACCGGGTCCAGCCCCGTACCGTAGGTCTCGTTGATGGCCTCCATGACCCCGTTGGCCACCAGTCGGTGACCCAGGCCGCTGGGGTGGACACCATCCAGGCTGAAGACGGGACCGAAGAGTTGGGATGGAATCTGAACGGCAGGGAAGGGCGGAATGAAGCCTTCGTCATACAACTCCCGAAAGATGGGATTGGGGTTGAAGAAGGCCCAGCCCCGGCTGGCTGCCTCCTGGGCCAGGATGTCGTTGTAGGCTGCCACGGTGGAGACCAGTTCCCCGATCTCCTGGTTGGAGAGAACCTGCAGGTCCTGGGCGCAGTCCAGCGTTACCTGCCGGCCCTCCATGGCCTGGCCCATCAACTCGCCGAACCCATAGCCGAAGGGGACCAGGGTTTCCTCTCCAAGTCCGCCGAACTGGGAGGGAGCACAGCTGTCCGCCACCTGAAAGGTGGTCGGAAGGGCGTCCCCCTGGGCCGCGACCCAGTAGGCTGCACCCGACGACAGGTGGGGAATGAGGGTCACATCAGCCACGCCGATCAGAACGCCCCCTGCCACCCCTCCGTTCTCCAGTTCATTCAGGGACTGGCTCAACCGGGTCGAGAAATCCTGGGGAGGGGTCACGTTATCCTCCGTGACCATCCCGGAAACGGCCGCTCCCAGCACATCATTGTTCCCGATCCAGATCGAGACGAAGGTTGGCTGGGCATCCAGCGCCGCCTCCAGCTGGGTCCGTCCTCCCAGGACCAGGGTCGTCAGGGGATTGGGATTGGACTCGGGCTCCAGGTTGGAGAGGAGATCCAGCATGGCGGCGCCTGGGACGGCCACCTGGTTCAGGACTCGGGGCGCGGGGGAGCTCCGAAGCGCACACCCCTGAGGGAGGGCATCGCCGACTCGATCTCCGGTCAGGGGGTTGGTCAGTGGAGCCGGGCACCCAGGAAGATTCAGGAGGGGTTGGTTGAATGGTGTCCCCATCTGACGAGCCACGAAGACGGCGTAGGATTCGGCCTGTGTCTCCCGGTTGATCCCGTCGGACTGGAAACCGGCCGTGATGCTGTTTCCCATGGCCACGTAGCGCTGGAAGAGATCATCTTCCACCTCCGGGGCCGTAGCCACCAGGGTCTGGTCATCACACCCTGCCGCCAGGAGGAGAACAGAAACAGAGAGGGCACGGAGGATCCAGGCTCCCGGCCCTGCGTGAGAGGGGATGGTCATGGTCAGCGCTCCAGGGAGACGGTGAAGCCGACAATGTGAGCACCAACGGTGTAGAGGCCGTCATTCAACTCCACCGACGGGAGAGAGCCATCGGCCGGGTCCGACGTCCGACCCCGCCGATCGTTCTGCATGAGATAGTGGTATCCCCCGGACAGCCGGACGCCGGGCCTCACTTCCCAGCCCAGGCCCGCCGTCAGGTGATTCCGCTCCCCCTCGGGGACCAGGGGTGTCACCGTTTCAGGGGGAGAAGCGGCCTGGTTGTAGAGATACCCTCCCCGGATGAGCCACCCCTCCCCCAGATCGTACTCGGCTCCCACCCGGACAGCGCCGGCATCCCGGTAGTTCTGGGCCAGGGTCTGGTTCAGGAAGGATTCCTCAAACTGAATCTCCACCGACTCGAAGCTGGACCAGTTCACCCACTGATAGTCCAAGGACACCATCAATTCAGGTGTGACGTGAAGTCCCATGCCTATAGCCAACTGAGCCGGAAGGGTGATCCGGGTCGTGATCGACTGCTCGGTGAGCGGGCCCTCGGTGAAGCTGGCTGCAACCAGCGCATCCAGGGGCGTACCACCAGGCACGTTGAAGGGGTTCTGAGGAGGCAGGATCCGCCCGGTCTCCACCGGCTGGAAGCTTCCCGTCCCTTCGTAGTCCAGCTCCACCGGGGTGAGGAAGCGGGCGCCTACGTGCAGGCGATCCCCGATTCGCCCCTGAATCCCCAGGTGCCCTCCCACTCCGGTGGCCCAGTCGCTGGCCAGGTTGGCCTCGGCGAAGGGAGTCCCTGGAGGAATCCCCAGCTCGGCGAAGGTAACGCCCACCCCCGGGAGCAGCTGCCTGGAGATATCCATCCGCCGGTTCAGCTCCACCTGGCTCAGGGCAACCGTCAGACCGGCCCCGACGGCGAGCCGCTCGTGGAGCTGGTAGGAAAGAGTGGGCTGGATGTACAGGGCATCCAGTGAGCTGTCGAAGGAGAGGAAGGAGCCCTGGAACTCAGGGTGCCACTCAGTCCCGAATCCGTAGGGGGCGTAGACCCCGATCCCTGCCGCCAGTCGTTCGTTGACCCCGTAGGTCAGGTACAGATGAGGGGCGATCCTGGGGTCGCTCTCCAAGGAGGTGGTGGACCGGGTTCGATCATCGGTGAAGTCCCCGTGACTGAATACGCCCACGGCCCCCATGGAGCCGGCCCACCCCTCCTGCTCCGCCAAGGCGGCCGGATTGTAGAAGATGGCCGAGCCATCACCACAGGGAAGGGCCACCGCCGCGCCGGCCCTGGCCATGCTGCAGGCGCTGTGCTGATAGAAGCTGAACCCCTGAGCTTCGGCACCGTCTGGAGGGAGGGCAAAGAAGAGGGTCAGGGCTGACAAGAGGGCAAGGGCCCCGGCTGGCATCCACCTCCGGACCGGGTGGGAAACGCCCGAACCGGAGGGCCGGCCGGAACAGACGGCGGGATCACAGGACATCCAGATCTCCATGTGCAGATTCGAATGAGGCCGCCGGAGCTCCCGATTCGTATGGAGGAGACCACCCGTCACGCCTTGGACAGATGGCCCGGAAACTGCGATTCTTTGACGGCAGTTTCGGGTACCGCAGAGGCCTCAGTAGGCTGTGTGCGGCAACCCCTCACACCTGGAAATGATCCTATCCGCTCTCCCAGTTCCTCAGTCCCGAGCCCAACATGAAATCCACCGTCGACGAACTCATTGAGCTCCTGGACCTGGAGCCCCTGGAGCGAAATATCTACCGGGGCAGGAATCGGGATATCGGTACGGGACGGGTGTTTGGCGGCCAGGTCCTCTCCCAGGCCCTGGTGGCGGCCCGACGCACCCTGGACACGCCCCGGGAGGCCCACTCTGTCCACGGATACTTTATCCTTGCCGGCGACCTGAACGCTCCCATCGTCTACTTCGTGGATCGGCTCCGGGACGGGGGCAGCTTCACCACCCGACGGGTCACGGCTATCCAGCACGGCCAGGCCATCTTCAACCTCTCCGCCTCCTTCCACGAACCTCAGGAAGGACTGGAGCACCAGACCGATCCCCCCACGGTCCCACCCCCGGAATCCCTGATGCCGGAGCTGGAACGGATCCGGGCAGCCGCAGATCAGATCCCTCCGGAGATCCGAAGTGTCCTGACCCAGGATCGACCCATCGACTTCCGGACCGTGGAAGCCGGAGACCTGATGAATCCGGAGCCATCCCCACCCCTTCGCCGGACCTGGTTCCGGGCCATGGGAGAGCTTCCCGAATCCCCCCTCATCCATCAGGCCACCCTGGCCTACGCTTCGGACTATGGTCTCCTCTCCACTGTCCTCCAGCCCCACGGGCTGACCGTTCGGGACCCGTCCGTCCAGGTGGCCTCGCTGGATCACGCCGTCTGGTTCCACCAGCCCTTCCGGGCCGACGAATGGCTCCTCTATGTGGCCGATTCACCGGTGGCATCCCATGCCCGTGGATTTGCCAGGGGGAGTATCTTCACCCGGGATGGAATCCTGGTAGCCTCAGTGGCTCAGGAGGGCCTGACACGCTACCGACGGAAATCCAAGGACGACGGCTAGAAGTCTGATCGGAAAGGGGGGTGCGGCCGCGCGCCGGGGGCTTGCGAGTGCCGGAGTAGGAACGACGACGAGGCGGAGCCGGCGGTCCCCGGGCGTCGTCTACCGGAGCTCGGGGCAGAGCTCCTGGATGTACTCCCGGTCACGGGAGGTGAGCTCCAGCCCCCCACCGTCCTCAGCCAGGGAGTGGGGTGACGCCCCTCCGGTGCTGCCTCGAGTGACGGGGTACATGATGGATTCCCGGCTCCCGGAGTGGTCAAGACCCAGGGCATGCCCCATCTCGTGGGCCAACACCCGGACCAGGTGGTGCCGGTCGTCGAACTGGAAGACGAAGATCTCCCGCTCCACCGAGACGTTCCAGCGACCCAGCGTACGGCGGCTCTCTCTGTACTGGCCTGAGCGGATCTCTCCCAGGGGCGAGTCGGACTCCACCTGTTCCCGCTCCCGATTGTATTCCTGGATGCGTTCATTCAGGCGGCGGGTTTCCCGGTTCACCTGGTCGGCCAGTGCATTCAGCCGATCACCCTTCTCATTCACAGCCCGGCGCTCCCGCTCCAACTCCTCGGCTTCCCGGTCCAGTTGCCGCTCCACGTCCGAAGGAATCATCCCCCGCTCTTCCCAGTAGTCCAGCATCCGGTCGTACTCGTCCCAGCGCCGCTCCAGGGTGGTGAGACGGGTTTCGTGCTCCCGGTGCAGGAGGTCCAGCTCCTCCCGGAGCTCCTCCAGCTCCCCTCGCTCCTGATCCATCCTTCGAGCCATCTCCTCCACAGCGGCCTGTCGAGGGAGCCAATCCTGGACCGCCCCGTGACGCTCGTCATAGCTGAAGGTGATGGGGAACCCCTCCTCCGGATCAAAAACGAAGAGCTCCTGTCCGGCCACGCGATTCCAGGCAGCCGCAGCCTCCCGTGCCGCTGCCTCCGCCTCCGCCAGAGAGAGTCCGAATTGCTGGTCCACCTCCAGAATCCGCCACCGGAGAGCTTCGGAGCACGGATCCGGGACCACATGGCCGGCCACTGACCCCAGGGTAGGGGCCGGGAGAGCCAGGGCGGGCCCCGCCGCCACGAGAGAGGGGAGGGCCAGGAGCCCAGTCAGTGCCAGCGTAGTCACGAGAGATCGGACAACGGCAGGGATCATCCCATTCCTTCCCGGTTGGCGTCCCTCGCGCCCTGAAACTTGATTCCTTCCTGCACTCATCGATCTGACTCGTCTGGGTGTCATGGGTTTGGACAGGTCTCCTGCAGGGCCTGGGCGCCCTCATCTCAGCATGAGCGGGGCACAATTGTCACCGGCCCCGGTTTGGGATCAAGCCCCTGAGTTCGGATCATCCCTCTGTACCCGGGACGCTCCTGACCCTTC
Organism: Gemmatimonadota bacterium; assembly: GCA_003562075.1. Classification (GTDB taxonomy): domain Bacteria; phylum Gemmatimonadota; class Gemmatimonadetes; order Longimicrobiales; family Gaopeijiaceae; genus PWLA01. Next base: position 20,136 of record PWWP01000349.1, read on the forward strand.
CCTTCAAAGGCTGTTGAAGCACAGGAGCGATCGTCGTTGGAGCCCCTTGCCAATCCGATGCTCCGGCCCTTCGTTGAAACGATGATACATCATCACCTCCCAGCTCGGCCCGTCCACGGAACCTTCAGATGAAGGGGCTCCTGCACGCGGTAAAGGGGCGGTTCCTCCGGTTCCGGAAAGAGATCCTGGTGGTAGGCTATGCCATCCGTCACCCGGACACCCCCCTCCGACTCCGGATCGGTGGCGCTGCGGTCATCTTGTATCTCCTGAGCCCCGTTGACCTGATCCCAATCGTGATCCCGGTCGTGGGACTCCTGGACGATCTGATCATCGTCCCCCTGGGCCTGAGCCTGGTCGTGAAACGACTCCCCCAGGAAGTCCGGGTCGATGCGGAAGCAGACGCCACTCGCATGATTCACCGGTATCTGGCCCGTCCCCTCCGTTTCCTCCTCCTTCTCCTTCTCGTTCTGATCCTGGTCTGGACCGCGCTCCTCTGGCTCCTCTGGTGGCTGCTCCTGGGTCGCTGACCCTCCACGCTTCCCCTCTCACTCACTGCTCAGATAGATTGGTAGAGGAGGACCGCTCCAGCAGCCCCGTCCGGGATCAGGGATTCAGCATCGGGAGCGTACGACCCCGACTGTCCTCTACCGTGAAGGCACTCGTTCATCCCCCGATCGGGAGGATCCCTGTGGTCATCCGTTCCCTTCCCCTCTTCGTTCCGGTCCTCCTGTGGGTCTCCCTGTCCCTGGCAGCCCCGGCTCCTGGCCACGGCCAGGAGCTTCCCCCAGGGGCAGACAAGGCTCTGGAGCATCTGGATTCCTCTCCGCGGCATGGGGAGTGGGTGGACTACCCCTCGGCGGACGGAGACCCGGTGCGCGCATGGGTCGTATACCCGGAGCGTTCGGACCCTGCTCCCGTCGTCGTGGTGATCCATGAGATCTTCGGTCTCACCGACTGGATCCGAGGGGTGGCCGACCAACTGGCGGCAGATGGCTTCATCGCCATCGCTCCGGACCTCCTCTCCGGCTACGGCCCCGATGGAGGAGGGACCGAGAGTGTGGATCAACAGGGTGCCCAGGCCCTCATCCGTGAGCTGGACCGCGATCGGGTGAATCGGCGGCTCCAGGAGGCCGGGGAGTACGCCATGGCCCTTCCAGCCGCCACCGACCAGGTGGCTATGCTGGGATTCTGCTGGGGAGGGACCGCGTCCTTCGTCATGGCCACCGAGTGGGCCGATCTGGACGCCGGGGTGATCTACTACGGCACTTCTCCGGACACGGAGACCCTGACCTCCGTTCAGGCCCCGCTCCTTGGGCTCTACGCCGAGGACGACGCCCGGGTGAACGTCACCATCGACCCGGCGCTCCAGGAGCTGACGCGGCTGGGAAGAAGCTTCGAGGTGGAGATGTACGACGGAGCGGGTCACGGCTTCCTCCGCCAGCAGGACGGCCGGGATGGTGCCAACCTTCGAGCCAGCCGGCAGGCCTGGCCTCGGACGCTCTCCTTCCTCCGGACCCACCTGGAAGGACGCTGACCCGAGCCCCTTTTTCAGTTCAGGAGGGCAACCACCCGGGGCAGAATCCGTCCCACCCGATCCTCCACCTTGAGGCGGCTCACCTCATCGCCCCGGGTAGGCCCCAGGTTCACGATCGCCACCGGCCGGCCATCTCGGGCAGCTCGGAGGGTGAAACGCCGTCCCGAGAAGACGGTGAGGGAGGAGCCCACCACGAGCAGAGAGTGCCCCTTCTCATACAGGTCCCAAGCCTCCCGAACCCGCGGCCGGGGGACGTTCTCTCCGAAGAAGACCACGTCGGGTTTGAGGATCCCTCCACAGTGGAGGCAGGGGGGCGGCCGGAAGCCGGCTTCCGATCCTGCGGGGAGGACGGCGTCCCCATCAGCCAGGAGAGCCGGCTCCTTTTCGGAGGCTGACCCTTCCTCTCCGGGAGAGCGCCCTGTACCTGGAATCCGGAACTCCGGATTCAGCGTGCGGAGCCGCTCCTGCACCTCCTCCCGAGCCTCCTGGCCGCCGCAGTCCAGACAGATGACCCGCCCCAGCGAGCCGTGAAGCTCCACCACCTGCCGGCTCCCGGCGGCATGATGCAGCCCATCCACATTCTGGCTGATGACCCCCCGGATCCAACCCTGGTGCTCCAGGGCTGCCAACGCCTCATGCGCCGGGTTCGGTCGGGCCAGGGAGAAGCGGGGCCAACCCACCACGCTCCGCGTCCAGTAACGGGCCCGGGCGTCGGGATCCCGGAGGAACTCCTGGTACAACATGGGCCGTCGGTCCCGCTTCCCACTGCCGGGGCCCCGATAGTCCGGAATCCCCGACTCGGTGCTGCACCCGGCGCCGGCCAGGACCACGGCGGGGCCGGCCCGGAGGAAGGCAGCCAGCGCCTCCAGCTCCCGGGGAGTCGCAGGCCCTGTCGGTCGGGTGTCGCCGGGGGGAGGTCCCTCCGGCATTCGCACTCTCAATCCCATCAGTATCCGTCCACTTCACCCAGGCGGCGGGGATCCGTGACTCCGTGGAGGTAGCCACTCTCGACGTCCCGCCAGATGATCTGCATGGATCCTGTACGCCAGGTGAACTCTCCAAGGTCCTTGATCCGAAGCCCGGCATCCCGCAGCTGGCGGCGCATCTCGTCGCTGAGACGGGATTCCATCTCCAGCTCCCGGAAGTCATCCCGGAAGGCGAAGAACCGGGGCGCTTCGGCGGCATCACCTGGATCCATCCCGAAATCCAGCATGTTCACCAGCACCTGCGTCACGGGCTGGGGCGGGGAACCGGGCGTTCCCATGGCAAGCCAGGGGCCACCCTCATCCCCGATCATGATGGCCGTGATGGGAAGGACGATTCTCCGGCCCGGACCCGCAGTCCACGCATTCTGGCTGAAGCGGCTTCCACCAGCCCGAACGCCATCGATGAAGATGCCCGGAGCCCCACCATGTCCCGTATGGAGCACCGAGAACCAGTTCCCCTCACTATCGACGATGACATTGTGGTTGCTGCCCAGAGCCGAATGATCGCCGGTGGTGGACCCGGAAGCAGAGCCGGTCACCCCAGCCAGGACCTCGGCAGGGGCCGGCAGGACGGGGCCTTCCTCTCCCATTGAAGCTCCCGGTCCCTGGGCAAGACTCACCCCGGGGCGCCGCATGGTGTTGCGAACGTATTCGGCTCCCATCTCCCCGTATTCCGGAGAGAACCAGAGGTCCAACGGAATGTGGAAGGCAAGGGGATCCTGGATGGCCCAGCGGGTCTCCCGAGCCGCTCGACCGAAGGTCCGGGCCAGCACCTCAAGGGTCTCGGCCGACTCGGTGTAGTGGCCCATGGCCGAGAGATCGAAGTTCTCCAGGACGTTCAGATTGTAGCTCACCTCGGCTCCGCCCTGGTCCGGGGGAGGCGACCCGATGATCTCGTGGCCCCGGTAGGTGAACCGGGTGGGCTCCTGCCAATGGACCTGGAACTGGGCCAGATCCTCCTGGGACACGCAGTATCCCCTCCGGTTGGCCTCCTCCACGAAGCGCTGTCCCCAGGCCCCGGTGTACATGTAGTCCGGTCCCTCTTCCGCCAGGCGCCGGAGATGCTGGGCCAGGGACGGCATGCGCCACCGCTCTCCGACAGGCGTCAGGTGGCCGTTGGGCATGAAGAACTCCCGCTCGGCCCGGTTGGAGAGCCCGGACGTCCGGGTCCCGTAGGTGGATCCGGCGACCCGGTCATCGACGCTTCCCGCCTTGATCCCGTAGAGGTAGGAGGTGACGAAGACCCCCTCCTCCGCTGACTGGATGGCCGGCTCCAGGTAGGAATCCCACTCCCGGGTCCCGAATCGATCAGCCAGGGCCTCCAGCCCTCGAATCCCCCCACCGATGGCCACCTGGGAGGGATCGGTGCCGTACTGGCACTGGTCACCCTGGGGAACCTGGGAAACGGCGCTGATCACATGGTATTCACCGGTGGCCGCCTCGTAGTAGATCCCCGACATGCTGCCCCAGTGGGAGACCTGCATGTAGTCGTTCACATGCTGGAGGAAGATGGCCGTGATCATGGCATCCACGGCGTTCCCCCCGTCCTGCAGGACCTGTAGAGCCCCCTGCGTCACCACTGGAAGCTGGGTGCTCACCATGACCTGTTCCCCGGTGGCCGACTCCTTCGGGCCATGATTCAGCCGGGGATCTGTGGGATCAGTGGGAAGGGGTTGCTGCGCCTGGAGGCCAGCCGTCGAGAGAAGGGCCAGGGTCAGGATCAGGATACTGCTGCGAAGAAATCTCATGGGATACGTCTGCCATGGGCTCGGGAGAGCGCCGGGCACTCCGGACTCTACCATCGGCTCCCGGGAGTATTGGGGGGACTGTCTCATCCTACAGTGCCTCCTGGATGCGGACCAGCGCGTCTCGGATGTGGATGGCGGTGTTCCGGTCCGGAGCCTGGTCCAGGGCGGCCTCCAGTTCATCGTGGAGGAGGTGGAGCTGGTCGCGGATGAGGGGTCGGATGTCGGACTGGCCCACGTGGAGAG
>PWWP01000201.1 GCA_003562075.1 Gemmatimonadota bacterium
CCAGCCCCTGGCCGTCGTCATCCACCTCCCGGGTGGGATGCCGCTCCCCGGTGAGACCGGCCACCTCCTGGGTGAAGGACTGCCCGTTGGGTCCCTGGAGGACCTCCAGGTAGCCCCGGGCCGCCGCCATGTAGTCCCCCTCGTCCCAGGCGAAGTAGGCCTGGTGGAGTTCAGGGGACGGTTGGAGCTGGGCAGCCGCCGAGGGGGGCGCAGCCAGGGCGCCGATTACGATGGCCAGAGTCAGGAGAAGGGGTTGGATCCAGCGCATGTAGGGATTGTCCGCGGCAGGGGTCGTGGGGCCAGGACCGGACTCGGAGCCCGGGATCGGGATCGACATCGGGATCGGGGTCAGGATCAAGTCCTGAAGGATCGGATCGTGATCGGTCCTGGATGGAGGCGGTGGTTCGGTCTCAGAACTTTCGGCAGCGAACCGGAGTACGCAACCGGAGAGAAGCCGGACGCCCTCTGAAAGGCCGTTGAAGACCCCCCTGCCGCTGGAGGCCCCCATGTCTACTCGTCCCCCCATCCTGGCCCTCTTCCTCCTCCTGGCCCTCCCGGTTCTGGGCCCTGGGCTCCCCGGTGCCGGCTGGACCGGATCCGGAGGCGACACCGGGCTGGGATCCTGGGCCGGCTCGCTGGCGGGCCAGACCCCTGAGATGGCACCCGAGACGGGTGCGTTCGCCTTCCAGGGCGTCACCGTCATCCCCATGGACGAGGAGCGAACCCTGCCCGATCACACCGTCCTGGTCCGGGACGGACGGATCCTGGAGGTGGGACCCGCCGCATCGGTGGAGATCCCTGACGATGCCCGGATCATCGACGGCCAGGGCCGCTACCTCCTTCCGGGCCTGGCCGAGATGCACGCCCACGTTCCACCGGGCCAGGATCCCCCACGGGAAGATATCGAGGAGACCCTCTTCCTCTATGTGGCCAATGGGGTGACCACCATCCGAGGGATGCTGGGCGCCCCGTATCAGATCCCCTTACGGGAGGAGATCCGGACCGGTGAGGTGCTGGGCCCCGACTTCTACGTGGGCGCCCCCTCCCTGAACGCCAACACCGCACCCACCCCGGAGGCCGCCGATTCCCTTGTTCGGGCCCACCACGCCGCCGGATACGACTTCCTGAAGATCCACCCCGGCGTTCCCCTGGACGCCTGGGACCAGATGGTGGAGACGGCTCGGGAGGTGGGGATCACCTACGCCGGCCACGTCCCTGCCGATGTGGGCATCCACCATGCCATGGCGACGGGGATGGCCACGGTGGACCACCTGGACGGCTTCCTGGAGGTCACCCGTCAGGAGGGCGCGAATCTGGAGGACCCTGTGGAACGGTTCCAGGCCACCGATCCGGGCGCCCTGGAGGCCCTGGTCCGGGAGCTGGCCCAGCGGGGCGTCTGGCAGGTCCCCACCCAGTATCTCTGGAACCACCTTTTCGGGTACGTGGACCCGGATGAGGTCCTCGCTCAGGACGAGTTCCGCTACATCGCACCGGAGCTTCGGGAAAACTACCGGGAGCGGGCCATCCGGAACCGGGAGAACCCCCAGATCACCCCCGCGTCGCACCAGGCCCACGCTCAGATGCGGCAGGAGTTCCTCCGGGCCGCACACCAGGCCGGGGTGCCCATCCTCATGGGCACCGACTCGCCCCAGCTCTTCAATGTCCCGGGTTTCGCCCTCCACCGGGAGATCCCCCTCATGGAGGATGCAGGGATGAGCCCCTTCCAGGTCCTGGTTTCCGGCACCCGGGAAGTGGCCCGGTACGTGGAGACGTCGTTGGGGCTGACCGGGGACTTCGGAACGGTGACGCCCGGGAACCGGGCCCATCTCATTCTGCTGGAGTCCAACCCCCTGGAATCCCTGGATGCTCTCCAGGACCGGGCCGGGGTCATGGTGGCCGGCCAGTGGCTCTCGGCTGAGGCCATCGAGGCTCGCCTCCAGGAGATCGCCCAGCGACATGGAGGGTGAGGGGTCGGGGCGGTGACAAAGATCGTCGCCGGAGCCGGCCCTGATCTGGTCAGACCAAGATAAGTATACATACTTTCTAAACCGATGGATAAAATGTATACTTATCTTCCATGAACCTAAGTGAGATCGACAACGAGCTCAGTGCCGCCAATCCTTGGTGGCGAGATCCAGACCATTGGCCAGCTTCGGACGTGCAGCTCCGAACAGCCCAACGGTCCTCCTTGAACTACGATCCGCGCCCCCTCGACGACCTCACGGCCGGTGGTCTCTACGTCCTTCGAGGGCCCAGGCGCGTGGGTAAGTCCACTGCCCTGAAGAGGCTCATCGCACGCCGCCTGGAGGCCGGGGCCCCTCCACGAAGTATTCTCCACGTGTCGGTGGAGGGCCGAACGGCCCAGGATCTGGTGGATATCGTGCGCAGGGCGAACACAACGTGGCTCAGGGGTGACCCGGGCCAACGCCTCTGGGTCATCGACGAGATTACCGGTGTCAAGGGACCGTGGCCTGAAAGCGTGAAACGCTTACGGGACAGTGACACCCATTTCTCCGCAGACACGATAATCTTGACAGGCTCCTCGGCAGCGAAGTTCGAGGAAGCCCGAAAGCAACTTGCAGGGCGCAGACACACCGAGAGGAGCGATCGCACCCTGTTCCAGATGGGTTTTCTGGACGTCTGCCGAGCTCTGGGCATCGAGTTGCCCGAGCCGCCAGCCGTGGGCCTGGCTACCCTGGGTAGCTCGGAGACACTCCAGGATGCGGTAGAGCAGGTGCGGCCCTGGTTGCCAGCAATGATCGATGCGTGGGATCGCTTCCTGCGGATCGGCGGCTACCCTCAGGCGGTCGAGTTGGCGTTGGAGAACCCGCACCCGGGGGCGAGCTCCGGTTTGCATGACACGCTGTGGGACGTGATCCAGGGCGATGCCTTCCATGGTTCAGGGCTGACCCCGACGCAGACACAGACCATCCTCCGCTCGATCACGGCCTCACTGGGCTCGCTCTTCTCCGTCCAGGCCCTGGCGTCCGCCATCGACGTGGCCCACGCGACAGCCGAGAGTCGACTCGATGCACTCCGGCGCGGGTTTCTCACATTTCCGGTCCACCGCGAACAAGGCTTGGCTCCGCGCCCGCAGGCGCAAACGAAGTGGTACTTCACGGACCCGCGCCTGGCTCAACTCGCGTCGGAATTCGGTGCCGGAAGCCCCGCGGATATGACTGCCCTCTCGGAACAGCAGGTCGCAGTGGCACTGCTGAGGAGGTTGGAAGAAGAATCCCCTGGAGCGGCCATTCGCCAAGACTCCCTCCTCTACTATCGGTCTCGGACCAGGGCAGAGATCGATTTCGTTTCGCCGATGTTCCCAGAAACCTGCGTAGAGTCGAAATTCGTGGACCGTGGGTGGGGCCGTGCGTTTCAAACCATCGAGGCTTCGGGAAGGCAAATGGGTATCGTTGCCACTCGATCTGGGACGAGACGGCACGTCGGTGGCTGGGCCATCCCGGCCGGGATGGTTGCTTATCTCCTTGGGAGCTGATCATGGGCCATCGTGCTGATCATGGGTCACCGTGAAGAGCCCCAACACCACTGGACGCCCCCGCCGTTTTGCCTGTCCCCCCGGGAGCCCGTACCATCCATGCCGACTCCCGCAGCCACGGAATTGTGCACGACCCACGACATGATCTCCATGCCCGACGCTGACCCTCATCCTTCCGTCCGACGAGGTCCGTTCCATGCCAACAGCTGATCCCATGCGCCCTTCCCCGTCCCTCCCGGCCCGGCCCGCCCTGGCCCTCCGACTCATCCTCCGGGCCGGCACCCTGGCTCTGGCTGCTGCCCTTCTCCTCCTGCCCCTCTCGGGCCTCCAGGGTCAGATGCCCGGCGCCGAGTCGCCCCGGCAGGGGGAGAAGCCCGCGGTGACGGGTGAGGAGTACATGGTCTCGTCCTCCCACCCCATTGTGAACGAGGCCATGGTGGAGGTCCTGGAGAATGGCGGAAACGCCGTGGACGCCATGATCACCGCCGTCCTCCTCCAGCCCGTGGTGGAGCCCCACATGTCCACCATCGCGGGCGGGACGGGCGGGCTCATCTACATGGCCGAAAGCCAGGAGCTCATCTACCTGGACGCCGAGCTGAACCTCTCCCGCTCCACCGGCGCCTCGGGGATCACCTCGGGAGGGCGCATCGGGGTCCCCGGGACGATCCGCGGGCTGTCGGAGGCCGGGGAACGGTATGGGACCCTGTCCTGGGCCCAGTACCTGGAGCCGGCCATCCAGGTGGCTGAGGAAGGCTTTCCCATGTACTCCTACCTCTACTACTACATCATGGAGGGCCGGGAACGCCTGTCGGCCCACCCCGCGTCCCGGGAGATCTTCCTCCCAGGGGGTGTGGCTCCGGAGGTGGGAGAGACCTTCCGCCAGCCCGAGCTGGCCGCCACCCTTCGGCAACTGGCCCAGGAGGGCCCGGAGTACTTCTATACCGGGGCGTGGGCCCGGACCTTCGTGGAGAAGGTGAACGACACCGGGGGGAACCTGGAGCTGGGGGAGCTGGACGAGTATCAGGTCCGCTGGGTGGATCCGGTCCGCTTCGACTACCGGGGTCACCCCATCGTCAGCGCCCCGCCGGCCTCCAACGCCGGGGTCCTCATCGGGATGATCCTGAACATCCTGGAGAACTTCGACCTGGAAGGGATGGGGCACTACACCGAGTCCCCGGAGGCCCTCCTCCTCCTCCGGCAGGCCTACGACCAGGCCCAGAACCACATCTCCCGCTTCGTAGGTGACCCCCGCTCCATGGACGTGCCGGTGGAGGACCTCCTCTCCAAGGCCTACGCCCAGCAGATTGCCGCTCTCATCCAGGGAAGCCGGCAGCGGGTGGACCTCCGGGATGGTGAGCCCCTCCCGGAGCAGGCTTCCGTCCCGGCCCAGCGCCCCGAGGAGGGCGCCCCGATCCAGGACACGGACACGAACCACCTGGTGGTGGTGGATGGAGAGGGGAACTGGGTCTCCATGACCCACACCGTCTACGGGAGCACCTTCGCCACCGGGCTCACCGTGGGGGGCGTGGGGGTGAACAGTGGGAACGGATTCCAGGGAACCCGTGTGGGCGAGGGCCGGCGGGTCATCACCCCCTTCCCGGCCACCATGGTTCTGGACCAGGACGGCCGGCCCCACGCCGCCCTGGGCTCACCCGGGATGAGCTCCCGGGCCGTGGCCATGACCCTCATCAACCTCCTGGGCTACGGGATGGACCTCCACAGCGCCATCCACGCCCCCCGCTTCCAGGGATACGGTCCCGGCGACGTGGTCCGGGCCGAGTCCCGCTTCTCCCAGGAGGCCCTGGACGAGCTGGAGGCCTGGGGGGTCTCCTATGAGCTGGTGGGCGGCTACGACCAGAGCATGGGCTCCATGCATGGGGTGATCCGGGACCTGGAGACGGGCCTCCTCACCGGAGTAGCCGACGCCCGGCGGACCGGCTTCGCCGCTGGCCGTTAGAAGGCCGGATCGCGGAGAAAAGGGGGCCGGAGCGAGACAACCGCTCCGGCCCCCTTCTTACTTATCGTCTTCTATACGACTTCTCCGTCCTATACCACCTCTGTCGGGCCTACTCGGTCCCGTCCAACTCCTCGATGGTGGCGTGGGAGGGGCCCCGTTCCTGCTGGAGCTGTCGGGACACGGCTTCTGCGTCCCGCATGACCCGGAGGACGTTCTCACCGGCCAGCTTCCGGAGATCCCCCTCGCTCCATCCCCGGCGGGAGAGCTCGGCGAAGAGGGCCGGGTAGGTGGAGACGTCCTCCAGCCCTTCCGGAATGCTGGTGATCCCGTCGTAGTCGGCACCGATGCCCACGTAATCCACCCCGGCTACGTCCCGGGCGTGCTCGATGTGGGCGATGACGTCGTCAATGGTGGCCGTTTCGGCATCGGTGAGGAAGCCCGGCACGTAGGTGATCATGATGACCCCGCCATTCTCCGGGAGCCGCTCCAGGATGTGATCCGGCACGTTCCGCTGGTGCTCGTGGAGGGCCCGGACCGAGGAGTGGGAGAAGATGACCGGGGCCTGGCTCACGTCCAGGACATCGGACATGGTCTGATCCGAGACGTGGGAGATATCCACCAGCATCCCCAGCCAGTTCATTTCCCGGACCACTTCCCTTCCGAATTCGGTGAGGCCGGGGGCGCCGGGCTCCAGGGTGGCGGCACCGGCCCAGTCCAGGTCGGCGCTGTGGGTCAGGGTCATGTACCGGGCACCCAGGTCATAGTAGGACCGGAGCGCACCCAGTGAGTTCTCGATGGCGTGCCCCCCCTCCATTCCCAGGATGGAGGCGATCCTGCCCTCGTGGAAGACCCGCATGACGTCCTCGGCGGTGAGGGCCAGGCCGAGGTGCTCAGGGAATTCCTCCAGGAGGCGGTGAGCGATGTCAAACTGCTCGAGCTGGAAGCGAGCCGCTCCCGTCTCCATGGCCGAAGAAGGGACGTAGATGGACCAGAACTGCCCACCAACCCGGCCCTCCCGGAGGCGGGGGATGTCGGTATGCCCCCCTTCCCGACCCTCCACCCCGTAGGCGCGGACGTCCATGGGGGCGTCCTCGTTCAGGCGGATCTGCCAGGGAAGGTCGTTGTGACCGTCAATGAGAGGGGTGGTGGTGAGGACCCGAAGGGCCGTCTCCATGTGGGGGTCCACCTCCTGGGCCTCCAGGGTGGAAAGGGGGCTCAGCAAGAGGAGGAGCAAGGGAAGGAGCGCCAGGGGCGCCCGGGATGCAGAGCGGGCAACGAACATGGATATGACCTCCGGTCGGTGATGTTCACAGGTGAACGATCCATATCCACACCCCTTGCCAAAAACAAGGGGCAGTGCCATCCAGCCCATGCGTCTCAGGCTCCAGACCTCATAACGACCACTCCACCCCCAGGAGGGGAAGGAAGGGCCGCTGGGCCACCGGCTCTACGTCCCCACCCCGCCACCGATCGAAGTAGTGGAAGAGGGCGTCGCGGCGATTCAGGGCATTCAGGACCTGCAGGTAGGGGCGGAGCCGGGTCGTCCGCCCCCCGATGGTGGGCTCGGTGACCCAGGCCAGCTCCAGGTCCAGGCGGAGGAAATCGTCCTCCGGTGCCACCTCCAGGGGGGAGGTGCCGGTTCCCGTCAGGGTCCGGACCGGAGGCCGGCTCAGCTCCTGGCCCGTCTGCGGGGAGGTGGTCCCGTCCCAGGGGTCGGCAACGGAGACGGCCGAGAGGGGCAGTCCGGCTCCGTATCCCACGGTCAGGCCCGCCTCCATCCCATCCCCCCACTGGCCCCGAAGTCCCGCGCTCACCAGGTGTCGTCCGGTGAATCGGCTGCTCCCCTGCCCTCCGGCCCTGGGGGAGGTCTCTTCCCAGAACCAGGAGAGGGCGTACCCCACCCATCCCCCCAACCGCTCTCCATGCCGAGAGATCCGCAGATCCGTCCCTGAAGCATTCATCCGGGCGAGCCCGTTGGACTCCAGGCCGTCGAAGGCCTTCACGAACCCGGAGACGCCCAGCTCCACCTCTTCGTCCAGGCGCTGATCCAGAGAGAGGACCAGGTGGGTGGCGGAGGCCACGGGGAGCTGGGGCCGCCACCCCAGGGTGGCCGACTCCCCCTCCATCTGGCTTCCCACCAGGCCCGGGAGGGG
>PWWP01000333.1 GCA_003562075.1 Gemmatimonadota bacterium
CGATGAGCCGGATCCCCTCCGGGATGTTCTCCTGATTCTGGATGTAGTTGCTGAACCCGTGGCTGAACACCATTCCTGCCAGCTGGTCCGCCTGCTGCTCGCCAGCGGCTTCGGCGGCTTTCAGCGCCTCAATGGCCTCGTTCACCATGCCGGCCTGCAGGGCAAAGTTCCCCTGGCGGGTCCGTGCCTGGGACAGGTTCGGGTCGATCTCCAGCGCCTGGTCCAGGGCAGCGATGGCCGACTCCACATCGCCCATGTCGTTGTAGGCGTTGGCCAACTGGCTGAAGAGGGACGCGTTGTCCGGGTAGAACTCGGCTGCCCGGTTCCCGATCCGGACGGCCTCTTCGGGTTCATCGAGCTGACGATAGGCCCGCATGGAGTTCACGGCGTAGCTGGCCTGGGCCTCTGCGCCCCTCTCTTCCATGACGAACTCCAGGGAAGCAATGGCGGTCCGGAAGAGCTCCGCAACCTCCGCACTCACCCGAGGTCCATCTCCATCCTGACTCACCGGCTGGGGCTCCTCAGCCTGCCGAGCGGTAGCCGCCCGGAAAGCATACATCCCGAAGCGCTCATGGAGCTCCACATTGTCCGGCTCCTGATCCAGCCCCTCCTGCAGGAGGTTCATGGCGCCGTAGTCGTCACCGGCCTGAGCCAACTCGTAGGCCACCCGGTTTCGGACGCTCACGTTGTCCGGGTTGATCTCCAGGAAGCGGGTGTAGTACTCCCGGGCCCGATCCGTGTCACCCATCTGGCCAGCCACGTAGGCGGCGTTGTTCAGGACGTCATCGTTCCGGGGGTTGATATCCAGGAGAAACTCGTAGTGCTCCAGGGAGTTCTCCCACTCCTCCAGCTCCAGGAAGGTCCGAGCCAGGGCGTTGCGAGCCTGTTCCGACTCGGGAGCCAGTTCCACCGCCCGGGAGCAGTAGTCCAGCGCCTGGTCCCAGTTCGAGGAGCCGAACTCAGCCTGACAGAAGGCCAGGGTCTGCACCTGCTGCACGAGGCCTCCGAAGCCAGTGCGGATCATGCTGGCAGCCCCGTCGTCATCGCCCTGGGCGACGGTGAAGGATTCGATACTCAACTCCTCCCCATCCGGCACCGTATAGAAGGTGGCATTCACCCGGAAATCATCACCCTCGGCGGCATAGTCACCGCACATGACCAGGGGGACGTCCAGCTGAGACGCCAACTGACGGGCCGTGGTGCAATCCAGGTCCCGATAGCGAAGATCGAAGTCCCGAGCCGCCCGGTCGATGTCTCGCTCCGACATGGCCACGTGAGTGTCCATATCGATGAGGTCCCGGACATTGTCGGCAACCCGCTCACCGAACCGATCACGGGACCCGTCGGTGGGCTGCAGGTCCGGGACGATGACCCGGAACCGGGAACCATCCTGAGCCTGGGCCTCAACCGTCTGGGGGATGAGGGGGATGAGAAGGAAGGCCGCCGTCGCAGCGACGGCCAGGACCGAACTGAATCGTTGGAACATGTCTCGTGCTCCCTGCATGATGGCCGTGGCAGGTGTGGAACGGTCCCTCTGTCGGGAGGGAGGCCGCTCCGCCGTCTTGTGAAAACCCCGATCCTAAGTCTGGTTCTCTCCAGGCGCAATATGATCGGGTAAAACTTCCTACACCCTGTCCATCCAGACAGGTCCCCAGGGGAGGAATCGTTCCCGCCAGGAGATTGCTTGAAGCTTCTATATTCGTCCCTTGATACCGGTTGTGACCCGGAAAAGATCCATTCTGGCCCAGGGTGCACCCCTCCTGAGGAACGGGCGAGGCTCAAGCGGGGTCTTCCTTTTCGGGTTCGCAATACTCCTCCCCCCGCCGGAGCTCATCCATGGCCCATATCCACCTCCCTCCCGACTGGACCACCCCTGAGGGGAAGGCCACACCCGCGCACGTGTACTGGAACCGGCGTCGCTTCATCCGGGCTGCCGGGCTGGCCCTGGGCGGCCTGGGTGTGGCAGGCTCCCTGGGGCTGGCCACCTCAGGGTGCCGAGCCAACGGAAATGGGGCAGGAAACGGCCAGGAACCCGACGATCCCCTGGCCACCATCCCCGAAACGCCCACACGGGACCTCTACCCAGCAGAATCCGACGCACGGTTCCAGGCGGAACGCTCCCTCACCGACCGACGCGTGGCCGCCACCCACAACAACTTCTACGAGTTCCTGACCGAGAAGGACCAGGTCTGGCGGAACGTGGGCCCCTTCCAGGCTCGTCCGTGGACGGTGGAGGTGACCGGAGAGGTGGAGAACCCCGGGGTCTTCGACCTGGCCGAACTGGAGCGAGAGCTGGGGCTGGAGGAACGGATCTACCGTCTCCGCTGCGTGGAGGCCTGGGCTATGACGGTGCCCTGGACCGGTTTCCCCCTCCACCGGCTCCTGGATCGAGTCCAGCCCCTCTCCTCCGGTCGGTATGTCCGGTTCGTCTCTTTCCACCGGCCCGACGAGGCCATCGGGCAGCGGACCCAGGACTGGTACCCGTGGCCCTACTACGAAGCCCTTCGCATGGACGAGGCCCGAAACGAACTCACCCTGGCCGTCACCGGGATCTACGGTGAGCCTCTCCCCAAACAGCACGGGGCGCCCATCCGGATCGTTACGCCCTGGAAGTACGGCTACAAGAGCCCCAAGTCCATCGACAGGATCGAGGTCACCCGGGAGCGGCCACCTACCCTCTGGAGTGATCTGCAGCCCCGGGAGTACGGCTTCTATTCCAATGTGAACCCGGCCGTCCCCCATCCCCGGTGGTCCCAGGAGACGGAGGAGCTCATCGGGGAAGACCGGCGGGTCCCCACCCAGGTCCACAATGGGTACGGAGAGTGGGTAGCCCACCTCTACGACGACGAGATCATGAGCCGGATCTCCTGACCGGTAGAGGCTCCCCTTCGAAGGCTTCGATCCGCTCTCTCAGCTCCGCCGGGACCCGGACCGATTCGCCCCCCTCGTAATCGTACATGACCTGGGTCGTCCATGCGGAGGCCAGCAGTTCCTCATCCCCGGAACGGACCTCGTAAGCCATCTCGAAGTGTTTTCGCCCCAGGCTTGAAACCCTCACTCCGACCCGGAGGAGGTCGGGGTAGAGGATCCGCTGGTGATACCGGACCCTGGCCTCGGCCAGGATGTAGTCCACCTCCTCCACACCCTTTCGGCCCGCTACCTCCTCCCAGTACCGCCAGCGGGCCTCTTCTATATAGATGAGGACCTCCGAATGGTGGGCATGGCCTCCGATGTCCACGTCCCGGAACCGGACCGGCACCCGGTCCACGAACCGAAACCCTCCTGCTTCCTTCTCTTCCCGCCCTTGCTCTTCCCGTCTTTGAGCCATGGCCAAACCCCTTTCGCCTGATATAGCTTTCCAGTCCACTCCCTTCCATCCGGGCCGGATCGCCGGACAGGGAGCCGCTTCTTCCCCCGAAGATCGAGGATGATGACGACCAGCCGCAACGGGAACGACCTGATCATCATAGGAGGAGGCGTCATCGGCCTCTCCATTGCCAGGGAAGTCCAGGCGCTGGGCCTGGATCCCGTGGTCCTGGATCGGAGGCGGGCAGGGCGGGGTGCGTCGTGGGCGGCAGCGGGGATGCTTTCGCCCCTGGGGGAAGCGCTGGAACCCGGCCCATTCCTGGAACTGGGACTGTCCAGTCTGGCTCGCTGGCCGGGATACGCCGCTGAGCTGGAGAAGGAGACGGGCATTCCCATCGAGTTCCGGGAATGTGGAAAGATCCGGATCGCCACCTCCCAATCGGAGGAAGACCGCCTGATGAATCGCCTCCGGTGGGCCCACGAACGGGGCTTCCCGGCCCGATGGCTCAGCCCGACTGAACTGGCGGAGTTCGAACCGGAGCTGAGGCGCGACGTCCGGGGAGGCCTCCTCCTGGAGGAGGACTACCGGGTGGACAACCGGGCACTGGGCCACGCCCTCCTGGCCTCGGTGCGGCAACGGGGGATTCCGGTGGAGGAAGGCTCAGGCGTGACCCGACTCGTCCTGAAGGAGGATCGCTGCACAGCCGTGGAGTTGGATGACGGGACCATCCTCCCAGCTCAATCCGTCGTCCTGGCCGCCGGTGCCTGGAGTGGAGCGGTAGAAGGGCTCCCCGACCCGGTCCCCGTCCGTCCGATCCGGGGCGAGATGGCCGCCCTTCACCCCCGCTTCTCGCTGGAGGGACGGGTCCTGGAGTCCGAAGGGATCTACCTGGTCCCCCGGGATGACGGACGGGTTCTCCTGGGCGCCACTGAGGACGAGGTGGATTTCGCTCCTGGCCCTACTGCTGGAGGGCTGACGGCCATCCTGAATGCCGCCCTGGCCCTCGTCCCATCCCTCCGGAACGCCCCCGTCTCCGAAATCTGGTGCGGGTACCGGCCTGGATCGCCGGACGGGATGCCCATCCTGGGGCGTCACCCCCAGGTCCAGGGGCTCTACCTGGCCACTGGACACTACCGGAACGGGATCCTTCTCACCCCTGCCACGGGTATGGGTATGGCGACGCTCCTCACCGGGGAGGAGAATCCGTTCCCCCGGGAGTTCAACCCAGACCGCTTCCAGTTCAGTTCCACCCATCCCCGGCAAACTTGACCCTTTAGCCCGCCAGGGGTGTTCTACCGATACGTCGGGTGCATCCCTCGGCCCATCCCCCACTGCAGGAGAGGTCCACCATGAGCACACTCCTTTTGACTTTGACTACCGTTGCCACCTTCGCCAACCCCTTGGCCCTGCCTGAGGCTCCTGCCTTCGGAGCCCACCTCCTGCCCTCGGAGCCGGCATGCGAGCCGGTGGACCGGATGCCGCTGGAGGGACGGGCCAGTCCGTACGACTCGGTCTCGGTGACGTTGGGCGACGCAACGGTGAAGGTCTGCTACGGCCGTCCGTCAGCTCGAGACCGAACCATGATCGGCGGAGAACACGTTCCCTTCGGCGAACTCTGGCGGACCGGAGCCAACGAGCCCACCACCCTGCACACCACCGGAATGATCTCGCTGGGCGGGATCCACCTCGGGCCGGGGTCCTACTCCATCTATACCATTCCAGGGGCCCAGGAGTGGGAGGTATTCGTGAGCCGCTCCACCGAACATTGGGGTCTGGCCATCGATGACGAGGTCCGGGGGCAGGAGGTGGGATCCGTCTCCGTTCCCCGAGAGAATCCAGGGGAACACGTGGAGACCCTGACCCTCTCCTTCGCCTCACCCACCAATGGGAACTCGGAACTCATCCTTGAGTGGGAGGACTTCCGCATCCGCCTCCCGGTGGAGGCCCACTGAGCCCTGGCGCAGACCGGGGAGAACCGAATCCGCGCCGGGCAGAGCACCCTCGCTGGGGGCTGAGCGCCCTATGCTGCGGATTGACACCCGGACTCCCTCCCGGTTAACCTTGAGCGGGAGTCGTTGAGAATCGATCTCATCGACTCCCGCCCCTGTACTCTTCCCGTCCCTGCCCCGAATTCATGGCGACCCACCCATCCGACTCCGTCATCCGACTCGATGGGGTCACCCGTCGATTCTGGCCCGGCCCGGTAACCGCCGTGGACCAGATCTCCCTGGACGTGCAGGAGGGCGAGATCATGACCCTCCTGGGTCCTTCCGGGTGCGGGAAGACCACTACCCTCCGGCTCATTGCCGGATTCGAAGTTCCGGACGAGGGAACCATCCGAATCGGGGGACGGATCGCCGCCGGACCCAGGACGTGGCTCCCCCCCGAGAAGCGGGGTGTGGGGATGGTCTTCCAGGACTACGCCCTCTTCCCCCACCTGACGGTGGGCGAGAATGTCATGTTCGGGCTCGACGGAACCCCGAAGCGCCAGCGGAAGGACCGGGCCCGGGAGGTTCTGAAGATCCTGGATCTGGAAGCCTTCTTCCAACGGTACCCCCACGAGCTCTCCGGCGGACAGCAGCAGCGGGTGGCTCTGGCCCGGGCACTGGCCCCTGAACCGGTGCTGGTCCTGATGGACGAGCCGTTCTCCAACCTGGACGCCCACCTTCGGGACCAGGTGCGGGACGAGGTGGTGGGGATCCTTCGAAAGACCGGAGTCACCTGCATCTTCGTGAGCCACGACCAGCGAGATGCGTTGGCCATCTCGGATCGGGTAGCCGTCATGAACCGGGGACGGATCGAACAAGTCGGAACGCCTCGAGAGATCTACAAGCACCCCGAGTCGGTCTTCGTCGCCACCTTCGTGGGACGGACCAACCTCCTCCAGGGACGTGTCCAGAACGAGAATGGTTGTGTCCTCACCGACTTCGGCTCCTTCTGCCGGGTCGATCGCCTGGGCATGCCCAACGGGGCCCAGGTCATGGTCTCGGTCCGGCCGGATGGCTTCGAATGCTGTCAGGACGGGGTACTCACCGGGACCATCCTCTCCACCACCTACACGGGTGCCCAGATCGAAGCGGAGATCGCCTTCCCCTCCGCCCTGGCAGGCACCCGGAAGCTCGTGGTCCACCTCCCGGCCTCCCGGCAGTATGAGATCGGGGAGGAGCTCAGCTTCCGCCTCGTCCCCGAGTTCGCCTCCGTGGTGCGGAACGCCTGTCAGACCCTGGGCTTCACCTCTCCCTTCGCTGCTGATTCGCCGGTGGCCGCCGAGCCCGTTTCGGCGATCCCTGGTGTGGAGGACGAATCCAGAGAGGAGGAGGAGGGCCCGGAAGGGGTGGTTTCCGCCAGTCCAGCCGGCACCCTGGCCCGGGAGTTGGAGAAGAGCTGACGGCAGGACAGGCGTCAGCCACATTCAGCGACACCCATACCCTCGAGAGGCAGATCGGCCTCCCTTCTCCCCACTTTCTGTTTTCCGCCCCCACCCCCCGACTGCCGGCATTCTTTGGGGGCAGATCCCGCAGACCGTTTCCGGTTATCCTGACAAATTAGATAATTTTGATTATCTAATTTGTCTTCGGCGCTGGGGGACAACCCTGCTCCAGTGGGCGCTGCTGGATTCGAACCAGCGACCTCTTGCTTGTAAGGCAAGCGCTCTAAACCAACTGAGCTAAGCGCCCGGCACCTGCCACAATGAACAGGCAACCCGACATGACGGGCCCAGGTAAGCTAATACCCGAGGCCCGTCATGTGAATCGGCAAAGGAGCTACCTCTCCCCTATCTCGAGAGTGCGTCCCCGTAGAATCGGACAGCATCCTCCTTCATCTTCACCAGGTCGGGCATGTGGATGTACATCATGTGGCCGGCCTCGTAGTACTCGAACCGGATGTTCTCCCGGACCGAGGAGTCAAGTTGCATGTTGGCCACGGTGTAGTCCATGGCAAAGTAGGGCGTGGCCAGGTCGTAGTAACCGCTCTGGACCAGGACGTGAAGGTACGGGTTCACCGACATGGCCCGACGAAGGTCCTCGGCCACATTCAGGTAGCGGTTCTCCACATTGGAGTAGTCCCAGGGGCTGGCCTGTCCACGGATGTAGTACTCCAGATTATTCTCCAACCCCAGCTCCCGCCGGAAGTAGTCGTTCACCGTGGCGGTGAAGGGCCCCATGATGGCCCCGTCGTAGGAGGCATCGAACTCGTATCCCTGCCCGACGGCATCCCGGTCCACACCGACGAAGCGGCCATCCAGCCGACCCACCGTGCGACGCTCGTCTCGCCGGAGCTCCTTGGCAAAGAGCTGTGTGGTGAGCCGGAGATTGGCCTGCTCCACGAACTCGGTGGAAAGCCCGGTATACCGGGCGAGTTGGCCGGCCACTTCCCTGATCTCGTCCTCAGGAAGCATGTCGCCGTGCATGAGGGCCCGGGTGTAGTCATTCAGGACGAACTCCTCGACCTCGGCCAGGAAGGCCGCCAACTCCATCCCCTGCAGTCCAGGTTCCAGCCGGTCATGATACCAGGCCGTGGCCGCAAAGCTGGGAGCGAAGAGGATGTGGGGGAGGTCATTCCCCACCGCGGGCCGTAGGGTCTGGAAGTTCAGGACCGCCGAGACCAGGATAATCCCGTTCAGGTGCATCCCACGGGTCTGGAGATAGTCCGACATCCCCGAGACCCGCGTGGTGCCGTAGCTCTCGCCGGCCAGGAACTTGGGGGAGGCCCACCGCTCGTACTCGGTGACGAAGAGGCGGATCCACTCTGAGAGGTACTCCACGTCCTGGGTGTAGCCCAGGAACTGGGCCGGATCCTGTCCGGGGGCCGGTCGACTGTAGCCAGTGTTCACCGGATCCACGAAGACCAGATCCGTCTCATCCAACCACGTATACTCGTTGTCTACCAGCTCAAACGGGGGTGGGTGGGGATCATCGACCTGAAACCGGGTATCCGTTCCCGGATCCCGCATGACCACCCGGCGGGGCCCGAGCCCCAGGTGGAGCCAGACCGAGGCCGCACCAGGTCCCCCATTGAACATGAAGGTGAGGGGCCGGTCAGCCGGGTCGTCGACCCCGTCCTTCCGGTAGTAGGTGAAGTGGATGTTGGCCAGGTGGGTCCCTCCATCATCCAGGAGGGGGAGATACCCCGTCGTGGCCGTATAGGCCAACGTCTCGCCATCCACCTGGATGCTGTGGCTGGTCGTCACCGGAGTCTGATCGGGCAGGCGCTCCGCCCGGGTGTCGTCTGGACCGGTAGCGGATCCGGCTTCCTGGGCCACCAGGGGACCGGCCGCCACGGCGCTGAGAATGATGGCCAGGAGAGGCAGATACCTTCTCCGACTTGTTGATCCAGTTCTAGGCATACGTCGTTTATCCTTTGGGTTTTGAGATACCACGGGAACGTGACGAACGGCGAGGGAGCGTGTTGCTCCCTCGCCGTTCAGCCTTCCTTGGCTTTCCCCTTACTGCCCGGAGGCAAGCCTAGTCCGGGGTCAGCCTCATCCCGATCCAATCACACCTTTCGGCGTGGGATCAGAGGTTCGGGTTGGACAGAGTCTCCTCTCGGGAAATGGGGAGGCACGTGGCCCCCCATCCGTCAGGGAAGAGCCCCCAGCGGCGCATATCGATCATCCGCCGGGCCTCCATCCAGGTGCTGGCCCGCTTCTCTTCCTGGAAGACCTCCAGAGCCTCTGCTGGTGCAAGGTCCGTGGGCAGGGCTTCCAGGTCCCAGTCAGCCCGGACCTGGTTCACCAGATCCATGGCCGTCTCCACCTCACCCCGGCTCAGGTAGACCTCGGCCTCGATGAGGCGAGCTTCCCGCCAGGACCCAACGATGAAGTTGTCGTTGTAGGTGGGATACTTGAGCTGGCCCCAGACCTGGGTCTGGGTGTCGGGCCCCACCCGGCCCTTGTCTTCAGTGGGCGTTCGAGGATCATCCGACCCTCGGAAGTCAGGATGGACCGAGGACTCGCCCCGGTCATGGTTGTTGAACCAGAACTGGCTCCGCTCTCCCGGGGCATCCCGGAAGTTGGCCTCCCACCTCATCCCGTCGGGTACCTGCTGGGCCGCAGCCAGCGCCGCGTCCATGTCGCCCCGGTGCAGCTCGATCCGAGCCTGTACCAGGTGGGCCATCTGGGCAATGGAGTCCACCCCTGCGGCCTGGGCGATCTGTCGAGCCTGATTCAACCGGTTCTCAGCCAGATTGAAGCTCTCCGATGGCGGTACAGCCGGGCCGTTGTCGTAGGCCGCCTCGCAGAAGATCTCCCCGAAATCGGCGTACGCCATCCCGGCGTAGAGCGCTACTCGGGCCGCCCGGTCGTCACTGGAGACATCGGCCACCACCTCTTCCATCCGCTCCAGGGTCTCGATGGCCGACACCCGGGCCCGCTGGAGATCCCGCCATACCCGCCACGGGATGTTGATGTGGTCCGATTCCGGTGCACTCAGATCGATGATTCCGTTCTTGTCAGCCTGGTGCCAGGGGTCCCAGCTCCCGGAGGCCACCAGTTCATCGGAGATGACCCCGGTGAACATGACGTTCCTGTCGTAGGAATAGTCGTAGTTGTATACGGCCCCCACCATCATGGCGGTCATGGCCGCGTCGCTGCTCAGATCCTCCTCGGTGATGGAGGTGGGATCCGTGGCGTCGAAGTCACAGGCCCCCAGCCCGACCATGGCCAGGAGGCCCAGGGCCCACCCGGCCCGCCCCCGGGGGGTGCGAGTCCGGGTTCGAGTCTCATCGTGCATATCCATCTCCTCATACGTGAGGTTCAGTTCCTGATGCTCAGTCCGTTTCATGTTCGGCATCCCTGTCCCCTCAGAAGGTGACGTTGACGCCGGCCATGAACTGACGGCTCGGCGGTACGCTGAAGAAGTCGGCCCCGATGGCAAGGTTGTTCCCATCTCCGAAGGTGGACGACATCTCAGGATCTGATCCGCTGTAACCGGTCAGGGTGAGCAGGTTCTGGGCGGCAGCGGTGAAGCGGACGTTGGACGCCCCCATCCGATCAGCCAAGTGCTGAGGGAGGGTATAGCCCAGAGAGAGTTCCCGGAGCTTGAAGAAGTCGGCGTCCTCGATGTTCGTGCCATAGATCCGCGACTCAGCCACGTACCGCTGGACCGACGGATGGTCCTCATCCCCACCAGCGGCGTCCACCACGGCGTAGTAGTGCTCACCTGTCCGCTGCTGGCCCATGTAAGACCGGATGTGGTTGTTGATGACGTGTCCCATGGCGAACTGACCGTTGGCCGTCAGGGTCACGTTGCCGAAGGTGGCGTCCATCCCCACGTGTCCCGTGTGAGGCGGGATGCTGGCGCCGAAGTAGTGGGCGGTGTCGGAGGCGATGGGCATGTCGTTCTCATCGTAGCCCACGACGACCCGCTCCCACTTCCCGGAGACAGGGAAGCCCGGCCTGATGAGGCTACCGAAGCGGTCCAGCGAGATGAGGGGTGTGTCACCCAGGTCCAGAACTTCGTTCCGGTTGTAGCTGTAACCGGCCCTGAGATTCCAGTCGAAGTTCGCCGTCTGCATCAGGCTCACTCCGGTGTTCATCTCGAATCCTACGTTCTCCACCTCACCTACATTGGTGAGCTGGGTGGCGGTCAGTCCCAGGGAGGGAGCAAACCGCTGGTTCAGCAGAAGGTCTTCGGTGCGCTGGTGGTACGCCGTGAAATCCAGCGTCACACGGTCCTGGAAGAGCGCAGTCTCGAAGCCGGCCTCGAACTCGCGGCTGACCTCAGGAGCCAGGTCCGGGTTCCCGAAGGTGGAGGCCCGGATACCGGGACGGCCGTTGTAGCCCACCACGTTCCCGAAGGTCCGGACCGCATCGAAGGCCCCAGGCTGGGTTCCGGCTGTACCAAATCCGCCCCGAAGCCGTAGCGTGGAGATCCAGTCCACGTTGAAGAAGTCCTCGTCGGAGATGACGTAGGAGAGATCGGCCTTGGGGAAGGGCTGCCATCCAAAGTCGTCACCGAAGGCGGATGAACCGTCCATCCGGAGCCCCAGGGTGAAGAAGAGGCGGTCCCGGTGCCCCAGCTGGTGCTGAATGAAGGCACCACCGGTGGTGTAGTTGAGCTCAGACTCGTTCACCGAAGCCAGAGCCGTTCCACCCAGGGACTGGAGCCCAGGGCTGGCGAACTCGTTCCCGGTGGCGAAGACTCGACTGTCGCGGCGGACGAAGAGCTGCCCACCACCACTGATCTCCGAGACCAGGTCAGGGCTCCACTCCCGGCTCAGGGAGAGACCGTAATCCAGGTTCGTCTGGAGGTTTTGACGGGTATTCACAGACCGGG
Source organism: Gemmatimonadota bacterium (assembly GCA_003562075.1). Taxonomy (GTDB): domain Bacteria; phylum Gemmatimonadota; class Gemmatimonadetes; order Longimicrobiales; family Gaopeijiaceae; genus PWLA01. The sequence continues at coordinate 11,584 of PWWP01000333.1, forward strand.
TTCCAGGGCGGTCCGCCTGCCCAGGCGCCGTGTAGTACGGCAGGAAGGTGGATCCCTGCTGGTCGATGAATTCCATCCCCACCGTCATGCGCTGGGTGAACCAGGACGTGGCCTGGTGACGGACGGAGACTCCACCGGTGAAGCGCTTGGTGTCGTCGATGATCTCCCGTTGGAGGACCAGCGGCACCGGCAGGAAGGCACCACCCCAGGGATCGCTCTCGGTCCCGAAGCGGACCGGGTTCCCGGCGTAGATGTTGGTCAGAACGCCGCCGATCCAGTTGTCATTGGGGGGGAGCTGGTTCTCCGTCATGGAGAAGCCGCTGTTCAGGTTCAGGGTCAGGTTGTCCCTGGGCCGCGTCTCCAGGTTCAGGCGGAAAGCCGTCCGCTCGAACTCGTTGTTCGGGAAAGAGCCCTCCGTATTGGTGTGGCTCACCGAAGCGAAGTAGCCCAGCTGGTCCAGGCCACCCCGGATGGAGGCGTTGTACTCCTGGTGCAAGCCGGTCTTCAGGAGATCGTTGGGGTCCGGCACCGACGGATCGGTGTTCATCCGGATGAGATCCGAGCCCAGTTGGCTGGCCCCGAACCGGGCGCCCACGTTGTAGGTGGTCTCGCCAGGGCGGCCGCTCCGGGTGAAGATCTGGATCACCCCGCTGGAGGCCTCACTCCCGTACATGGCCGTGGCCGCCGAGCCCTTGATGACCTCGACCCGGGCAATGTCCTGGGGATTGATGTCGTTCAGACGGCTCACCGCCTGTCCACCCGTCCCCACCATGTTGGTGTTCCCCCGATCCAGTCGGATTCCATCCAGGTAGATGAGGGGCTGGTTGTCCTGAGTCAGGGAGGTGATTCCCCGGAGGATCATGGGCCCGGCGGAGCCCACGGTCCCGCTGGAGGCCAGGCTCGTTACACCGGCTTCCCGCCCCTGGAGGGCATCCTGAAGCCGGCTGATGGGAGCATCCTGGAGGCGCGTCTCGATGTCGATGCTGGAGATTCCCGTCCCCGTGCTCCGGCGTCGGACCTCACCTGCCGGCGAGCCGGTGACCAGGACCTCGTCCAGGTCGATGGCCTGGGGTGAAAGCCCGATCTCGATGTTGGTCGTCTCGCCACTGGTCACTGTTACTTCTTCGGTGACCTGACGGTATCCGATGAACTGAACCTGGAGTTCATGTGTTCCGGCAGGGACCCCGGAGAGATCGAAGTTCCCGCTGGAGTTGGTGAGCGCACCCATGTTCAGGGCCGGGATCGATACCTGGGCTCCTGCCAGGGGTCGTTGGTTGGTCTGGTCTCGGACCACACCGGTGACGGTGCCCTGCTCCTGGGCATCGTTCACGGCCTCGGGCGCAGGGGGCGTCCCGGGTCGGTCGACAGTAGCCGAGGCCTCCTGGGCCTGGACCACCATCCCACCCAGGAGAAACGCCCCTGCCGTGAGAAGCTGTAGCGTTCGCATCATGTTGCACTCCAAGTGTTCGAACCGCGTTGGGTGGTTGCAGGGGACGATCCCCTGCAACCGGACTTCTGACTCATCGGTCGCCCTCTTCCCATCCCCTCATCAGGATCGGGCCCGGTGTACCGGATCGGCTTCCTCCGGGGGAAGGACTCATGGGCATTGTCAGCGGGAAGATGGGGCCGGGGCGGCGGCGGAAAGGGGAAGGGGAACGTTCTCACCCTTCCATCGTAGAATCGCGTTGCCATTACATGTCGGTGTGTTTCCGACGATGTCCTGATTCGCCCGCCGTGGCTAGCGGGGCTCCTCCAATTGGGGAAGAAGCACACCTGGCCCGGGTCCTTTCCCATTCAGTCGGGAGGCGCTCTTCTCCGTTTACCTGATTGTCTGAGTCAGTTTGGATCACATGTATTATTCAGGGATGGTCCGCCACTTGTCAAGAAACTGCAACCCCCCCCTTCGGTTCTGGGGCGGATCCTGGTATGATTGTTACTGATCGGTAGGTGCTGCCGGTCGGGATTTTTGCATATCCTCTTTGTGACTGGCGCCAGGAGAAGCCGGTGCAGGTCACTGAATGAGAGCCTCGCAGGACCCTCTTCGCGCAGGACCCTCTTCGAAGGATCCTTACTTCTGCTGTTTTTCAGCCAAGCCCGATCAATTCGGACCTGACTACTATCCCCTGAAGGGAGTAGAGCAGTTATGCATGACGATCATGGAACCGCCGTACTCGACACTCCTGCCAAGAATCCCGATGCCGGGATACTCGCGCCGGAAGCCGACGACACTGAACTTTCCATCGAACCCGCTCGGTGGGCCGATGCCCCCAAAGTGGTGAACATCATTCGCTCATCCGCGTCCTGGTACGAGGAAATCGTTGAGCCGGAGGATATGGACGAACACCTGGTCGACATGGACTGGGCCCGGAGGAACTTCCGTCGTCGGGAGTTCTATGTGGGACGCCTGGACGACGAAGTGGCTGGAACCATCTCCCTCCAGGAGATTGGGGACGATCACCTCTACCTGGGTTACGTCTACCTCCACACAGACCACGTGGGGAACGGTTTTGGTACCGAGCTCCTGGACTTTGCCCGGGCCGAGTTGGTCCGCCGTGGACGGAAGTCCATGGTGCTCATTGCCCATCCGGACGCAGTCTGGGCCAAAAAGGCCTACCTCCGGTATGGCTTCGAGATCATCGCCGAGTCCGACGAGGATGTCCTGGCCTGGAATGACGGCTGGCTGGAGCCTTACCACGAGGCTGGATTCCAGCTCTACCAGTACAGGGCCTGACAGCCGGAGGTGAACCTGGCGGCGACGGGGTTGAACAAAGACGTCGCCGGTCAGGAGCCGTGGCTGAACCTCCACAGGTCGGCCACAACAAGGAAGGGGGCGGATCTCAGGAGTCGGATGACCTGGGGCCCGTCCCCTTCGGCTTGTTGAGAAGAACCAACGCAACGGGAATGAGCACCAGGTAGGCGATCACCAGGAGCGCTGGAGCCAGATTGATGGAGCCGGTGGAAAGGACCCAGAATCCAGCCACTGCCGCCACAAGGCCACCCAGGAGAACCAGGAGTTGAGGCGTACCCAGGGCCAGCCGGCGATCAGGGCCGACCGATCCTGCCTCTCTCCCCTTCTTGCGAGGGCGATCGGTGCCGGGTCTTCTGCGACTTCTTCGTCCTTCGCTCATCTGCTTCTCCTCTCTGGACGCTACCGCTGCCGACACTTTGTCCGGCGGTCCCGGCCGGCGGGTCATCCCCATCCCACTCCAGCCACCTCGGGCTCGAACTCTACCCCTCCCTGGATCCGGGGTCAACGGATCCAGGCTCCACCCTTTCGGTCTCCACCTCCTTGCCGGGACCAGCCTCCCCCGATCCGGGCTTCCTCCTGAGATCCTGGGTGAAGCCGCCCACTGGCGGCGTCTGAGGGGGGCTCCAGTAGGCGGGAAGCTCAGGCATCTCTTCCGCCCGGAGGCGAGCCATCCGTTCCCGGTCCCTCCGGCGGCGGATCCGGAACAGGACCAGGAGTCCCACGCCCAGCAGGAGCCAGAAGACGACGGACTGGCCCAGGATCAGGACGAACCCATAGCGCCGCTTGACGTGCTCCAACCACTGCCTTTCGAAGGTACCCGTGGTGATCCCATAGGTCCGCCGAAAGGAATCCTCGAAGCTTCCCGACTCCCGCCAACGCTCCAGGAAGAGCTCCAGACCTCGAGTCCCGGAACCCTCCACCAGGTAGTGGAGTGCTGTGGCCGAAAGGAGATACGCCACCTGGGCCGATGCCCGATCGGCGGGCCAGCTCAGGGTCAGGGAATCCAGAGGCGGCGCCTGGCCCCCTGCCAGGATCAGGCGGAGACGCCAGGCCTCCTGGACGTTCCAGCTTCCTGAAGCCCACTGGGCGTAGCCTTCGTCAAACCACCGCGGAATCCGGAGGCCGCTGAGATAGTCGTGGAGCCCCAGGTGAGCCCACTCGTGCCGAATGGTCCCAGCTTCGGACTGGAACCCGTCCCAAGGGGTCTGGAAGACAGGCATGACGATCCGAGCTCGACTCGGGATAGCCACGCCCGCACCCCAGTGAGGCGCCTGGCCTCCCGTGAGACTCTCCCATCGTTCCTGGTCCGGCGCCAGGAAGATGATGGCCACGGTGGGATGCCCGGGAGGGATGGCCGGGAGGACGGGGCGCCGCTCCAGCGTCTCCACGACCCGCTGGGCTCGCCCCTCGTGACCGGGCCAGAAGACCACCCTGAGGCGATCCTCCAGCTCCGGAGCGTGGGAGCTCAACACCAGGGCTTCCTCGATCCCGGGAACGTGAGAGGGCCGGATCAGGGAGTCAGGGATGACCTGGTTCCCGAGGCCGGAGGTGGGGGCCTCCGCCGTCCACTCGGCAGGATTTTCCCCAGGGGTGCCCCCCGGTCCTTCATGGCCTGGAGACCACGTCCCGCTGAAGAAGCCGAGAAGGACCAGGAGGACGTTGAATACGAGCATCTCACCCCCCCGGAGGGGCTTCAGCCTCCAACGCCGGTGCCAGCCATCCCCAGATTCGTCCGGGCCACCTGGTTGTCCGGGTTCAGCTGGAGGGCTCGTCGCCAGAGGCGTTGGGCCGTATCCCGGTCCCCTTCCTCGTAGAAGAGGGTTCCGAGCTTGAGGAAGACCTGGTCCCCCAGCTCCGGGTCCAATCGGATGGCCCGCTCATAGTGGGCCCTTGCACTGGCCTGGTCACCTCGGCGCAGGGCCAGGTCCCCCAGATTCCGGTGGGCTTGGGGCGGCGTCCGGGTCTCGCCTACGGCCCGAAGGTAGAGGGCCTCGGCGGCGGCGGCCTCACCTCGCCGCTCCAGTACCACACCCAGGTTCACCAGGACGGGTCCTGCGCCGGGATGGTGCTCCAGTCCCTCACGCCCCAGGTGCATGGCCACCTGACTCTCGCCAGCCAACTCAGCCGCGAGAATGGCATAGGCGAAGTAGACCGGAGGCGGAACCCCCTCGTCCAACCCCTCCCGATATCGATGGAGAGCCTCCAACGCTTCCCGCCCTCGTCCCAGCTTGAAAAGGAGGATGCCTCGAGCCAGCTCCAGCTCCTCATCCCCCTCCGAAAGGTCCTGACCCTGATCCAGGACCTCCAATGCAGCTCGGAGCTGCCCCATGAGCTCCAGCGCCACCGCCCGATTTCTCAGGCGAGGGTAGGAGAGTCCGTCAGCCTCATCGGCCCGGTCCAGGTTCTGGAGGGCTTCCCGGGGCCGCTCCCGCCGAAGTGAAATAACAGCCAATCGGCTCAGGGCCTCGGCATGGGTGGGGTCATGCTCCAGTGCCGTCTGGAGCTCACGTTCCGCTTCGTCCAGGAGCCCTTCCTCCTGAAACGCTCGGGCCAGGTCCAGGTGTCGACGGGCCGGCGGGATCTCCGAACGTTCTGTCTTCTCCCCATCCGGGACGGGGGAGTCCACTGCCTGAATCCAGCCCTCCCGAACCATGTCAAAAAGAGCCCGGGCCGCTTCGAACTCCACGAGCCCCGACTCCCGGGTGATCCGACCCACCGTCCGCTTGGCATCGACCAGATCCAGGACTCGGCTTTGCTGGGGGGTCAGGTCGGCCTGGGGAGGAGGTTCATTGACGACGGTGAACACAGCCTCCCGGGAGGACACCTCGGTCCGGATCTGTGTCCACTCATCCACCCGTCGGGCTCCCTCCAGGAGAAGGTTCTCCGCCGGAATGGTGACGGTGGCAGGAACACCCCCGTCTGGCCGCTCCCCGGTGCGGAAGCGGAAGGATCCGTCCTCCCAGGAAAAGAGCTGATAGACGGCCTCCTCCACCTCGATCCGGACAAAACGCTCCAATTCCTGAGGGGAGAGGTCTCCTTCCTCCACCAGGAGGTGGGCATAGTGTGTCCCGTTTTCCTGGGCTGCCCGGCTTCGAGCCTGATCCAGGGCCTCAGGCACCACCACCTCGTTGTGGACCAGGAGCTCGCCCAATCGATCCGGACGATTCAGGACGGTGGCGTGGACGACTACCCCCTCATCGAAATACACGTATCCGAAGTTGGATCGATCAGTGACTGACAGACAGCCCGTTTTCCGGCCCATGGCCAGGAGTTGGCAGATGTCCGCCAGCCCCACCTCCTTCAACTCTCCCTCAATCGCCATCCCAAATCCCCTGCTCCAGGGCTGATCCCCTTCTCTGGTTCCGAAAGACCTCGCACCTCGTCATGGGTCTCATGGGAATCGCTCCACGATCCGATCCTTCAGATCGGGCCAATCCCAGACCACCCGCTCGCGGGAAGGCTCCCAGGACGTCTGTCCCAGCCCATCCCCTTCCCCACTGACGGCGTCCTCCCTCCGAGAGCGGGCACGGCCCACCCCCGCCAGCTCCCTCAACACCTCGAGATCGTCCCGATCCTCGGGACCTGTCGGCCCCAGGGCTCCGGACCCGGTCTGTAGATCGGTTGAACTCGGGGGGGGCACCGGATCCGAGTCAGGGGAGGTGGGCTCCGATCCGACGGGAGTGGGGGTGCTTTCCGCAGGCGCCGCCTCTGACTCGGCGGAGGGTGGTTGCCCTGCAGACGATCTGTCCGCTGGGGTTGGGGTCGCCGCCTCCTCCGCGCTGGAGGGAATCGCAGCAGCTGGGGGGTCGGATACGGTCGTGGATGGAGAGGTTGGGCTGGGGAGGGAGATTCCTTCCAGCTCCAACACCAGTCCTCCTTCGAATCGGGTTCGGAGCCGATCATCCACGCGCTGAATGTGGGAGGGCAGGCGGTCCGAGGCCAGGAAGATGCGGGCATCCCGGCGCTTCAGGGCCTCGAAGAGGTGGAAGAACTCTTCCTGGGCCCGCTCCGTCCCCGCCAGCTCTTCGATGCCATGAAGAAGGAGAACCTCTACCGTCCACCATCGCTCTCGCCAGGCTCCAGCCACCCCGTCGGAGATGGCTCGGATGAACTCCTCGGCAAAGGCCGGCACCGAGATGAATCCGACCCGGGCGTCAGGATTCCGGGAGAGGTGGGTCCGACCTACCGCCGCCAGAAAGCCCTTCCCCGCCTCCGGAACATCAGTGTGGACATAGAGAGGGTTGTAATCCGGACGGTCCGCAGCCAGGAGCCGATCAGCCGCCCGGAGCGCCAGATCAGGAAGCGTTCCCCGGAGATCCTCCAGCGACGGTCCCGGCTCCAGGATGGGAAAGGGACGATTCCTTTCACGAGCCGAGGCAAGGAGGGCTTCGGCTTCCTCCAATCGATCGGGATCTCCAAGAAGGGTGGCCGCCGCTTCAGGCCAGGGGTTGCCCAGGCGGTCGAGCTGCTCTCGAATCTCAGTCATCCGACTCAGATCGGTTCGGAACCTTCGGAGCACCTGCTCCCACTCCTCCGGCTCCTCAGCAGAGTCCAGAAGTCGCCGGAGGCGGTGGGCCTCCACCCCTCCCCGCTCGGCTTCCTCGGCCGCATCCCGGATCTCCACCCGCCAGGCCGGCTCCGAGGGCTCCGTCTCCACGCGACTGGCAGAAGGCCCCCCGCCACCAGGGTGCCGGACCCCGGGAAGCTGTCCTATCACCGAAGGAAGGTCGTCCATCGTCACCGGACGGCCTTCCAGCTCCTGCAGCACCAGGACCCGGTTCAAGGCCCCTTGTAGCTCCCGAACATTCCGAAAGGAGATTCGGGCCAGTTCCTCAGCCACCCCCTCCTCCAACTGAGCCCCCCGCTCCTGGGTCTTCTTCCGGATGATGGCCACCCGGGTCTCCATGTCCGGCTGCCCGATGTCCACAATCAACCCGCCGGAGAACCGGGAGAGGAGCCGGGAATCCAGGCCGTCGATCTCTGCCGGAGGACGGTCGGAGGCCAGCATGACCTGTCCGCCACCGGCGGTGATCCCATCCAGGGTTCGAAGGAGCATCTCCTGGGCCTGGCCCTGGCCGGCCAGGAACTGGATGTCATCCAGAAGGAGGATGTCCAGTTCCTCGTAGCGCTGCTGGAGCTGGTGCCCCTGCCCTCTCTCCAGTGCCTCCGTCAGCTCACCCAGGTACAGCTCAAGGGGCATGTACCGAATCTTCCGCTCCGGATGGTGCTTCCGGGCCTGGTTGGCCAGCGCCGTAAGGATATGGGACTTCCCCAACCCCGACGCCGAGTAGACGAAGAGCGGGTTGTAGTTCTGTCCAGGCGACTCAGCGGCTCTTCGGGCAGCTGCCGCGGCGAGCCGATTGGCAGGTCCCACCACGAAGGTTTCGAATGTCAGTCTTGGATCCAGTTCCATGCTCTATCTGCCCTGGGCATGCATTCTCACGCCCGGTTGTCAGCCGTTCCCGGGACTCGCTTGTAGCATTCCTCGCACCGATCAACCTCTGGCCTCCCTGGGGCAGAGGCAATGCCACCAGCCCCTGACTCCTCGGGTTGGAAAGGTACCGTCTACCCTACCCCGAGAAGAACCGGGAGGTCACTGCATGGATCGGACCCACTCTGCGACCTGGGCCAGGTCCGGTGGGAGGGGTGCCTCCAGTCGGAGGACCTCCCCGGTCCGAGGGTGACGGAAGGAAAGGAGGTGGGCATGGAGGAACTGGCGCGGTGTCCGACGGGCCAACTCCCGTGCGAAGGCTCGGATCCCTCCGCTCATTCCCTTGCCCCACCCGGCGCCGTAGAGCTCGTCGCCCACAACGGGATGGCCCAGGTGGGCCAGGTGGACCCGGATCTGGTGGGTCCGGCCCGTCTCCAATCCAACCTGAAGAAGCTCGGCCGCCGGCCAGTGCTCCCGAACCCGGAGATGGGTCACCGCCCGCCGACCTCCTTCCCGAACCGCCATGCGACGCCGGTTGGAGGGGTCCCGGTCGATGGGTGCATCGATCTTCATGGGGCTCCGATCCAGATGTCCCCAGGAGGCCGCCAGGTAGAGACGCCGGATCTTCCGAGCCTTCAAGAGCTCCGAGAGTGCTCGATGGGTCGGATCGTCCTTGGCCACCACCAGGAGACCGGAGGTATCCTGGTCCAGGCGATGGACGATCCCGGGCCGCAGGGCCCCGCCGATTCCGGAGAGGTCCTTCACATGGTGGAGGAGAGCGTTGACCAGAGTCCCGGAACGGTTCCCAGGCGCCGGGTGGACCACCATTCCGGGAGCCTTGTTCACGACCAGGAGAGATTCGTCCTCCCAGACGACCTCCAACGGGAGATCCTCGGCTTCGGCGTGGGCCGGCTCAGGGGGAGGAACTCGGATGGTGATCCGGTCCCCTTCGCTGAGGGGCTCGGCCTTCCGAGGAACCTCCTCATTCCAGAGGACCATCCCCTCGGCGACCAGGCGAGCCACCCGGGTCCTCGAGAGCTCTATCTGGGATGAGAGCCAAACGTCCAAGCGCTGGCCTTCTCCAGCGGCGGGAACGACGAATTCCCGCTCCTCCCCCTGATCGCTCATGTCCCTCTCGAACCCCTCTCCGGGGCTGCCTCGCTGCCCGCTCGGGAAAGCGCCACCCGGATCGGTGTGCCATCCACGTCATCCTCCAGGTGGGCTTCATAGCCCTCCGGGTAGCCCTCAGGCGACACATCCACATCTACCGCCAGGGTTTCGCCGGCGATGAAGGACTCGAAGGCATCCAGGGCACGGGCCACCTCTGCCGGGCCATCCACCGCCAGCCGAATGCGATCGGTGATCTCCAGCCCTGCCTCCTTCCGGAGACGCTGGATCCGGTTCACCAGCTCCCGGGCCATCCCCTCGGTACGAAGCTCCTCGTCCAATGTGGGGTCCAAGGCAGCAGTGAAGCCTTCCTCGCTCTTCACCACCAACTCCCCCACCGCCTCCTGCTCCACCTGGAGCCACTCCGGCTCCAGAGCCATAGGCTCCCCAGCTACCTGGATGGTGACTTCTCCTCCATTCTGAAAGGACCGAAGGGTCTCTGAGTCCAGCTCCCGGATGGCGGACGCTGCCGCCTGACTGTCCTGCTGGAACCGGGGACCCAGAACCCGGAAGTCGGGACGGGCCGTCAGGCGGACCAGCGAATCCGCCGAATCGAGAAAACGGATCTCCTTTACATTCAGCTCCTCCTTCAGGACCTCCAGCACGGCCGGACGGAGCCTGGCCTCACCGGGAAGGACGGCGTGGATGGTTCGGAGAGGCTGGCGAACCCGGATTCGGACGTCCTCCCGGGCTGCCCGACCCAGGGAGACCAGGATTCGGACTCCGGCCATCTCCTCCTCCAGCTCCCCATCCAGGAGTCGGCGGTCATGCTCCGGGAAGGATGCCAGGTGGACGCTCTCACCATCAGTCAGGGCCCGGTGGAGCCAGTCGGAGAAGAAGGGGGTCACCGGCGCCGTCATCCGGGCAATGGCCACCAGCGCTTCCCAGAGCGTCCGAAAGGCGGCTCGACCATCCTCGGCGCCCGTATGGCCCCAGAAACGGGGCCGAGAGCGACGGACGAACCAGTTGGAGAGGTCCTCATTCAGGAAATCAACCAGGGATCGATAGGCTCTGGTGAGCTGGTACTCGTCCAGGTCCCTTCCCACATCCCTGAGGGTCCGATGAAGCCGGGAGAGGAGCCATCGGTCCATGACGGGTCGGTCTTCCGGAGCCGGGTCCTCGTCAGCAGGCGTCCACTCCTCGACCCGGGCGTAGAGGGCGAAGAACCGATAGGTGTTCAGCGCCGTGTCGAAGAACCGTCGGGCTGCTTCGCCCACCCCGTCCGGATCGTATCGCTTGGCCGCCCAGGGATTGGAGACGGTGATGAGGTACCAGCGAAGGGGGTCGGAACCGAACTCCTGGATGGCTTCCCAGGGGTCCACCGTGTTCCCCTTCGACTTGGACATCTTCTGTCCGTCAGCGTCCAGGATGAGGCCGTTCACCATGACGTGGCGATAGGCCGGTCCCAGATCCAGCATGGAAGCGATGGCCAGGAGGGAGTAGAACCATCCGCGGGTCTGGTCCAATCCCTCACAGATGAAGTCGGCGGGAAAATGGGTTCGGAAGGCCTCTTCGTTCTCATGGGGCCAGTGCCACTGGGCGTAGGGCATGGCGCCTGAGTCGAACCAGACGTCCAGGACCACCGGGTCCCGGCGCATGACCCCTTCTCCGTCGGAAGCCGGCCAGGTCAGGTCGTCGATGAAGGGCCGATGCGGGTCGAAGTCCTCCGGTAGCCCCCCTACCTTCTGCGACAATTCCTCCAGGGAGCCGATCCACTCCACCTGAGTCGGATCCTGGTCATTGACCCAGACCGGGAGGGGAGTGCCCCAGAATCGATCCCGGGAGAGCGCCCAATCCACATTGTTCGAGAGCCACTCACCCATCCTCCCTTCGCCCACTTCAGGAGGATGCCAGGTGATCTTCCGGTTGTTGTCCAGCATGACGTCCTTCAGCCCGGAAGTGGCGGCAAACCATGAGTCCCGCGCCATGTAGATCAGGGGGGAGGAACATCGCCAGCAGTGGGGATAGGAGTGGGTCTCTTCCTCGATTCGGAAGAGCCGTCCCTGGCGGCGGAGTTCTTCCACCAGGGGGGCGTCGGCATCCTTCACAAATTGCCCTCCCACCACCGGGATCTCTTCCCGGAAGGCCCCGGCATCGTCCACGGGCCGAAGGAGGGGGAACCCGTGCCGCTGACCCGAGGCATAGTCATCAGCACCGAAAGCCGGAGCCATGTGGACGATCCCTGTTCCATCTGAATCCGAGACGAAGTCCTCGGGCACGACCCGCCACGCCCGCTCAGCATCGTCCTGGGCAACCGGAACCAGTTCCAGGGGGCGCTGGTATCGACGGCCTACCAGCTCGGCTCCAGTGTAGCGTCGAAGGATGGGAGTGTCGGGGCCGAAGATGGGCTCCACCAGGCCCTCGGCCACCACCACCCGCCGGTCCTCCCAAGCCACTTCGGCGTAGCTCAGATCCTCCCGAACGGCCAGGGCCGTATTGGACGGCACTGTCCAGGGGGTGGTGGTCCAGACCAGAAACTCCCGGCCCTCCGGATCCGGTCCCTCTCCATCCTCGTCGAGCCAAGCGCAGAGGAAGTACAGGGAGGGGTCCACCACCTCTTCGTAGCCCTGGGCCACCTCGTGGGAAGAAAGAGCCGTGCCGCAGCGCGGACAGTACGGAACCGACTTGTGCCCCCGATAGAGGAGCCCCCGGTCAGCCAGTCGCTTCAGAATGGCCCACACCGACTCGATGTACTCGGTGTGGAAGGTCACGTAGGGCCGGGTGTAGTCCAGCCAGTAGGCGATCCGCTCCGACAGAAGCTCCCAATCTTCCTTGTAGGTGAAGACCGATTCCCGGCAGACCCGGTTGAAGGTCTCGATCCCCACCTCTTCGATCTCCGGCTTCCCCGAGATCCCCAATTTCCGTTCAGCCTCGATCTCCACCGGCAACCCATGGGTGTCCCATCCGGCGATCCGGGTCACGCTGCGGCCCTTCATGGTCCGGTGCCGACAGACCAGGTCCTTGATGGTCCGGGAGATCATGTGGTGGAGCCCGGGTTTTCCATTGGCCGTAGGTGGGCCCTCGTAGAAGACGAATGGGTCACCCTCTGCGGTGGCATCCAGCGTCTTCTGGAAGAGCCCTTCCTCCCGCCAGTGTTCCAGGAGGGATTCCTCCAGATCGATGAGGTTGTCGGGGGCCTGGGGGTATGGCATAGAGGGTCGTCAGGTTCAGAGGTGAATCGCCAGGGTTCCCCGGCGGGAAAATCAGTCGGCCAGTTGTCTCAGATTCGGGCTACCACATCCTGGATGATGGCCGTGAGGTGCGGTTCGGCTTCGGCAGCCGTCTTCATGATCAGCGGCACATCCACCGGTTCCAGGGCATCGGGGAAGCAGAGGTCGGTGACGATGGTGATTCCCAGGACTCCCATCCCGGCGTGTTTGGCGGCAATGACCTCGGGGACTGTGGACATCCCCACCACGTCGGCCCCCAGGGTCCGGAGCATCCGGTATTCGGCTCGGGTCTCCAGGTTCGGACCGGTCACAGCCACGTAGACACCCCGGCGCAGGGGGATCCCCCGGGCCAGTGCCCGTTCCATGGCCAACTCCTGCAACTCCCGATCATAGGGCTCCGACATGTCGGGAAACCGGGGGCCGAGTCCATCCAGGTTCGGCCCTACCAGTGGGCTGTCCCCCAGGAGGTTGATGTGATCGTCCAAGAGGACCAGGTCGCCCAGCTCCATGAGGGGATGCATCCCTCCCCCG
>PWWP01000306.1 GCA_003562075.1 Gemmatimonadota bacterium
ACGGTTGCCGTGTCCGGGTTCTACCGGCCACAGCCTCCCGCTCGTCCTTAGCACCTGCACCTTCGATTCCGGTTCCGCTGCCGGATCGAGATCCATGAGCCAGTCACACGAACCTTCCTGTTCTGACGCGGGTGGTCCTGCCGGGGCTGGAGACGATGCCTCGAGGAGCGATCTCCCTTCCCATCCCATAGGGGGGGGTGGCCGACGGTCGCCATCGGGGTGGCTTCGGGCCACCGCCGACGCGGTTCGCTCCGTCATCCTGGCGCTCCTTGTGCTCTTCGTCATGAGGGCCTTCGTCATCGAAGCCTTCAAGATCCCCACCTCCTCCATGGAGGGCACGCTCATGGCTGGGGACTTTCTTCTGGTGAACAAGGCTGTCTACGGTGCCGAGATCCCTGGAGTAGGGGTCAATCTCCCAGCTCTGGCTGAGCCTGAGCGAGGGGAGGTGGTCGTGTTCAACCCACCCCATGAGCCGTCCAAGCACTATGTGAAACGGCTGGTGGGGATGCCTGGCGACACTCTGAAGATGCAGGAGAAGCAGCTCTACCTGAACGACGAGCCTATTCAGGAGCCCTACGCGCGCCACGCCGACCCCCATGGCGATGCCGTTCATCCCGGAATGGCGTGGCAGTCCCGATTTCTGGCTCAGGGGCCCCGTCCCGGCCAGTATCGGCCGTCACGGGACAACTGGGGGCCGATCATCATTCCCCCGGATCGGTTCTTCGTCCTGGGAGACAACCGGGACAACAGTGAGGACTCCCGATACTGGGGGCTGGTCTCCCGGGAAGACATCAAAGGACGGCCCTGGATCGTGTATTACTCCTCCGAGCCAGAGCTGAGTCCCGGGTTGGGTTGGCTTCGGGAGGTCCGGTGGGGGAGGATCGGGGGCCGAATCCGCTGACGGCATGGGGCTGGCGTCAGGCGCTGGACTGTTCCTGAAGTTGCGAAGTCAGGAGACCTGAAGTTGCGAAGTCAGTAGAAAAGGCCCATTCATGAGCGAGTGGTTTCACTCCGTGAGGGTCGGACGTGTCCGGTGCCTCTCCCTCCGGATGGGGAAACCACGCGCTCTCTACCCATGGTGCCATGAGCTACTCGCCTCGTCGATCGTCCTCCAAGGACGGATCGCTGGATCGGTATCTGAAGGAGATCAGCCATTTCCCGCTGATCGACCGGGCGGAGGAGGCACGTCTGGCTCGGGGCATCCGGAGTGGCGACCCGGAGTGTCTGAACAAACTGGTCCGATCCAACCTTCGCTTCGTGGTATCGGTGGCCAAGAGGTACCAGAATCAGGGCGTGCCCCTCTCCGATCTCATCAACGAAGGCAATGTGGGGTTGATCCGTGCTGCCCACCGTTTCGATGAGACCAAGGGGATCAAGTTCATCTCCTACGCAGTGTGGTGGATTCGCCAGGCCATCCTCCAGGCCCTGGCCGAGCAGAGCCGCATCGTCCGGGTCCCCCTGAACCGAGCCACGACCCTTCATCGGATCGGACGTCGCTCTTCGGCTCTCCTCCAGGAGTTGGGGCGTGAACCGACAGTGGATGAGTTGGCGCTGGAGCTGGAGATGACGGCGGAAGAGGTGGCCGACACTCTCTCCATATCCCAGTCCCACCTCTCTCTGGACGCGCCTCTCCAGCCCGGTGAGGACAATCGGCTCCTGGACTACCTGCCCGACCAGTTCACACCACTCCCGGAGGAGGGAGCCTACGAGCAGGCCCTCCGAGAAACAGTGGATGATGCCCTGGCTTCACTGAAGGAACGGGAGGCCAAGGTCCTTCGCCTCTACTTCGGATTGGACGAACAGGACCCGATGACCCTGGAGGAGATCGGTGCCGTGCTTGGCATCACCCGTGAGCGGGTGCGGCAGATCAAGGAGAAGGCACTCCAGCGGCTCCGGCACGCCTCTCGGTCCCGCTTCCTGGGCACCTTCAACTCCTGAGATTTTCAGGGCCGGCTGCAGGTTGACACCCCCCTCGGTCGCGGGTACCTTTGAAAGCTCTGTCTTTAAATGGTCGAGTGCGACCGGAAACGATACATGAAGACCCTGACACCAAAAGCAAGCGAGATCGACCGCCAGTGGTGGGTCGTGGATGCGGCAGGAAAGCCGCTGGGCCGGTTGGCCACGGAGATCGCACGGATCCTCCGAGGCAAGCACAAGCCCATCTACACCCCGCACCTGGACACAGGCGACTACGTCGTCGTCCTCAACGCGTCCCAGATCATCCTGACGGGCAACAAGGCAGACCAGAAGGTCTACTTTCGCCACTCGGGGTACATGGGTGGCGAAAAGCTCATCCCCTTCAAGACCATGCTGGATCGGCGCCCCGAGTGGGTCATCGAGCGGGCTGTGAAGGGGATGCTCCCGAAGAATGCCCTGGGCCGTGAAATGAGGAAGAAGCTCAGGGTTTACGCTGACGACTCGCATCCGCATCAGGGGCAAGATCCACAGCCCCTGGAGCTCTGAGCCGACTTCTCGCGGGCATCCAACGGAGTATAGCACGGCATGGCGCAGTCCATCGAACAGTATCAGGCCGTCGGACGACGGAAGACCAGTGTGGCACGGGTGACCCTTCGCCCGGGCAAGGGGGAGTGGTCCGTGAATGGCCGCTCCCTGAGTGAGTACTTTCCCCGCCTCTTCCATCGGAAGCGGGCTGAGGAAGCTCTCAAGGTGACTGAGTACGACGGCCAGTTCAATGTCTTCATCCGGGTGGATGGGGGAGGCATTACCGGTCAGGCCGACGCCATTCGTCTCGGCCTGGCCCGGGCTATCGTCGGAAAGGACGAAGAAACCCGGCCCACCCTCCGCAAGCACGGCCTCCTGACCCGGGACTCCCGGAAGGTCGAGCGGAAGAAGCCCGGCCGGCCCAAGGCCCGCAAGCGGTTCCAGTTCTCCAAGCGTTAATCCTCCACTTTCAGGACTCAGTCCAGTATGGAGCAGCAGCAGAACACAGAGGTTGGCCTCAACGAACTACTGGAGGCCGGGGTTCACTTCGGGCATCAGACCCGGCGGTGGAATCCGAAGATGCGCAAGTACATCTTTACTGCGCGTAACGGGATCCACATTATCGACCTCCGGAAGACGGTGGATCGTCTACGGGCCGCCGAGAGGTTGGCCCGACAGAAGGTGCTGAAGGGAGAGCGCTTGCTCTTCGTCTGCACCAAGCCCCAGCTCCGGGGAATCATCAAGGAGGAGGCCGAGCGCTGCGGAGCCTTCTACGTCACCGAGCGGTGGCTCGGAGGGATGCTCACCAACTTCCAGACGATCCGGCAGCAGATCCGGCGCCTCAAGGAACTGGAGCGGGGTCAGGAGGAGAACGCCTTCGAGTTCTATACGAAGAAGGAGCGTCTCCTCCTGGATCGGGAACGGATGAGGCTGGACAAGTACTTCTCCGGCGTGAAGGACATGTCGCGCGTTCCAGGCGCCATGTTCGTGGTGGACGCCAAGCGGGAGATCATCGCCGTCCGAGAAGCCAACCGTCTCGGGATTCCGGTGATCGCCATCACCGACACCAACGCCGACCCGGACCGCATCGACCACCCGATTCCGGGGAACGATGACGCCATCCGCTCGGTGACCCTCATCACCCGCGCCATCTCCGACGCCGTTCTCTCGGCCCGAAAAGAGGTGCCCAAGGAAGAGCGGCGGCAGGTTGCCGATTCCGAGGCCACCACCTACTCCACCGAGACAGGAGAGAAGTCGGCTGCTGACCAGGATCTGGCTCGCCGGCGGATCCGGCGGCGCCGGAAGCCTCGTCCCGAGGTCATTGCCCAGATCAAGGGTGAGGACAAGGACGGCGAAGACCAGGCGGCCAAAGCCGAAGGGGATGAGGCCGATGCCGGCAAGGGCGATGAATCTTCCGCCGAGAACGTGGATGTCTCCACAGCCGAGAAACCCAAGGCTGAGCCACCGAAGGTAGCGAAGAAGTCGGAGGGCGCCGAAGAGAAGGGCACAGAAGAGACAGCTGAGAAGCCTGAGGAGAAGGTCGACGGCTGAGGTCCATGGGGAACCGTGGTCCCACCGAGGCGGTAGCCAGTGGGGGATGGGGAGTGGACAGGTCCACTCCCCATCCCCCACGCTTCCGCCTCTTTTCATGAACATATGCCAACGACGACGAAAGGGGTGCCGGGCACCATGAGCGTTAGCGCCAAGGACGTAAAGGAACTAAGAGATCGGACCGGGGCCGGGATGCTGGACTGCAAGAAGGCCCTGGAGGAGACGGGCGGGGATCTTGAGGCGGCCGTGGACTACCTCCGGAGCAAAGGGGCAGCCAAGGCGGCGAAACGGGCGGAGAAGGCAGCCAACGAAGGAACCGTGGGCCACTACATTCATCATGGTGGCCGGATCGGGGTCCTGGTGGAGCTGAACTGCGAGACGGACTTCGTGGCCAACACCGACGATTTCCAGGATCTGGCCCGGGATCTGGCCATGCACATCGCGGCTTCCGATCCCCTGGCCGTGGGTGAAGACGACCTTCCTGCCGAGGTGCTGGAGCGGGAGCGCCAGGTGTACCTGGAGCAGGTTCGGGAAGAGGGAAAGCCGGAGCACATCCAGGAAAAGATTGTAGAAGGGAAGATGCGGAAGTTTCTTGAGGAGAACACGCTCTTGAAGCAGCCCTTCGTGAAGGACCCGGATGTCACGGTGGAGGAGCTGGTGACTCGGACCTCAGCCAAGACCGGAGAGAAAATCGAAGTGGCTCGCTTTGCCCGCTTCGCGGTGGGCGAGGGCCAGGACTGACCCGGGGTGGCGGTGGAGAACGAGACCAGGGCGGAACCGACTGAAGGTCTGAAGTACGGCAGAGTCCTTCTGAAGATCTCCGGCGAGGCATTGGCCGGCGAGAAGGGGTTCGGGATCGATCCGCCTGTGGTGGACCGGTTGACCGACGAGATCCGGGGCGTGCACCAGATGGGTGTGGCCCTGGGTCTTGTTGTAGGTGGCGGCAACATTGTCCGGGGAACCATCGCCTCTCAACGGGGAATGGACCGGGTCAATGCCGACTACATGGGAATGTTGGCCACGATCATCAATGCCATGGCTCTCCAGGATATGCTGGAGCGAAAGGGGGTGGAGACCCGGGTCATGACGGCCATACGCATGGAGGAGCTGGCTGAGCCCTATATCCGCCGCCGTGCGCTGAGGCACCTGGAGAAGGGGCGAGTGGTCCTCTTTGCAGGGGGCACTGGAAATCCCTATTTCTCCACAGATACGGCGGCCGTCCTCCGGGCTATCGAGATGGAATCGGATGTGATCATCAAGGCCACCAAGGTTCCCGGCATCTACACAGCCGACCCGGAAACCAATCCCGATGCCACCTTCATTCCCTCCATCTCCTTCCACGAAGTGGTGAGGCGGGAACTGGGCGTGATGGACGCACCGGCCGTGTCACTATGCAAGGACAATGGGCTTCCCATCATCGTGCTGAATCTGTCCCAGTCTGGGGCGGTAGCGGCAGCGATCCGGGGCGAAGAGGTGGGAACCCTGGTGTCCTGATCCAGGCGTCCAGGGGAGATTGATTCAGTGGGCCACCGGAACGCCCGGCGTGGTTCCTGAACTCGAACATGCGGGAACGGAGAATCGTCCCGCTGCAACCAGGGATAACTCATGTCGACGATCCAAGACGTAACGAAGCGGATGGAAGAGACGATGGAGGCGGTCCGTCGTGAGTTCTCCACCGTCCGGACCGGGAAGGCCACACCGGCTCTCCTGGATACGGTCCGGGTGGACGCCTATGGCTCCAGCATGCCCCTGAATCAGGTGGCCACCGTGTCCACCCCGGAGCCTTCCCTTCTCATGGTTCAGCCCTTCGACAAGTCGCTTCTCGTTGACGTGGAGAAGGGGATCATGCAGGCGGACCTGGGTCTGAATCCCGCCAACGACGGAAATGTCATCCGGGTCCCTGTGCCGGCGCTGAACGAGGAGCGACGGAAGGAGATGGTCCGTCTCCTGAGCAAGATGGCCGAGGAGGGAAGGGTCTCTATCCGGCACGCTCGCCGGGAGGCAAATGAAGAGATCAAGGAGCTGATGAAGGACGGCGACCTCTCCGACGACGAGGGCCGGCGGCAGCTCGATGAGGTTCAGAAGCTGACGGACCGCTACATTCAGAAGATCGACGATCTCATGGAGGCGAAAGAAAAGGAGGTCATGACGGTCTGACCCTGCGCCCTTCCTTTCGGGTCCGGAACCCCTGACTCCGGACTCGTTCTGACACTCCTCCTCGTTTCCGGCCAGCTTTCCGGTATGACCACCCAACGGAACGGTTCTCTCCCCCTGGATGGCCCGATCCCCCACCATGTAGCCATCATCATGGACGGGAACGGGCGGTGGGCCTGCGATCGGGATCTTCCGAGGCACGAAGGACATCGGGAAGGGATGAAGGCGGTTCGCCACGCCATCGAGGCGGCCATGGAGATTGGGGTGGAGTACCTGACCCTCTTCGCCTTCTCCACCGAGAACTGGAACCGGCCTGAGGAAGAGATTCTGGCCCTTATGGGACTCCTGAAGCTCTACGCGGAAAGTGAGCGAGACGAGTTGAAGGAGAAGGAGATCGAAGTTCGGATCCTGGGGGATCTGGCCCCCATGGATCCCGACACCCGGGAAGCGGTGGAAGAGATCCAGGAGGCGACTCGGGGGGGGACGGCAATGCGCCTGAATCTCATGGTCTCCTATTCGGGTCGGGAAGAACTCCTGGGGGCCGTCCGGACGCTTGCTCATCGGGTCCGCCGGGGTGAACTGGATCCTGAGCAGATCGATGGAACGATGTTGGAGGGAGCCCTCCACACCCGGGGCCTACCGGACCCGGATCTCCTCATCCGAACATCCGGTGAGTTCCGGATTTCCAATTTCATGCTTTGGCAGCTGGCCTATACGGAGATCCACATCTCCCCTGTCCTCTGGCCCGACTTCACCCGCAGCGAGTTTTTCGATGCGGTGCGGGACTATCAGAGACGGGAACGAAGGTTTGGCCGGGTCACGGCAGGCTGAGGGGAAGTCAGACGGTGGCGAAGGGAGATCTGGGACGTCGCGTGGCGGTCGCCGGGGTGGGCATTCCCCTGGGCGTGGCCATCCTCTTTGTCGGTGGATGGGTTCTCACCGGGACGCTCATTGTCTTGGCGGTCATCGGCACCCTGGAAGTCTACGGGCTGGCCCTGGAACGGGGATGGCGACCCTTTCGTGTCCTGGGCGTGATCGTGGCCGTCCTTCTCATGGTTCTGGCCACCTACCTGGGGAGCTTCCAGAGCTGGGCGCCCTGGGCCCTGGGACTCCTGATGGTCCTGGCTCTCGGGGGCCTGGCCGGGGCCGTCTTCCGAAGAGGGCCGGGTGGCGATCCCCTCCTGGCCGTCGGAACCACCCTTCTGGGGGTTGCCTACGCCGCCCTTCCCCTGGCCTTTGCCGTATTCCTCCGGGATCTCCCTGGCATGGGCCAGGATGGGCCCGGGTGGGCCGGCGCCTACCTGGTCATGTTTCCCCTGGTGGTGACGTGGCTGGGCGACACCTGCGCCTATTTTACCGGGAAGCACCTGGGGAAGCGGAAGCTCCTCCCCTCGGTGAGCCCCAAGAAGACGGTGGCCGGGGGCGTCGGAGGACTTGTCGGCGCGACGATGGGTGCTGTGGCCTTCGCAGCCCTCTTCCTGGGCGGGAGCGCTCCTGCGACCCTCCCTCTCCTGGGAGCAGCCCTCCTGGGATTGATCATCGGAGCTGTCGCCCAGGTCGGGGACCTGGCGGAGTCGGTTCTCAAGCGGGAGGCAGGAGTGAAGGATTCAGGGAACATCCTCCCGGGACATGGAGGGGTTCTGGATCGCTTCGATGCCATCTACTTCACCCTCCCCCTCACCTACGCAGCCCTCCCGTTCCTCCTCCAATGATGGGGTGTCTCTGGTGACTGCCAAGGTGAAGCAAGACGTGATCAGGATCGTGATTCTGGGGTCCACCGGATCCATCGGGGTGAGCACCCTGAATGTGGTGGCTCGCCACCCTGGGCGTTTTCAGGTGGTGGGACTGGCAGCCAACCGGTCCGTCGAGCTTCTGGAGGAGCAAGCGGAGAACCATGACCCCAGCCAGGTCGTGGTGGCGGATGAAGAGGCCTTTGGGGACTGTCAGGACAATGGCACCCACTGGTCCGGCGGACGTCAGGCCCTCCTGGAGCTGGCCGAGCTCCCCGAAGCCGACGTGGTGGTGAACGCATTGGTGGGATTTGCCGGGCTGGAGCCTTCCATCCGTGCTCTTCGGGCAGGGAAGCGACTTGCGCTGGCCAACAAGGAGTCGCTGGTGACCGGGGGCGAGCTCCTGTTGGAGGCCATGGAGGAGGGGGATGGTGAGCTGGTTCCGGTGGACTCGGAGCACTCGGCGATCCTTCAGTGCCTGGAGGGAGCATCAGCGGGAGAGGTGGAGCGCCTGGTCCTTACCGCGTCGGGAGGGCCCTTCCGAGGTTGGAACGCCACTCGTCTGAACGAGGTGGGACCCGGCGACGCCCTTCAGCATCCAACCTGGGACATGGGCGCCAAGATTTCCATCGACTCGGCCACCCTGGCCAACAAGGCGTTGGAGGTCATGGAGGCCCATGTCCTGTACGGGATTGCCTATGACCGGATCGAGGCGGTGGTTCATCCCCAATCCATCATCCACTCCTTCGTCGAGTTCGTAGATGGATCCGTTCTGGCTCAGTTGGGGTTCCCTACCATGGAACTCCCGATTCTCTACGCCCTCACGTATCCACACCGGGTCGATGACGCCGTGTTGCGGACCTTCGATCCAGTGACGACGTCCCCCCTCACCTTCGAGGAGGTGGATCACGCTGCTTTTCCCCTCTACGGGATCGGTGTGGCGGCAGGACGGCGAGGAGGGACAGCCCCCACTGTCTACAATGCCGCAAATGAGGTGGCCGTGAGCGCCTTCCTGGAGGAGGAGCTTTCTTTTCCGGGGATGGCTTCGGTGGTCGAGGGTGTCCTGGAACGGGCCAAGGTGGTCCCGGCTCGGGAGCTGGGAGTGATTCTGGAAGCGGACGGATGGGCGCGCCGGACCGCTGCGGAACTGATCAAGACGCGTCGAACCATTACGGCTGGAAAAGACGGATGACCATTATTGCCACCCTCATCGTCCTGGGCGTGCTCATCTTCGTGCACGAGTTGGGACACTTCCTTGCTGCCCGTTCCGTGGGTGTCAGGGTGGAGCGCTTCTCCATCGGATTGGGTCCCCGGGTCTGGGGCTTCCAGCGGGGAGAAACGGAGTACGTCCTGAGCGCCATCCCCCTGGGTGGATATGTGAAGATGGGAGGGATGGACGACGAAGTCATGGAGCGGATCGAGGGCGGCGCCGTCGAGGAGGATGGGGAAGGGGGAGAGTCGGATGATGGTAGGGAGCCGGAGGCGGCCACCCCGACTCGGACTCTCCGGACCTCCGACTTCGACGCCAAGCCCGTGTGGGCCCGCGCCTGGGTGATTTCTGCCGGCGTCATCATGAACATGCTGTTCGCCTTCTTCGCCTACACTGCTGTAGCCGCCGGCTGGGGCAGTGCGGAGATGGATACGACGCGGTTGGGAGAGGTCCGCGATGCGGCCCTTCCCGCAGAGGTCATGGAGTTGGCCCGGATTCCCTCGGGAGCCCACCTGGCTCAGATTGGCGATCGTCCGGTGGAGCACTGGGGGCACGTCCGGGACGCCATCCTGGAAGCACCGGCCGGGGCTCTGACGATCCGCTATCTGGAACCGGATGGCCAGGTGACGGTGACCATGCCGGAAGGAGATCGGTCCCGGATCGCAGGCGCCCTCCAGGTCTGGGTGGAGCCGGAGTTGGCCTTCGTGGAACCTGGCTCACCGGCCTATCGAGCCGGCCTTCGAAGTGGCGACTACATCGTCTCCATCGATGGGAACGAGGTGACCCTCTGGAGTCAGGTCACCGCTCTGATCCAGGATCGTCCCGAGCAGGAAACCGAGATCACGGTCCTTCGGGACGGGAGCGAGCTCACCCGGACGGTGGTTCCCAACGCTGTAGAGGGGCAGACGGCCACGGGCGAAGTCCGAACCGTGGGACAGATCGGAGTCACGGCCTCTACCCCTCCGCCCACCTATACTCCCGTGGCTCCCGTGGAAGCCGTGGTGGTGGGGTGGGATGAGACGGCATATGTGACTGGCTTCATCCTCCGCTTCCTCGGAGAACTGGTGACAGGCCAGGTATCGGCCAGAAACCTGGGGAGCATCGTCACCATCGGCGAGGCGTCAGGTCAGGCCGCAGCCGAGGGCCTTCCCGTCTTTCTCAGCTTCATGGCCCTGTTCTCCATCAACCTGGCCATCCTCAACCTCCTGCCCATCCCCATCCTGGATGGCGGACACCTGGTCTTCCTGGGAATCGAGGCGGTTCGGGGACGGCCGGTTTCGGTGGAGCAGCGAATGCGGTGGAGTCAGGTGGGGTTTGTCATCCTGCTGGGGATCATGGCCCTGGCTCTGGGGAACGACTTCCTGCGTCTGTTTGGCCTCTGACGGGGAGCGCCGGGCCGTGTCCCGTGTCGGTTGGCAATCCGAGGCCGGGCTGGAGGAGCTGAGGTCGCAGGCTGGAGGCGTACCCCGTCCCGGGAGGGCCGTGGGTCGGTAGGTTGCCGACTCAGAGAAGGGTGAGCTGGGCCGGTCCCATCTCTTCACGGAGGCGGGCGATCTCCAGGAGGGGGGTGGGTTCATCCTGAGCGGCGGCCTGCAACCATCCGGACCAGCCCGTGTTGGCCAGGGTCTTTCCCATCACCTCCATCGCCAGCTCCGGGCGATTGCACTCCACTGAAAGATGGGCCAGGAGGATTCCGGCCAACCGAGGATGGACCAGCTCCCGGGCGAACTCGGCTGCGGCGTGGTTCGACAGGTGACCATGGGAGGAAGCGATCCGAGCTTGGACCGAGGGAGGGTAGGGCCCGGTCCGGAGGAGCGTTTCATCGTGGTTGGACTCCAGGATCAGGAAATCACAACCTGCCAGGGAATGCCGAATCGCCGTCGTGGGTCGACCCAGGTCAGTGGCCACTCCCACCCGCGTCCCACACTCTTTCCCCTCTACGGTGACGGCCACCGGATCGGCGGCGTCATGAACCGTGAGGAAGGGGTGGACCCTGAGGTCGCCGACAGCAAATGGCTGGGCTGCCTCGTAGGCTCGAAGATCCTCCTCACCACGGAAGCGGTCCCGACAGGCTTCCCGGGTGGCGGCGGTCAGATAGACCGGGGTGCCGTAGCGTCGGGCAAAGATGCCGGCGCCATGGACGTGGTCACTGTGTTCGTGGGTCAGGACCACAGCGTCGATACTCTCCGGTTCCACGCCCAGTGCCCTCATCCGGAGGGCCAACTGTCGACCGCTGAATCCGGCGTCGACCAGGATCCGGGTGTTGTCAGTGGCCACCAGCGTGGAGTTCCCCCGGCTCCCACTGCCCAACATGGCCACCTTCATGGGTGCCTCTCCCTCCCGGCGGCCCTGGTTGATTCCTGATTCACCGGTTGGTCCCCAGGGACTTCGGACCTGGGCCCTCTTCTGTTTCAGGGGGCCCGCCGTGGAGAGTCTCCTGCTCGTGGGCGTCCACGCTGTGGGTTTCTCCCCAAAGGTGTTCCAGGAGGTGGGTCATACCGGCCGATAGCTCCAGGTTCCTTCGGCTCATGGCTCGACGGGTAGTGGTCAGGAAGGGCTCCAGCCGGGTGGCGATGAGATCCTGGCCCTGTCCCCACGAGAAGGGAGGGACCCAGCGGGGGGGAAGCTCCCCGGCGAAAAGCGTCGAGCCGGCCCCCACCACCGTTCCCGTATTCAAGAGGGTCCCGATCCCCGTTCTCACGTGGTCGCCCAGGAAGACACCGACCTTGAGAAGCCCCGTATCGATCTCACCATCCCTCGGAGATCTCATGCGGACCGTGCCGTAGGTGTTCTTCAGATCCGAGTTGGTCGTCATGGCACCCAGATTCACCCACCGTCCCAGGATGGAGTGGCCCAGGAATCCATGGTGGGCCTTGTTGCAGTAGCCAAGGATGACGGAATGGTCGATCTCTCCGTGGAGCTTGCAGACCGGGCCGCAGGAAAGGGCCGAGATCTGGCCGCCCAGGAGAGTGGAGCCGGGGCCGATGAAGGCCGGGCCCCGGAGGTGGGTCCGGGGCTCGACCTGGACCTGCCGGGCCAAATGGATGGGCCCATTTCGGGTATCGAGGATCGTCCCGGGGGCGACCTCGACTTCGGGCTCGGCGCTCACCGGGTGACCGCCCATGCGAGACACGCCGGAGATGGGAGGAAGGGGAGAGACCCCGGGACCTCGGCCGTCGGGAAAGAGGATGCCCAGGTCCTTGGCCACCTGGTCCGGGTTATCGGTCATGAGGGTCCAGGGTCGCTCAAGGAGTCGTCCCGGGACGTTGAGGGGGTCTCCGCTTATCCCATGGAGGATGGCGTGAGCTTCCCCTGGGCGCTCCCTCAATGCCTGGAGGACGGTTGCCTCTTCAGCTGGAACGAACCAGCCCACGGTCTGGGCACCGGCCACCAGCCGGAGAGGGGTGTTCCCAAGGGGAAGTTGGAGGGACGATCCTTCACCCGGAGGGGGAAGCGGAGGGACGTATCGGCTCCGGAAGATCAGGAGACCGTGGGTTCCGGCCCTTCCACCCGGGGGAACGTCGGTTGTCTCACGGGATGGATGGACGGCTGGCGCTTCTTGCCCGTCGTCGAACCCCTCCAACTGGGGAGCCCCCAGGTAGCCGGCGCAGAGGAGGCCAGTAGCCCGTTCCACCCGCTGCCGAAGGAGAAGGGCGCCGAAGAGGAGCTCCCCAACGGGGCGCGTCTGGGAGAAGGGTGTCCACCCGTGGGGAGCTTTGTCCTCCAGGAGGAAGAGGTCAACGCCGCTCATCCGCCCCCCTTCTCCGGGTCCCGGAGACTCTCCGGGAGTCGACCCAGGAGATCCTTCAGCTCTCCTGCCCGATCCCGTCGCGTGACGAGGGTGATCCCACCAGATCGGGCGACCACCAGGTCATGGACTCCGAAGAGGACGACGGGGCCGTCCTCAGCCCAGACCACATTTCCCTCCCCGTCCACGACCTGGCCTTCTCCCTCCACCACGTTGCCGGAGTCGTCCGGGGACCCGGTCCGGACCAGAGCATCCCAGCTCCCTACATCGTCCCACTCGAAGGTGGCCTCCACGGTACCGACCCGACCGCTCCGCTCCAGGATTGCTTCGTCCACTGAGACATGAGGTGCCTGCGCGAAGAACCCGTCCACGTCTCCCTGATCCAGGAGGGGGAAGTGCCGGGCGATCTCCGGAGCGTGAAGTCTCACCTCCTCCAGAAAGCGGGCGGTAGACCAGATGAAGATCCCACTGTTCCAGAGGTATCCCTGGGAAAGGTATCGACGGGCGGCGGCCTCATCGGGCTTTTCTATGAAGGCTCCCAGCTTCCACGCCCGGAACGAGGGGTCGCCCGTCTCCAGGGCGGGGCCGGGGCGAAGGTAACCGTACCCGGTCTCGGGCCGATTCGGGGGCACGGCCACGGTCAGGAGGAGGTCTTCTCTGGCAGCCAGTTCCGCGGCCCGAGGAAGGAGCTGAAGGAAAGCCCCTCGGGGCTCGATGGCATGGTCCGAGTGAAGGGAGATCATGACCGCGTCCGGATCCTGAGCGTGAAGCCGGTGGGCCGCCCAGGCCAGGACGGGTCCGGTACCCCGAGCGCGAGGCTCGACCCAGAAAAGCTCCTCGTCAGGTTCCGAGAGGACCTGCCTGAATGGAAGGACCAAGTGCCGGCCAGCCAGAATCCTGAGCCGGGATCGGGGTACCAGGGAGAGTGCTCGATCCACCGTCTCCTGGATGAGGGGACGGTGGGAAGCCAAGGGAAGAAGCTGTTTGGGCCGCTCAGGTCGGCTGGCCGGCCAGAAGCGAGAGCCGATCCCTCCGGCCAGGACGACGATGGAGAGGTGGGACGGGACGCTGGCTGACAAAAGGACTCCCGGGTCTGAACTCAGCGTCGGGCCAGGAGTTGGTCCACCCGGACGAGGAGTTTCTTGGGGCTGAAGGGCTTGGTCATGAATTCGTCGGCACCCAGGGCGAAGGCCTCTTCCCGATCCACGTCCTGTCCCTTGGCAGTCAGGATGATGACGGGCAGATTCTTCCGATGGGTCATGGTCCGGATCTCCTGGAGGACCTCCAGTCCGGTCATCCCGGGCATGAGAAGATCCATGACGACCAGGTCCAGAGGCTCCGAACCCTTCAACTTCTCCAGGGCCGCCGGTCCGTCCCCGACCACGGTCAGCTGAAAACCGGCGGCTTCCAGGAGCGTCGTCAGAATTCGGCGGATGTGGGGCTCGTCTTCCGCCACCAGAAGGCGGAGAGATCCGGCAGGCCGCAGGGTCCCTTCCGGCATGGGGATCTCCCGACTGGATCGGTGAGCGTCGTGGCCGGGGAAACACGGGGGGGACCAGATGAAACGATCCCGGTACCCTGACCCCGGACAATGCGCCGGGGAACCTACCCGAGGGAGGGTGTAAAGTCAAGCAATGGGAGGCCTTTCAGGGTTGACACCCGGGATGGCCTTCGGGTAGTCTTCGAGCCGGTTTTCCGGCTCTGCACCGGGTGATCTCTCCGTACTCAACGTGGACCTGGGATGGCAGCGTTTCGCCTGTCCTCCCTGTGGGGCTCCGGGCCCCGGGAGCTGTACTGTGTCAAACCGAATGACCTCAGGTAGCAGCGCGATTCTTCTGGCCATTGCCCTGCTCCTGACGGGATGTGGTGATGACCCCTTCCAGATCAACTGGGAAGAGAATCCCACCGAATCCACCCTCTTCTCTCTGGACCGGCAGGAGCTGAATCGGCCTGCGGCCTTCGATATGCTGCAGCGGAGACGGGTGGTGGTGGAGGATCCCCAATCCCGGGGAGAGTGGGATTTCGCCGTAGATCGTCTGGGGGGCCAGTTGGTTCTCCTTCCCCCAAGGGCGCTGGGCGTCAGTTCCAGGGCCGGAATCGCTCCTGTCCGGGGTGTTTCCTTTGACGATCTTCGGGATGCACCCTCCGATTCGACCCTCTATGTGACACAGGATCCCGTTCCGCTGGAGTACGGCGTCACCTACGCGGTCCGGACCCGGGAGCAGTCGGGGCGGTTCGGACAGCGGTGCAGGTACTATGGTAAGCTGGAAGCCGTGGACCTGAACGTGGATGAGGGAGTTCTCATCTTCCGCCACGACACCAGTCCGGAGTGCAACAGCCGGCGACTCTACCCACCGGGGGGCTGAAGCGAATGCTCGATCTGAAGCTGATCCGAAGTGAACCTGAAACCGTTCGCACGGCCCTGGCCAGGAGAGGAGACGATGCAGGGGCCGAGCATCTGGACGAGATCCTGGAGCTGGACGAACTGCGGAGGACTGCTGTTACCGAGGGTGACGAGCTTCGGGCCCGTAGAAACGAGGTGTCCCGGACCATCGGCGAGTTGAAGCGGGAGGGAAAGGACGCTGACTCCCTCATTGCCGAGATGCGGGAGGTGGGTGCTCGGGTCGATGAACTGGAATCCCGAGTCACGGCCAGTGAAGAACGCATCCAGGAACTCCTCCTGAACATCCCCAATATGCCGCTGGCCGAGGTCCAGGCTGGTGGCGAAGACGCAAACGAAGTGCTCCGCACCTGGGGAACTCCGGTTCGGCATGACTTCCAAGCCCGTCCACACTGGGAACTGGGAGAGGAACTGGGACTTCTGGATCTTCCGGCCGGCTCCCGGATTTCGGGCTCCGGATTCCCGGTCCTTCGGGGTGCCGGTGCCCGGCTCCAGCGCATCCTCATCGACTGGATGCTGGAGATCCATACGGATGAACACGGATACGAGGAGCTCCGAGTCCCCTATCTGGTGACCCGGGACGCGCTCACCGGAACGGGTCAGCTGCCCAAATTTGCTGACGACTCTTACGTGACCCAGCAGGATGAGCTCTGGCTCATCCCCACGGCCGAGGTACCGGTGACCAACCTTCACCGGGAACAGCTCCTGGGGCCAGACATCCTTCCTCTCCGGTATACTGCCTACTCCCCCTGCTTTCGGCGGGAGGCGGGGGCGGCCGGCAAGGACACTCGGGGCCTCCTTCGGGTCCATCAGTTCGACAAGGTGGAGCTGGTGCGGTATGAGCGTCCAGAACGGAGTCGGGAGGCGTTGGAGGAACTCACTGGCGAGGCCGAGGTCATCCTGCAGCGCCTGGGACTGGCCTATCGAGTGGTTCGCCTGGCAGGAGAAGACCTGGGCTTCTCGGCGGCCATGACCTATGACCTGGAGGTCTGGGCTCCCGGTGTGGAGCGGTGGCTCGAGGTGTCCAGTTGCAGCACCTTCAACGATTACCAGGCCCGAAGGGCCGGTCTCCGGTTCCGGCCCGGTCCCCAGGAAAAGCCTGAGTTCGTTCACACCCTGAACGGATCAGCGCTGGCGCTTCCGCGACTCCTGGTGGCTCTACTGGAGACGGGTCAGGAGGAAGATGGGTCCATCCGACTTCCCCCGGTTCTGGCGGAGCGGTTCGGCACGGACCGACTCGGCGCCTGAGGCGTCAGAGACATGAACCGGACCAGATGGACCGCGGTCCTGGTCGTGCTCTTCGTGGCTCTCCTGGGGTGGTACCTCCTCTACACCGAGCAGATCGTCAGTGCGTTCCGGGCCGATACGGCCACCATGACCCGGATGTTTGCCGAGGTGCAAGCCGGGCTGGCTGCCCAGGATGCGCGGACTGCTGACGAAGCCTTGGTCAACCTGCAACGGATCATCGTGGAGTCAGGCGTCCCTCTGGTCCTCTCGGGGCCGGGGGACTCGGTGCAGGCAGCGGTGAACCTTCCGTTTGAAGCAGATCTGTCCCGTGCGGAAGACCAGGCACGGGTTCAGGCCTTCGCTCGGCGCTTGGCCCAGCGGAACCCGCCGGTGGGTGAGCCGGGGGGGGCGCTGCTCTACTACGGAGATCCTCCCGAGCTTCGACGCCTTCGTTGGATCCCCTGGCTCCAGGTCAGCGGCCTCCTCATTACCTTCCTCACCGGGATCCTGGTGATCCGATTCCAGCGGCGGGCCGACGAGGATCGTGCCTGGACTGCCATGGCTCGGGAATTGGCCCACCAGTTGGGGACGCCCATCTCTTCGTTGAAGGGATGGTTGGAGGTCCTCCGATTGCCACCAGGGGAGCGGCCAGGTGGGGTAGAGGAAGGGGAGGTCGCCCGGGAGATCGGCGAAGACGTGGACCGGCTGGAGCGGGTGAGTCGACGGTTCGAGCTGATCGGAAGAGAGACGGAGCTGGCTTCTCTGGAAGTGGGTCACGTGGTCCGATCCGTGGAGGGATACCTCCGGACCCGCATTCCCCGGTTGGGACCGGGGATCCACCTGCAGGTCGAATTGGAGCGGGATCTTCCACCCATCCGGGGGAACGACGTTCTCCTGGCTTGGGCTCTGGAGAATGTGGTGAAGAACGCATTGGATGCCCTGGCCGGACGGGGAGGTGGGATCACCCTCAGGGCCTTCCATCAGGAACCGGATTGGGTCACCCTACAAGTTCAGGACACCGGTCCGGGAGTGGCCCCCGAGATCCGAGAAAAGCTCTTCGAGCCAGGCATGACGACCAAGTCTGGAGGGTGGGGTGTCGGTCTGTCCCTCACCAGACGTATCGTGGAACGGATCCATGGAGGCCAGATTGAGCTTCTCTCGAGTGATGAGAGCGGCACGGTCTTCCAGGTCCGACTTCCCCTGGCCGAAGCTCGCAACGAAGGTTCGAATTCCGATTAGTCCGAGCCGCACGTGGCCGCTCCAGGGACGCAGGTCTCCGGTCCCAGCGCTTTCCATCGTCGTTTTTTCCCGTTGAACTCCTTTGACTTCACCATCTGACCTCTTCGCCCCCGCCGACGCCTCCACGTCATCACCATCGCTGAATCCCGAACAACGGGATGCGGTGGAGCACGTGGAAGGTCCCATTCTGGTCTTGGCTGGAGCCGGGTCGGGAAAGACCCGGGTTCTGACGAATCGGGTGTCTCGCCTGATCCGAGAACACGGGGTTCCCCCGGATCGGATCCTGGCGGTCACCTTTACGAACAAGGCCGCCGGAGAGATGCGGGAGCGGATCCGTGCTCACCTGGGCCGGGATCCGGTGGGTGCCTGGATGGGGACCTTCCATTCCCTGGGTGCCCGACTGCTCCGTCGTCACGCCGAGGCCATGGGGTGGGATTCCACCTTCACCATCTTCGACGCCGAGGAAAGCCTTCGAGAGATCAAGCGGGTCCTGGAGCGGGAGCAGTTGGACCCCAAGCGCTGGAAGCCCAAGGCGGTTCGCTCGGCACTGTCCGACGCCAAGAACCAACTGATTACTCCAGGTGAGTTCGCCGAGCAGCATGGGGAGGGCTTCGACTTCTTCATGCGAAACGTGGCTCGAGTCTTTCCTACCTACCAGGCGTCCCTGCGGGAGCAGAACGCCTTCGATTTTGACGATCTCCTGGTGAAACCGGTCCAGCTTTTCCAGGAGCACACGGAGATCCTGGCTCGTTATCAGGAGCGCTTCGCCTTCATCCTGGTGGATGAGTACCAGGATACGAACCACGCCCAGTTCCGCTTCCTGGAACTCCTGGCTCAGGGGCACGGGAATCTGATGGTGGTAGGGGATGACGATCAGAGCATCTACGGGTGGCGTGGCGCGGATATCTCCAACATCCTGGATTTCGAGCGGACCTTTCCTGGGGCTCGGACCATTCGGCTCGAGCGGAACTACCGGTCCACCTCCAACATCCTGGCGGCGGCCAACGAGGTCATTCGGAGGAACCTGCACCGGAAGGAGAAGACGCTGCGGACCGACCAGGAAGCCGGGGAGCGCCTGACTCTGGTGCAGGCGGCCGATGAACGGGACGAGGCAGGATGGATCGTGGAGGAGATCGAAACCAGGATCCGGGAGGGCGATGCCCACCGATACAGGGATTTTGCCATCCTGTACCGGACCAATGCCCAGTCTCGGGCCCTGGAGGATGCCTTCCGGCGGAAGGGAGTTCCGTACCAGATCGTGGGGGGGGTGCGCTTCTATGAGCGGCGGGAGATCCAGGACGTTCTGGCATATCTTCGCCTCATCTCCAACCCGCGGGACTCAGCAGCCTTGGAGCGAGTTGTCAACGTGCCCAAGCGAGGGGTAGGCCGAACGAGCCAGGAGCGCCTGCTCAACTGGGCTGCAGAGGAAGGGGTGCCACTCCTGGAGGCCGCCCTGCAGGCCGAAGAAATCCCAGAACTCCACGCAGGAGGGGTGAAGGGCATCCAGCGCTTCGCCGAGCTCATCCAGCGCTTCAGTGCCCGTGCTGCCACGCTTTCGGTGGGGGCCCTCATGGAGGAGTTGATCGAGGAGCTGGACTTCCTCACCCACCTCAGGGACGAGGGGCCGGAAGGGGAGGATCGGGCGGAGAATGTGAAGGAGCTCATCGCCGGCGCCATGGACTTCGACGCCCAGCGTGTGGAGGTCTGGGAGGACGGGCCGCCGGATCATTTCACCGAACTGGACCTCTTCCTCCAGCATGTGGCGCTCATCACCGACGTGGACCGACACGATCCCGATTCGGACGCGGTCACCCTGATGACGCTCCACAATGCCAAGGGCTTGGAGTTTCCGACTGTCTTCATTGCCGGGTTGGAGGAGGGACTGTTTCCCCTGGGCCGTGCCTACGATGAGCCGTCCCAGTTGGAAGAGGAGCGGCGACTCTTCTATGTGGGCATCACCCGTGCCGAGACCAAGCTCTTCTTCTCCTGGGCCCGAGAACGACGGCGGGCCGGTGATTTCACCTTCGGGTCCCTCTCGTCTTTCGCCAAGGATCTGCCTGATGATCTTCTGGAGGAGCGCCAGACCCCCCGACTCTCCCGGGAAGGGCGCGCCCTGTCCCGTTCGGACCAGGGGGGAAGCCGGTGGTCCGGGGGGAGGAGACGAACCGAGAGTCGGGAGGCGCAGGAAGAGCGAGAATTCGAGGAGAGCCTCAACCAGGATGCCCCTGCCCTCGCACCGGGGGAGCGGGTTCGGCACGGGACCTTTGGCTCGGGGACAGTGCGGGACGTGACCGGGTTCGGCCGGGACCTCCGGGTGGTGGTGGAATTCGA
Organism: Gemmatimonadota bacterium; assembly: GCA_003562075.1. Taxonomy (GTDB): domain Bacteria; phylum Gemmatimonadota; class Gemmatimonadetes; order Longimicrobiales; family Gaopeijiaceae; genus PWLA01. The sequence goes on from PWWP01000306.1 coordinate 20,034, forward strand.
CACGGTGGGCACCAAGAAGTTGTTGGCCCGGTATGCTCGCCTGGAGCGGGATTTCTGAAGGGTCTCTCATCAAATGGAGCAGTCAGAGGATGTCTGTTACGAAGGATGACGTGCGCCGCATTGCCGATCTGGCCCGCCTCAATCTGGATCCAGGGACCACCGATCGGCTGGCGGAGGAGCTGAACGGGATTCTGGCCCATGTGAAGACCCTGGGGGAGGTGGAGCTGCCCACCGAATCCCGGGATGCAGTAGGCGAGCCCGTCCCTGGGGAGGGCTCCGTTTTCCGGGATCCCGACCTCCATCCCGACGGCCTGGAATCAGGGGCTCCAGCCCGAGGGGCGCCGGAGTGGCGAGAGGGTTTCTTCCTGGTTCCGGGGCTTCCGGCGCTGGCGGATGAGGAAGGGAGAGTTTCGTCCGACGATGGAGAGGCTTCCCGGTGATGGAAGATCCAGGTGGAGGACCAGGGAACGAGCAGACAAATGGGGGTGGGTCCGGCCTGAGCCGAGCCCTCGCCCGAGCGCGAGCCGTGGATGAGGGACCCGAGGGTCTCAACTGTTTCCTCAGCCTGAGCCAGGCCCTCGATCCGGGAGGGGAAGAAGGAGGAGGTCCCCTGGCTGGCGTTCCTGTGGCGGTGAAGGACAACATCTGCACCCTGGAACTGCCTACGACCTGCGGCTCCCGATTCCTGGAGGGGTACGAGTCCCCCTTTCAGGCCACGGTGGTTCGGAAGGTTCGGGAGGCCGGCGGGTTCGTGGTCGGCAAGACGAACATGGACGAGTTCGGCATGGGCTCCTCCACTGAGAACTCGGCTTACGGTCCCACCCGGAATCCCAGGGATCCATCCCGTGTTCCCGGCGGAAGTTCGGGGGGCTCGGCTGCAGCGGTGGCTGCCGGGGTCGTCCCATGCGCCCTGGGATCCGATACGGGTGGCTCCGTCCGGCAGCCAGCTGCTTTCTGCGGCGTGGTGGGGGTGAAGCCCACTTACGGTCGGGTGAGCCGATACGGTCTCGTGGCCTTTGCGTCATCGCTGGACCAGATCGGGACCTTCGGAGCCACAGTCGAGGATGCGGCCCGGCTCCTGGAGGTGGCAGCAGGGCATGACCCCAGGGATGCCACCTCGGCCCGGCGGAGCGTCCCCTCCTTCGTGGACGCCCTCGATGACGGGGTGAAAGGGAAGGTCATCGGGATCCCCCGGGAATACCTGACGGAAGCCCTGGACCCAGGGGTAGCGACCAGCTTTGCGCAGGCCCGAGAGCGACTGAGGGAAGCCGGAGCCATCCTCCGGGACGTGTCTCTCCCACACACCCGGTACGCCGTCCCCACCTACTACATCCTGGCTCCAGCCGAAGCATCCTCCAATCTGGCCCGCTTCGACGGGATCCGGTACGGGGTCCGGGCTCTCGGGTCCGGGAGCACCCGGGAGGTCTACGAGGCTTCCCGGTCCCAGGGTTTCGGAGCGGAGGTGGTGCGTCGCATCATCCTGGGTACCTTCGCCCTCTCGGCTGGATATCATGACGAGTACTACGAGCGAGCCCAGAAGGTGAGGTCGCTGATTTGCCGGGATTTTCGTCGGATCTGGGCTGAGGGCGTGGATCTTCTGTTCACGCCGACCTCTCCCACTCCGGCCTTTCCTCTGGGCGAGCGTGTCCGGGACCCCCTGGCCATGTATCTCTCCGACATCTTCACGGTGACCGCGAATCTGGCCGGAATTCCCGCCGTGTCGGTTCCCATCGATCCCGTCCAGGGACTCCCCTGCGGAGGTCAGTTCCTGGCTCCGCCCTGGGAAGAGACCCGGATGCTGGCGGGAGCTGCGGCCCTGGAACGGAGCTACGCTTCTGACGGAGGGTTGAGCCATGGCTGAGGACCAATCCATGGAGGCGGTCATCGGACTGGAGATCCATGTCCAGCTCCAGACCAGGGAGAAACTTTTCTGTGCTGACGTGGTGAACTTCGGCGCCCCCCCCAACACCCACGTGTGCCCGGTCTGCCTGGGACTCCCCGGGGCCCTCCCAGTATTGAATCGGGAGGCGGTAGCGTTGGCCATCCGGACATCCCTGGCCTTTGGGTGCACGGTACACAGGAGGAGCGTATTCGCCCGGAAGAACTACTTCTACCCGGATCTTCCAAAGGGCTATCAGATTTCCCAGTTCGAGGAACCCCTGGCCACGGGGGGCCAGGTTCCGGTCCGTCTTGAAGGGGAGGAAGTCCCCCACCTCGTTCGCATTCGCAGGATCCACATGGAGGAGGATGCAGGAAAGTCCATCCACGATCGTTTCCCTGAAGCGACCGCTGTGGACCTGAACCGGACCGGGACTCCCCTGGTGGAGATGGTATCCGAGCCTGACTTCAGGACTCCTGAGCAGGTTCGAGCCTACCTGGATCAGGTGAAGCGGACCCTGGAGTATCTGGAGGTCTCAGACTGCAATATGGAGGAGGGGTCGTTGAGGGTGGATGCGAACGTGTCCATCCGACCCCAGGGGGTCACTGAACTGGGGACGAAGACGGAATTGAAGAACATGAACTCCTTCTCCAACGTGGAGAAGGCGTTGAGGGTGGAGATCAGTCGGCAGATCCGGTTGGTGGCAGAGGGTGGCCAGGTGGAGCACCAGACTCTTCTGTGGGACGAGCGGGCCGGCGATGTGCGCCCCATGCGGAGCAAGGAGGAGAGTCACGATTATCGGTACTTCCCCGATCCCGATCTTCCGGCCCTGGAACTTTCGGAAGCATGGATCGCTGATCTCCGGGAGGGCCTGCCTGAGCTTCCGGAGGAGCGCCGAAGGCGGTTTGTCTCCGAGTATGGCCTACCCGAATACGACGCAGGAGTCCTGACCGCTCACCGATCCCTGGCCGACTATTTCGAGGAGACGGTGGAGCAGACGGACGATCCGAAGGAATCCTCCAACTGGCTCATGGGCCCGATTCTGGGCCTCATGAAGGAGCGTGATGAGACTGCGGCGGAGCTTCCGGTCCGGCCGAAAGGGCTGGCCTCTCTCATCGAGCTGGTGGATTCGGCCGTGGTAAACCGGAGAGTGGCTCGACAGGTTCTGGAGAAGATGGCTGAATCGGGCCGAGGTGGTGCGGAAGCTCCTTCCGCTATTGTGGAGGAAGCCGGGCTGGCTCAGATCTCAGATGCCGGCCAGCTCCAGAGCTGGGTGGAAGACGCCTTGGCGGCCCATCCGGAGGAAGTAGCCCGTTATCGCGGTGGTGAGCGCCGGCTCCAGGGATTCTTCATGGGTGAAGTGATGAAGCGAAGCCGGGGGAAGGCGGACCCTGGAGAAGTGGCCCGCATCCTGGGTCAGGCCCTGAAGGGGTGAGAGGCGGGCATGGGGTGTGTGTGACTGCTGGGGTGTCTGTGACTGCCTCAAGCCCGAGTCAGCCCTGAGTCAGCTCGTCCCGGGAGCGTCCTGAGGGTCGTCTTCGACCCCTTCAGCTTCGCTCCCTCGAGGCAGGTGAATCCGGAGACCGGGAATCCGGATCTCCTTCGCCCGGGGTAGATAGATAAGGGGGTCGCCAGGCAGGGGGAAATACTCGTCGGCAAAGGTTTGCAGGGCCTCTCGATCTTCCTTCCCCCGAGTCTGAGCCAGGGCTTCCCGACGGAGTCGCTTGGCCCGTTTCAGATTCAGCTCGCCGATGGGGTCCATGGCGCGAGCGCGAGCGGAGTGTCCCTGTCCGAGCCGCTCCATGACGTAGTCGAAGGCGAGGCGGATGTATTGATCCCGCAGGGCTTCTGGCAGATCGAATCGGGATCGCCGGAGGATCTCGTCGAAGACCTGCTTCCACCGGACGTCGTCCTGGATCGCCATCATCCCGCGGAAGATCCTGCGGTTGGTCTGGAAGGAGAAAAGCGTTCGAGAGAGGACTCTGTCGAAGAGCTCATCGGCCTCGGCGTGATCGTGGCGCAGGACGATCCTCCTGGCCTTCTTGACGAAGCGATCCCCCAGTTGCACATCCATCCGGTGTTCCCAGTACGTGTGCCCGACGGCCTGGGTGGTGGAGGTGAGGAGGAGCCGCCTGGGAACGTAGATGTTGTGGGCGATGGTGTCGGCGGCCAAGTGGGAGAGATATCCCAGTGCCACAGCCTGGAGTTCTTCCGAGTCAGCGCTGGCCAGGATCTCCTCGCCCATGTGCCAATGGTGGGAGTGGCGACCGATGTCGGCGTACTTCTTGGCGAAGGAGATGTCGGCGGCCACCGAGCCGTAGAGGAAGGAAATCCGATTCCTCTCCAGAACCGACTGGATGGCCGGGGGCAGAAGGTGGGCGGAGGACAGGACAGCCTGACCGATGGCCACGTGGGTCCCCGGTCCCCAACCCCACAACTCGGCCGGGGTCAGAAACAGCCAGATAGTGGCCCACAGAGCTGAACTGAGGATGAGCCCGATCACCTTCGATTGACTCCGGTGGGGCCGGGGATCAGCCGCCCCCCGAGGGTGAGCCTTCCTGGAAGCGCTTCAGTTTCTTCGCAGCGTCGTGGAGGCGGCCGCGGGGGGTGGTCCTCCTTCTCCCCGTCAGGGACTGGAGGCCGGCGGATACCAGCTCCTCCCGAGCGGCTCGTAGGAATTCGGACCCGAAAGATCCCAACTCTCCCTTGAGACGCTGGGATCGACGAAGGGTCTCATCTGCTGATTGACGGGTCTGTGTCACCTGACGACGAACCTTCCGACCGGGCTTCCGCAGGCGCCGTCGGAATCGGCCCCGGGGAGACCGATCGGGTGCCAGGAGAAGGGCAACGCCAGCGCCAATGAGGGCGCCGGCCAGTAGACCGGAGGAGAACTCGACCGAGTCTCGCTGTGGCAAGATCGTCATCCGTTGTCCTTGTCGGCGGTGGAATGGCTCTCACTTCGACCGTCGGTCACCGGCGTGACGGGGCCTTCGTCCGGTTCTTTGGCCGGAGTGGCGCTGGCTCCTCCACGTTTCCGTAGGGGATCGCCAGCCGGAGGTGTCCGAAGAGGCCGTTGGCCGGCTTCAGGACCGTCACCTGCCGGAACGCCCGCTCCCTGACCTCGGCTACCGCCTCGGGACCTCCTTCGGTCGGCGGAATGAGGGTCTGCCAGTGAACCCAGTCCCCGTCGCACCCCGCGAGCAGTGCTGGCCGTGTCCACGAAAACCTCCTCGGCCTCGGACTGGACCACTTCCATGAGGGCGTTGAACTCCTCGATCCGCTCCTCCATTCGGGTGGAGGCCTGGGACAACCGGTCCGAGAGGTGGGTCACGGAGGTGCTGAGCTTCCCCACCTCACCCCGGAGGGTCTTGGAGATCTCCTCCATGTTGGCGGCGGTGGATCTGAGGTGTTCGATGCCTCGATCCGAGGCCAGCCGATCCCGGGTCTGCTCCAGGGCGGAGGCGACCTTTCGGGCCTGGAGGAGGAGAAAGAGGAAGGAGAGGAGAACGGCCAGGAAGGTGGCCCCGATGAGTCCACCTGTCACGGCCATGACCACGTCAAAGCCGTCCCGGACGGGGACGGCGATGACTGTATCGGCGGCCGCCACGCGAACTCCGGTCCAAAGCAACAGGCTGGAAGCAATCATAATGAGAGAATAACGGTTGAGGGTGGAAACGTTCCACCCCGAAGCGGCCGGCGCTGATCAGGTCGGGTTGTAGCGCCCTTCCTCCCAGGGTAACTTCGTCCCTCTGCGGCTTCCGTTGGTCAGACGGTTCCGGATGGACTTGCCCATGGCACCTTCCATCCGACGCACCGGCTGGTCCGAGCTCCTTTTTCGACCCCAAACACACCGACTCATCGATGGCGCATTTCGAGGTCGAGGGTGGTCATACCCTCTCCGGAAGCATCCAGCCGATCGGGAACAAGAACGCTGCGCTGCCCTGTCTGGCGGCCACCCTCCTGACCACGGAAGTCGTGCGGCTGGAGAACGTTCCCCGGATCCGAGATGTGGAGACCCTTCTCCAGATCCTGGAGGCTCTGGGCGCAGAGGTGGAGTGGGTCGACGCCGCGACGGTGGAGGTCTGCGCCGCCTCGGTGACGGTGGGCCGTCCCGATCCCGAGCTGGCCCGCAGGATCCGAGCGTCCATCCTTCTGGCGGGACCCCTTCTGGCTCGGTTCGGGCAGGTGACCCTTCCCCCTCCCGGGGGCGATGTGATTGGGCGCCGCCGCCTGGACACCCACTTCCTGGCCTTCGAGGCCCTGGGCGCTCGGGTCACCTTCGAACCCGGCGATTTCCGCATCGGCACCGATGCCCTGGTGGGGAGTGACATCTTCCTGGACGAGCCGTCGGTGACTGCCACCGAGAATGCCGTCATGGCCGCTGTGCTGGCTCGAGGGCGGACCCGGCTCCGGAATTCGGCTGCCGAGCCCCACGTCCAGGACCTCTGCAGGCTCCTGAATGCCATGGGTGCCCGGATCCAGGGAGTGGGGACCCACACCCTGGAGATCGATGGGGTGGATGAACTGGGGGGCGCCACCGTCCGGATCGGGGCGGACCACATTGAGACTGGATCGTTCATCGGATTGGCTGCCGTGACCCGGAGTCAACTGCGCATCACACAGGCGCCCCTGGAGCACCTGGACTCCACCCTTCTGGGATTTCAGCGTCTGGGGGTGGAGTGCCGTGTGGATGGCGACGATCTGGTGGTTCTGGGAGATCGGGGCGGAGTGATCCAGCACGACGCTTTCGGGCACATCCCGAAGATCGACGATGGCCCCTGGCCTGCCTTCCCGGCGGACCTGACATCCATCGCCCTGGTCACTGCCATCCGTTGCCAAGGGACCATTCTGATTCACGAGAAGATGTTCGAGTCTCGGATGTTCTTCACCGACAAGCTGGTGGGAATGGGTGCCCGGATCATCCTCTGCGATCCCCACCGGGCGGTGGTGGTGGGTCCCTCCGAGTTACAGGGTGGGGAGTTGGAGAGCCCGGACATTCGGGCAGGAATGGCCCTCCTGCTGGCTGCTTTGGCGGCACGGGGAACCTCCCGGATCCACAACATCCGTCAGATCGAGCGGGGATACGAGCGGATAGATGAGCGCCTGCAGGGTCTTGGCGCTCGGATCCGGAGAGTGACAGGGGAGGAGGACTGAGGCTTACCGGCGGTTTGGGGGACAGGGGGAGGGCTGCCTTGAACCTGTCCCGGGTTTCCTCTATCATACACAGCGGACGAAGCTGCCGCGGAGGCAGCTTTTTTTGGAGTGGGGGAGCGGGTGGCCCCCGCTTTTTTTTACTCCGGTGTTCGGGGTACGGGGGCCTTCGCAAGGAGGCCGGAACCGAACAGAGAGGACAGTGGCGAAGCCGATTCCCGAGATTGACGCCGAACTCGAGGCCCGGGTAGATGATCTGGGTATGGAGGTGGTGGAGATCGAGTGGGCCGGGAGCGATCGTCGCCCTATCCTTCGGCTGAGAGTCGATTTCCCTGGCTCGCAGCCGGGAGACGGCGTGACGGTGGAGGACTGCGTGCGAGTGAGCCGGGCCATTGAGCCCTGGCTCGACGAACACCCGCACCTCCCGGAGAAGTACACAGTTGAGGTGTCGTCGCCCGGTGTGGAGCGTCCGCTTCATCGGAAGCGGGACTTCCGACGCTTCGAGGGCGATCAGGTCGCACTCAAGGGCAGACAGCCCCTGGGAGGAACCAAGTCGAAGCGATTGGAGGGCGAGCTGGCAGGGATCCGGGAGGGTTCTGACGAGGAACAGTACAGCGTTCTGATCCGTCGAAAGGGCGGGGAGGTACTTGCCGTTCCACGAAATGACATTGAGAAGGCCCACCTGGTCTTCCGCTGGAAGGACGACCACTGAGATCCCTGGGGACGACTCGTCGACCCTGAGCCGGACCTGAGATCTGGAATAGAGGTGACCATGGCGAACGCTGGACAGATTGTTGCCGCCATCCGAGACATGGCGGCTACCAAGAGCCTCTCCCACGAGGAGATGAACGACCTGATCAAGGATGGGATCCTTGCCGGGTTGGGTCGGATCTTTGGGCCCAACGTCCGGGCCGAGATCGACATCCACGAGAGCACGGGCGAGATCGAGATGATCGTCCTGAAACGCGTCGTGGAGGAGGTGGAGGACTCCTCCTCGGAGATCTCATTGGAAAAGGCACGTTGGGATGACCCCACCTTTCAGGTCGGGGACGTGATGGAAATCCCAGTGGACTTCAGCGAGTTCGGACGAAACGCCGTCATGGCCACCAAGCAGCGGATCGTTCAGCGGGTCCGTGAGGAGGAGCGGGACCGGGTCCGTGAGGAGTTCTCTCACCGAGTGGGTGAGCTCCTTTCTGGAGAGGTGCAGCAGATCGAGCGGGGCAAGATCGTGGTGATGATGAACCGGGCCAAGGATGCCGAGGCCATCATCCCCTGGAAAGACCAGAACCCAAGAGAGCGCTTTCGGCAAGGTGATCCCATCCGGGCGGTTCTCAAGAAGGTGGATGAGACACCCAAGGGACCCCGACTCATCCTCTCCCGGGCCGACCCCAGCTTCGTGGAGGCCCTCTTCAAGCTGGAGGTGCCGGAGATCTACCAGGGGATCGTCGAGATCCGAGCCCGCGCCCGGGAAGTAGGGGGACGGACCAAGATCGCTGTTTCCTCCAGGGACGAGTCCATCGATCCAGTGGGGGCATGTGTGGGTTTGAAGGGATCTCGGGTGCAGGCCGTGGTCTCCGAGCTGGGAGGGGAACGGATCGATATTGTGCCATGGCACCCCGATCCGGAGATCTTCGCCCGGCGGGCCCTGGCGCCGGCTCGGGTGAGCAAGGTCGTCTCCGACCCGGAGCGACAGGTCATTACCGCCATTGTGGATGAGGACCAGTTGTCTCTGGCCATCGGGCGAAATGGCCAGAATGTGCGACTCGCCTCCCAGCTCATCGGTTGGCAGATCGACCTTTACGGGTCCCGGGAATGGCTTGAGCGAGGAGCCGACGCTCAGCTCTTCGGAGAGCCGAAGGAAGATGGCCTGGAGACGGCGGATTTCTCCCTCTCTGAACTGGATCTCACGCTGGGCGCTCTGGCGGCCCTGAAAGGCGCCGGGTATAGTACGTTTCTCGATATCATCGACCTGGAACGGCCCGACTTCGAGAAGGTGGAGGGGTTGGGTGAGAAGGAAATCGATCAACTCTTGAAGATCATCGACGAGCTCACCGTGGAGGTGGATGACGAGGAGGAGGTCGAGGGCTCGGAGTCCGAGGCGACCACCACCGAGTCCGAAGTCGAAGAGGCAGGGGGCGAGGAGGAGACCGCTTCGGAAGAGGTATCCGATGAAGAAGAGGCCTCCGCTGAGGAAGAGCAGGTGCTTGAAGGCCCGTCCGAGTCGGACGATGAGGATACTGAGGCCGTAGAAATTCTCGACGAGGCGGCTGACGGGAAACGTGAGTCGACCGAGTCAAGATGAAGTCAGTGGCCTGCTGGGCCTAGCCCAGCGGGCAGGGGCAGTAGCCGCAGGAGTGCCTGCGGTTCGTCAGGCCGTTCGGGTCGGTGATGCCCGACTCGTGGTCCTGGCGGGGGACGCGTCTCCCGCCCAGTTGAGGAAGGTCCAGGCACTCCTGGAACACCGGGATATTCCGGTACGATGGTTTGATCGTCGACGTGACCTGGGGGCCCCCGTGGGGCTGCCGGAGCTCTCGGCCATCGCCATCACGACACAATCGTTTGCAGAGCAGCTCCTGGTGAAGCTGTCCACCCGGGTCCGAACGGATCCGGATGACGTGGATGCTCACCGGGATCCCAAGGAGGAATCCAGTACCAATGCGGGTCGCTGAACTAGCGCAAGACCTCAAGGTCTCCACAGAGGCCGTTCTGTCCCTTCTCCGGGCCATGGGGATTCCTGTGTCCGATGCGGAGGAACAGGTAGGAGATGCCGATGTGGCCCGGGTGTTGGCCCGCGTCGAGCGGGAACGCCGGTCAGGGAAGCGGGACACGTCGGAGGCGGTGGAAGCCGCCATCGAGGAATCCCGGTCCACGAAGCGCCGCCGTCGCCGCCGTCGCTCGTCCATGCCCGAGCCTGAACCTGCCACCGATGTGGAGGCGACGCCGCCTTCTCAGAAGATGGAGGAGGAGCCGGATCAGCCACCGGCGAAGTCGGCAGAACCCGAGGCGGAGGATAGCGCCGAGGCTGCTGATGTTCAGCCCGAAGGCAAGGAAGCCGAGGCGGTGGAGGAGCCTGACGCCCCCCCCGCGGCCGAAGAGGCCCCGGCGGAGGCCGAAGAAGTGGAGCCTGAACCGGCTCCCGAGGCCGAGGCTGCCGAGGAGCCTGCCGACACCCCGACTGAGACCGAATCCGCTCCTCGGGAGGAGACACCCGCGGAGGAGGTGAAGGCGGAAGCCGAGGCCGGGGCGGAGAGCAAATCGAAGGAAGCTGAAGCTGAGGCGGAACCCGAGAAGCCGAAACGCCGCCTGAAGGTCCCTTCTGCCAGAGAGATGGGTGGTGGGAAGGAGAAGGCTCCTTCGTCCAAGGAGGCGAGCAGAGCCAAGAAGGAAAAGGAGTCGTCAGCCCCCAAACCGGTTCCTGCAGCCAGTGCGGGACCCGGAGGACAAGTCCGCATCCAGGCCGACGGATATACCCCGGATGGTCGGAAGCGGGGCAAGAAGAAGGGGAAGCGCCGGCAGCGGGTGGACCAGGACGCAGTCCAGGACAACATCCAGCGGGTGATGGCCGAGATCAAAGGTGGCGGTGGTGGTGGTGGAAAGAAACGTCGCCGGAAGAGCTCGTCCAAGCCCAGCAAGGAGGAGCTGGAGGCCCAGGAGGAGGAGGTTCGCCAGCAGGAGGAGGAAGAGGCCAAGACCGTTCGGGTCAACGAATTCCTGACCGTGTCCGAGCTTTCCGAGCTCGTCGATACTCCCTCCACCGAACTCGTCAGCGCCGCATTCAAGAACCTCGGCATGATGGTCACCATCAACCAGCGGCTCGATTTCGATCAGATCGAGCTGCTGCTGGACGAGTTCAACTTCAAGGCCGTCCGTGAAGAGGAGTACACCGGCGCAGCTGAAGGCGAGGTCGAAGAGGAGGAACAGGAGGATCCGGAGCTTCTGGAGCCCCGGCCCCCGGTGGTAACCATCATGGGGCACGTGGACCACGGAAAGACGCTCCTTCTGGACTCCATTCGGAAGACGAACGTCGTGGCCGGCGAATCCGGTGGGATCACCCAGCACATCGGTGCCTACCATGTGGAGCTGGAGAATGATCGCTCCATCGCCTTCCTGGACACGCCTGGACACGCCGCGTTCACCGCCATGCGGGCTCGTGGCGCAGATGTGACGGACATCGTCGTCCTGGTGGTGGCGGCGGATGATTCCATCATGCCCCAGACCATCGAGGCCATCTCGCATGCCAAGAACGCCGGGGTTCCCATGGTGGTCGCCATCAACAAGATGGACCTGCCGGCAGCGGATCCCATGCGGGTGAAGCAGGAGCTTCTCCAGCACGAGGTTACAGTGGAGGAGTTCGGGGGAGAGGTCCTGGTGGCCGAGATCTCGGCCAAGTCCGGACAGGGAATGGAGGACCTGCTGGAGAAGATTCTCCTTCAGGCCGAACTCCTGGAGTTGAAGGCCAATCCGGACCGGGAGGGCCAGGCTGCGGTCATCGAGTCGAAGCTGGACGTGGGGAAGGGAGCCGTGGTTACCGTGCTGGTCCAGAAAGGGACCTTGCGGGTCGGCGATGCCTTCATCTGCGGGAAGTACGACGGACGGGTCCGGGCCATGCTGGACGAGCGGGGGAAGCCGGTGGAGGAGGCTCCTCCCGGTCGGCCGGTCCAGATTCTGGGAGCCGGAGGCGTGCCCCAGGCCGGAGACACGCTGCAGGTCATGGACGCGGACAAGGCGGCAGAGATCGCCCAGACACGCCAGCGCCTGGAGCGAGAGAAGCAGCTCCGGATCAAGGATCGGGGCCTCAAGCTGGGCGACTTTGCCCACTTCCTGGCCGAAGGCGAGGTCAGCACGCTGCCAATCATCGTCAAGGCCGATGTGGACGGGTCGGTCCAGGCTGTGGCCGACTCCCTGGAACAGCTCTCCACCGATGAGGTTCGAGTGGAGATCGTCCATCGGGGTGTAGGCTCCATCAATGAGTCAGACGTGCTCCTGGCTGAGACAGCTGGGGCCGTCATCATTGGATTCCGAATTCGACCCGACACCAAGGCTCGCCAGTTGGCGGAGCAGAGCGGGGTGGACATCCGGAGCTATGAAGTCATCTACGAGGCCGTGGATGAGGTCAGACAGGCTCTGGAGGGGATGCTGGCGCCTGAGGAGCGGGAGACGGTTCTTGGGGCTGCCGAGGTGCGCGAGATCTTCAAGATTACGCGCATCGGAACCATTGCCGGCTGCTACGTGACCGACGGCATCATCGACCGGAACGGACAGGTTCGCCTGATTCGGGAAGGCAGCGTGGTCTACACCGGCGAGATCGAGTCCCTCAAGCGATTCAAGGATGACGTCAAACAGGTCCGGGAGGGCTTTGAGTGCGGAATCGGAATCGCCAACTTCAACGATCTGAAGGTGGGGGACATCATCGAGTGCTTCAGTGTGGAAGAAGTGGCTCGGACGCTGGCCAGTTCAAGCTCCTCTTCCGGTAACTGACGGTCCGCCGGGAAAGGCAGCAGGCCGAATGAGTGCCAGTGTCGTGGTTCTGGTCTGGGAGTTGTCCATTCCCGGATGCCGCTCCCTGAAAGCCAAGCGGACTGTGCTCCGATCCCTGACGGACCGGATGAAGAATCGCTTCAATCTTTCCGTGGCTGAGACCGACTTCCAGGATGTGCACGACCGGGCCCAGATCACTGCAGCTCTGGTCACTTCGGATGGTCGGCAAGCCGAATCCCTCTCGGATCGGATCGACGGATTCGTGGCCGAAGACGGCCGGTTCGTGGTTTCCTCCTTCCATCGTGAGCGGATCTGACCTGAAGGGACATCTGGCAAGCCTTTCCTGCGCGGCCTGCCGTCGGGGCCTTCCTTTGCAGGGTCCCGGGGCCGGGGAGCTGTTCCTCCGCCGGGTACGCTCAAGGCGGACCCCATCATCTCCAAGGATCACCCAAAGGCGACCATGAGCCAGCGACGCACCGCCCGCCTCAATGAGCAGTTCAAACGGGAGATTTCCCGGATCCTTCGGCGTGAAGTCCGGGATCCCCGTATCGGGCTCCCCACCGTCACGGCGGTGGAGGCCACTCCGGATCTCTGGTCCGCCCGTATCTTCGTGCGCCCCGGTCCTACAGAAGAATCCGAGGCGGCCGACGACGCCCTCCTGGAGGGGCTGGTTGCTGCCACTCCCTTCATCCGGCGGTCGCTGGGCCAGAGTCTCACACTTCGACGCGTGCCCGAGCTGCGGTTCGAGCTGGATCGGACCCTGGACCGGGCCATGCGAGTCGAGAAGCTCCTCCGAGAGGTCCTCCCTGAGGAGGACGAGGGGGAGGGGAGCCCGGAAGAGGGCGAAGACAGCTCGGAGCCGGGAGAAGAAAGGGAAGATGAACGGGCTACCGGAGGAACCGACGGGTGAGTTCCAGGCTGTCAGGCGACGGGATCCTCCTGGTGGACAAACCGGCGGGTCCCACATCCCATGACATGGTTTCCCTGGCTCGCCGGGTGCTTGGGACACGGAAGGTGGGCCACACGGGAACTCTGGACCCTTTCGCCTCCGGTCTCCTCATCCTCTGTGTCAATCGGGCCACGCGCTTGGCCGAGTATCTTCAGGGCCACGCCAAGGCATATGAAGCGACGATCCGCCTGGGGCAGGTGACGACGACCCTGGACACCGAAGGTGAGGTGGTGGAAGAGCGTCCCTTGACCGCATTGTCCTCCGAGGAGGTTCTGGCGGCGGTGGGTGGCATGGTAGGGGCCCATGAACAACGTCCCCCTGTCTTCTCAGCCAAGAAGGTGAAGGGGGAGCGAGCCTATGAGCGAGCACGTCGGGGAGAGATCGTGGAGCTGTCGCCGGTCCCGGTACAGGTCCATGAAGCCAGGGTCCTGGAGTGTGAACTTCCTTTTCTTCGGGTTGCCTTTCGAGTCTCCACAGGGACCTACATTCGGGCCCTGGCAAGGGATCTGGGGGAAGGCCTGTCGGTGGGCGGGCACCTGGTGGAGCTTCGTCGCACGGGAATCGGTCCCTTTTCGGTGGAGCGGGCGTTGGATCCTGTGGCCCTTGAGGCCGGGGCGGAGCTGGGGCCTGCCTGGATTCCCGCCCTTGAGGCGCTGGACCACCTCCCTCGGCTCGATGTGGATCCGGTTCTGGCTCGTCGGCTCGTCTCCGGGCAATCCATCCCGGTTCAGGAGAATGAGACCGGCGACGTAGCGGTGGCCCTGGACGGAGTCCTCCTGGCCGTGGCTCAGCGTCAGGGAGAGGTGTTGAAACCCCGGAAGGTGTTTCCCCATGGCTGACGGAAGCACCAGCATTCTTTTTCCAGGCGAAGCTGGGATCCCCCGGGACGGCCGGGGGGCGGTGGTGACCGTTGGGACCTTCGATGGAGTACATCGAGGTCACTGGGAGGTTCTGAAGGAGATCCGTCGCCGGGCGGAAGTCACGAATCGTCGGGCCGTACTGGTCACCTTCCACCCCCACCCGCTTCGGATCGTCCGTCCCGACATTGCTCCGCCTCTCCTCACGACGCCGGACGAGAAGAAGGAGATTCTAGCGGAGAGTGGTCTGGACTATGCGGTCTTTCTTCGCTTTACCCCCGTCCTTTCCCGATTCTCTCCCGAACGCTTCGTCCGAGACATCCTGGTGGAACGCCTGGGAGTGGACGAACTGGTCATCGGATACGACCACGGCTTCGGGCGAGGGCGGTCCGGTGATGCCGGCACCCTCCGCGACCTGGGCCAGACGCTGGGCTTTTCGGTGGATGTGGTGGCACCGGTGGCTCTGGGTGACGAGCCCATCTCAAGCACCCGAATCCGGAAAGCGGTGGGGAATGGCCGGATGTCTGCGGCCAGGGATGGGTTGGGGCGGCCGTATGCCCTTCGTGGCGTGGTTGTCCGAGGCGACGGGCGAGGCAAGGGCCTGGGGTTTCCTACGGCCAACCTGAGTCTGGCCAATCGGGACAAGCTCCTCCCTCCTCCCGGCATCTATGCGGTTCGCGGTGTGCTACGACGGGGTACTTTCAAGGGTGCGCTCCACCTGGGACCCCGGCCCACCTTTCAGGGGTCGTCCTCCACGGTGGAACTCCACCTCATGGATTTTGAAGGAGATCTCTACGGAGAGGAGGTTCGGGTGGACTTCGTCCAGCGGATTCGAGGCGTAGAACCCTTCTCTTCCGTCGAGGCCCTGGTCCAACAGATGGAGAGGGACGTGGAGGAGGCGCGGAAGATTCTGGCCAGGGAGCGCGAGGGTACGAGCTGAGGGGAACGGTTGGGAGGGCCTGGGAACGGGCTTGTTCTCAGGGGCCCGTCTCCATATCTTATCGGGCTGATCTTAGAGAGGGATTCATTCGACGCACGACCCGCCCGGAAGGCTACGTCCAGTCGGCTTCCCTTGCAGTGTTCGACTCTTGCGGAGGCTCATAGCTCCAATGCCCGAAACGCAGAAGCAGGACATCGTCAAGAAGTACCAGTTGCATGAAAACGACCAGGGCAGCGCCCCGGTCCAGATCGCCCTTCTGACGCACCGGATCAACGATCTCCGGGCCCACTTCGAGAACCACAAGGGTGATCATCACAGCCGCCGCGGCCTCCTCAGGATGGTGGGACGCCGCCGTCGGCTTCTGGAGTATCTCAAGCGGGAAGACCTGGAAAGGTATCGCTCCCTGATCGAAGATCTGGGGATCCGCAAGTAGTTGGGACCGCGCGGCGGTCGGGGAAAGACCCGGCCGCCGCGTTGCACATTCACGCTTTACGACCGGTGGCGGTCGGCCCTGTCATTCCTGCTGTCCCGACGGCGCCCCTTGAAAGGGGTTCCCGGCGGCACGGCGGTCGCACCGACCCGGATCTGCAGAGCGTGAACCATCGACACAGGGACCGGAATGGGGGCCTCACACCCTCCGCCGGCCCACTTTTATCTCTGCAGTGAAAAATGGAAGAGAACAAGATGATTCACAGGATCGAACGACAGTTCGCAGGACGGACGTTGACGCTGGAAACGGGCCGAATGGCCAAATTGGCTCACGGGTCCTGCCTGGTCCAGTTCGGTGAGACCGTGGTGCTGTCCACGGCAACCGCGCGGGACCGACCCACCCACCTCCCCTTCTTCCCCCTGACGGTGGAGTACCGGGAGAAGTCCTACGCCGCCGGGAAGATCCCGGGAGGTTTCTTCAAGCGTGAGGGGCGCCCCGGTGAGAAGGAGATCCTCTCGGCCCGGCAGATCGACCGCCCCATCCGTCCCCTCTTCCCTGAGGGGTTCATGAATGAGACGCAGATCGTCTGCAGCATTCTCTCCGCCGATCAGGAGAACGATGCCGACGTTCTGGGCCTCATGGGGGCTTCCGTAGCCCTGAACATGTCCAAGATTCCCTTCGATACCCTGGTGGCCGCCGTCCGGATCGGCCGAATCCGGGGGAACTGGATCCTGAATCCCACCTTCCAACAGCTTGAGTATTCGGACGTGGATATCGTGGTGGCAGGATCCCGGGAAGCCCTCCTCATGGTGGAGGGTGGTGCTGTGGAGGTCCCAGAGGAAGAGATCCTGGAAGGTCTGGAGGTAGCTCACGAAGGGATCAAGGAGCTGGTCGAGATTCAGGAGGAGCTCATCGAGGATCTGCGCCAGCCCACCATGAGCTTCGAGGCTCAGCTCCCGGAAGAGAAGCTGGCCGAAATGGTCCGAGAGATGGCTCGCCCCCGGATCCAGGAGGCCATGGCCATCCACGAGAAGCAGCAGCGGAACCAGGCCCTTTCCACCGTCCGGGAAGACGTGACCGATCAGCTCAAGGAGGAGCTGCCCCCGGAGGAGTTCGAGAAGGCAGAGGGGCAGATCGGTGACATCCTGCGTGGGATTGAGAAGACGGCCATGCGGGAGCTGATCCTGTCCGAAGGCAGCCGGCCCGACGGCCGGGAGCTGGACCAGGTCAGGGATATCTCTTGTGAGGTCGGGGTGCTTCCCCGGACCCACGGCTCGGCCCTCTTCACCCGGGGTCAGACGCAGGCCCTGGCCGTGGCCACCCTGGGGACCTCCCGTGACGAGCAGCGGATCGACTCCATCGACGTCCGGGAGGAAGTCACCAAGTCGTTCATGCTCCACTACAACTTCCCTCCCTTCTGCACCGGTGAGGCCAAGCCCTTCCGGGGAACCTCCCGGCGGGAGGTCGGTCACGGAGTCCTGGCGGAGAGGGCGATCCAGCCCCTGCTCCCGGCCTATGATGACTTCCCCTACACGATCCGGGTGGTGAGCGACGTGCTGGAGTCCAACGGCTCCTCCTCCATGGCCACCGTCTGTGGAACATCCATGGCGCTCATGGCCGCCGGAGTCCCTGTAGCGGCGTCCTGCGCCGGTGTGGCCATGGGACTCATCACCGATGGTGAGCGAGTGGCCATTCTCACGGACATCCTGGGGATGGAGGATGCCCTGGGCGACATGGACTTCAAGATTGCCGGGACCCGGAACGGCGTCACCTCCATTCAGATGGACATCAAGGTAGAGGGACTGAGCCGGGAGATCATGCAGGACGCCATGGGGCGGGCGAACCAGGCCCGGATGCACATCCTGGATATCATGGATGGAACCATCGACGAGCCCCGAGAGGAGCTCTCTCCCCACGCCCCCCGGATTACCACCATGCAGGTGAATCCAGAGAAGCTGGGCGAGATCATCGGACCGAAGGGGAAGACGATCCGAGCCATCCAGGACGAGACTGGCGCTACCCTGGAGGTGGAGGATTCGGGACTCGTCAAGATCGCTTCCGTCACCGGCGAAGGTGCCGACCGTGCCCGGGAGATGATCGAGGCCATCGTTCAAGAGCCCGAGGTGGGACGGATCTACGAGGGACCCGTCAAGAACGTCACGAGCTTTGGAGCCTTCGTCGAGATCCTCCCTGGAGTGGAGGGTCTCTGCCACATTTCCGAGCTGGAGGACGGACGGGTCGAGAAGACCGAAGACGTTCTGCAGCGTGGCGTGATCACCCGGGTGAAGCTGCTGGCCATCGACGAGAAGGGGCGCCTTCGCCTCTCCCGGCGGGCTGCTGTGGCTGAAGAGGGTGACGCAGTGGCCGAGGTTGAGGCCGCCAGCCGTTGATGAAGGGCAGGCTCAGGCAGAACGGCCGGGGTGTGGGAGGGCGAAGGGCCCTCCCCACTTCGGCCGTTTCCTATGGAATGCGCCCCGGACCAGGCACGGGTCCGACACGGGTACCCCTCTCCTCCCTCGCCGGGGCTGGAGGAGATATTCTGACCGGTCCGATTGCCGGACGGATGGAGGAGACGGTGACCCCGGCCGGCATCCGGGTCCTGACCGAAGCCATCCCAGGCGTCAGGTCCGTCTCTGTTGGAATCTGGGTCCGGCAGGGCTCAGCCCACGAGCCGGAGGAGTTGACGGGTGCCAGCCATCTCCTGGAACACCTGGTGTTCAAGGGGACGGCCACCCGGGGACCTCGGGAGATCGCCCTGGCCCTGGAGCGGCTGGGTGGCACGTTGGATGCATTCACGTCTCGAGAGCACACCTCCTACCAGGCCAGGATCCTGGCCGAGCACCTGCCGGTGGCCGTGGACGTCCTCTCCGAGCTGGTCCTGGATCCCCTCCTCAGGGAGCGGGACCTGGAGCTGGAACGGGAGGTGGTCCTGGAGGAAATCGCCACCGTTCAGGATACCCCCGACGATCTGGTCTTCGAACTCCACGCCCGGGAACTGTGGCAAGACCACCCCTACGGACGCTCGATTCTGGGTACACCCGAGTCTGTGGTCCGAATGCCGGTGGAGGAGCTGCGTACACTCCACCGGGACCGATACCGCCAGGGCGAACTCATCGTGGCGGCGGCAGGCCACCTCCAGCATGACGTATTGGTGGAGATGGTCCAGGCCCGGTTCCAGGACTGGGCCGGGGGACGAATTCAGGCTGTCCCGGAAGCGCCAGGGCTCCCAGAGGGTCTGGAGCGCAGAGAGGGGCGGGAGACCGCTCAGACCCATTTTGTAGTCGGGACCCGAACTCCTGGACGAGGAGCCTCTACTCGGTTTCCCCTCGTACTCCTCTCAGCTGCTTTCGGAGGCGGGATGAGTTCCCGGCTGTTTCAGCGGGTTCGGGAGGGACTGGCGTTGGCCTACAGCGTCTTCTCCTTCCAGTCCTTCCACTCCAGGGGCGGGGTGTCCGGTGTCTATGCCGGGACTCGCCCCGACTCGGCAGGGCGAGCCGTCGAAGCCATTCAAGAGGAGTACCGGCGCCTTTCAAAGGAAGGTTTGACGGCTCAGGAGGTCCGGGAGGTGAAGGATCAGGTGAAGGGACAGGTCATGCTCTCTTTGGAGTCCACGTCGTCACGCCTCTTCCGACTGGCTGGCTTTGCCCTCTACGACCAGCCATACATGACGCTGGATCAGCTCCTGCAGACCATCGAAGCGGTGACGGCCGACGACCTGGCGGAAGTGGCGTCCACCTATTTTGATCCGGAACGACAGGTCATCCTGCGGCTCGGACCCGGGGTCTGACTTGACGCAGCGGAGAACGACGTCAGATTTGGCAGGGACAATTCCGAATCCACATTTGTATCCAAATATGGTCGGGGCTCCATGGGCTCTTGGAGGAACCCCGCCCCAGAGAATCTCCATCCTACGAGGACCGACATGCTGATCGGTGTACCAAGGGAAATCAAGGCGAACGAATACCGTGTGTCCCTGGTCCCTGCAGGGGCCGAAGCCCTCATCAAACGCGGCCACCAGGTGTTGGTGGAGGCTGGGGCAGGCGAGGGAAGTGGTTTCCCCGATGGGCTCTATTCCCAGGTGGGTGCCGAGATCGCTTCGTCGGCAGATGAGGTATGGGAGCGGGCTGAGATGATCATGAAGGTGAAAGAGCCCATCCAGCCCGAATGGCCCCGGATGCGGGAGGGACAGCTCCTTTTCACCTACCTGCACTTCGCGGCGTCCGAGCCCCTGACCCGGGCACACATGGACGCAGGGTGTACTGCCATCGCCTATGAGACAGTGCAGCTGGAGAATGGGGAACTCCCCCTCCTCACCCCCATGTCCGAGGTCGCCGGTCGCCTCTCCATTCTGGAGGGTGCCAAGTATCTGGAGGGATTCTACGGTGGGCGGGGTGTCCTGCTGGGAGGTGTCCCTGGTGTCCTTCCGGCCGAGGTGGTGATCCTGGGAGGGGGCGTGGTCGGCACGAACGCCGCCAAGATGGCTGCAGGGTTTGGCGCCCATGTGACGATCCTGGACATATCCCTCCCTCGACTCCGGTACCTGTCGGACGTCATGCCGGCCAACGTGGATCTGCTCTTCTCCAACCGCTACAACATCCGGGAGCAGCTTGCCCAGGCGGACCTGCTCATCGGTGGTGTGTTGGTTCCGGGGAAGAAGGCCCCCTCGCTGGTCACCCGGGATGACCTGAAGGTCATGAAGCCGGGCTCGGTCATCGTGGATGTGGCGGTGGATCAGGGTGGCTGCGTCGAGACCATCGAGGCCACCACCCATGAGGATCCCATCTATGAGGTGGAAGGTGTGATCCACTATGCGGTGGCCAACATGCCGGGCGCCGTGGCTCGAACCAGCACCCTGGCTCTGACCAACGCCACCCTTCCCTACGCCATGGCCCTGGCGGACAGGGGATGGCAGCAGGCTTGCCGGGAGGACCCAGCCCTGGCCCTGGGTGTGAACGTGGTGGAAGGGGAGATCACCTACCCAGGGGTGGCGGAAGCCTTTGGGCTGGAGCACACTCCTTTGGAACTATTCCTGGAGGGCGACTGACCCGTGGAGACCCGTTGGGTGGTTCGGTTCCGTCGGCTTCCGACCAACCCGGATCTTCCCCTGCCGGCCCGGGCGACCCCTGGGGCGGCCGGCTACGATGTCCGCTCCGCTGAGGCGGATTTCGAACTGGCGCCGGGAGAGACTCGTGCGGTAGGGACGGGCCTGGTCCTCGAATTGCCCGATCAGGTAGAGTGCCAGGTCCGTCCCCGCTCCGGGCTTGCATACCGGGAAGGGGTCATCGTGCCAAACGCTCCGGGGACCATTGACCCCGACTATCGAGGTGAGCTGAGGGTCCTCCTGCACAACCTCTCGGACTCAAGCGTGGCCATCGCAAGAGGGGACCGAGTTGCCCAGCTTGTCTTCGCTCGTTTCGAGGCTCCGGAAGTCCACGAGACGGAAGCTGTGAATAAGACGGACCGAGGGGCGGGTGGCTTCGGGAGCACAGGGTTGGACTGAGCTTCGGAGCGAGAGATTCTTGCCGCAAAGGGAACGCATCTTGCTCAACGTGCCCAGGGTCTTTACAATCCGGGGCGCCCGGACGAAAAGTTGACTCCCGGGCCATCCGTCCGCTCACAAATCGGCCCTCCCACCGACCCAACGGGCTCAAGCTTTGGCCTCGTTCTCGAAGTGGTTCAATTCAGGTTCGCTCATTCCTGTCAACGACATCGCCGTCGACCTGGGGACGGCCAATACCCTGGTCTATGTGAAGGGGGAGGGGATCGTCTTGAACGAGCCCTCGGTCGTCGCAGTGGAGAAGGGATCCAGGAAGATCCTGGGCATCGGCCTGGAAGCCAAACGCATGCTTGGCCGGACGCCTGAGAACATCGAGGCGGTACGACCCCTGAAGGATGGTGTCATTGCCGATGTGGATGTGACCGAGATGATGCTCCGTCACTTCCTCAAGCAGGTGACGTCCAAGCGCATCTTCCGGATCAAACCTCGGGTGGTGGTAGGCGTTCCCTCGGGAATCACCGAACTGGAACGACGAGCCGTCCGTTCATCCGCCATGGCGGCCGGGGCCAAGGCCGTCTACATGGTGGCCGAGCCTACGGCGGCGGCCATCGGTGTGGGACTCCCCATCGAAACGCCCACCGGAAACATGGTGATCGACATCGGGGGCGGTACGACTGAGATCGCGGTCATCGCCCTCTCGGGGATCGTTTCCAACACCTCCATCCGGGTCGGTGGGGATGAACTTGATTCGGCCATCGTCACCTTCCTCCGCAAGAACTACAATCTCCTGATCGGGGAACCCACTGCCGAGGCGGTGAAGATTCAGATTGGATCGGCTTTCGATTACGGAGAGGAACGGACCATGGAGGTGAAGGGACGGGACCTGGTGTCCGGGATCCCGAAGACGGTGACGGTCCATTCCGAGGAAGTCCGAGAGTGCATCCAGGAGCCTATTCAGGCCATTGTGGAGGCGGTCCGGAGAGCCTTGGAGATCACCCCGCCGGAACTCTCCTCTGACATCGTAGACCGGGGAATCGTCATGACGGGTGGGGGGGCTCTGATCCGGGGTCTGGATCGCCTCCTGACCCAGGAGACGAATCTTCCCATTCATGTGGATGAAGAGCCACTCACCTGTGTAGTCAGGGGAGCGGGCCGGATCCTGGATGACTTGCAGAAGTATCGGAACGTGCTGGTGACCTGATCGGGAGAGTCGCCCTCCCACCTGACCCATTCACGCTCCGTCCAGCCCCCTGGGCCCATGCCCCCTTTTGAGCCGGACCAGTTCGAGAGCCGAGGTAGGAGGGACTTCTTCCTTGCCTCTGCCTTTCTGATCCTGGCTGGGATTCTGGTTGTTCTCCCTCCCCAGGGCCAGGAGCAGGTGGCAAGTGCACTCCGAGGAACCGTCCTGGCTCCCTTCCTCCTGATCCAGGAGTCCCTCCACCAGGCTCGGGTGCGCACGGTGGATATCTCAGAGCTCCAATCACAACTGGATGCAGCTACCGCTGCCTTGGCGGCCCAGCAGACGCTTCGACACGAGAACACCCGCCTCCGGGAACTCCTGGACTTGCGGGAGCGGGCCGGCCCCGGGTTCCGATCAGCCAGCGTCATCCGGCCTGGAGTCCGGGGATCGGAAAGCATGCTCCTACTGGACGTGGGGCGGGAGGATGGTGTTCGGGTCAACGACCCGGTGGTATCGGCCGACGGGCTGCTGGGTGTGATCCGAGAGGTGACCGCTTCGACCTCGGTGGCCATGGACTGGACCCATCCGGATTTCCGGGTCAGCGCCATGACCCTTGATGGAGCGGCCTTTGGGTTGGTGGAGCCCCGGTCGGGCGCTTTCCGGGAGGAGGACCGACTCCTCCTCAACGGAGTGCCATACTACACCACGCTGGAGCCCGGGACCGCTGTCGTGACCTCCGGTCGAGGGAGTGTGTATCCCCGGGGAATCCTGGTGGGGGTGGTGGATGCATTGGCCGAAACCGAGGCAGGATGGCGTCGAGGGTACTGGCTGATTCCTGCCGTGGAGCCGGCGGCTGTTGGGCACGTGCTGGTCATGGTGGCTCCGGACGTGGAGGGGAATGAGCGCTTGGCGGAGCTCTGGGTGGACTCTCTCCCTGTGGCGCCGGATGGTCCGGAGGCCCTGGAGGAGGTTGACATGGGGCCGTCCACCCGTTCCGCTCCCCCCGTGGACCCTGGCGCTCATGGTGCCGGAGTGGAACCGGAAGGGGGAGACGCGCCGGCTGAAGGCGGTGTCCCGGTGGAGGTTGGGGATACCCTGTCTTCCGGGGAGGGAATGGATGTAGAGGGCCGGGGCGATCTTTCTCCCGAGGAGGAGGACCGGGGGAGCGACGTGAGGGACCCGGCTCGGGAGGCCGGCTCATCAGGCTTCGAGGCAAGGTCATGAGGTCGAATCGGCTCTTCCGGGTCATCCTGATTTCCCTGCCCATCCTCCACTTCCTTCTTCATGTCGGGTTCGGGATCGGGCGGCTGGCCCCTGACCTCCTGGCCGTTGGACTCCTGTTGCTGGCTCGGGAGATGCGAACCGGAACGGCGGCTGGCTTGGGGTTCTTCCTGGGGCTGCTGGAGGATGCCTTTTCCTTATTGGCCTTCGGTGCCAATACCCTGGCGTGCACGCTGTTGGGGATCGCCGGCTCCAGGTCCCGCGATCTCTTTGTGGGGGAGACCCTGTTCTTTCTCATCTCGTACCTCTTTTTCGGAACCTGGCTTCGGGCTGTCCTCCATTGGACCGTCGCCGGCGACGAGGTGCGACGGGATGCCGGAGTCAGTCTCCTCGTCCACGGTCCCTTGGACGCGGCCTACGCGGCGGCGGTCGGCGTCGGGATCCTTCTGGTGACTGGTGCCTGGCGGAGCGATCCTTCCGGATGAGACCGGCGATCCTTCCGGATGACACCCGGGTATGCAGGGGGGGGATAGGAAAGGTGCGTTCCTGGGTGGGTGTTCCTGCCGTGGTCTACGGAGATTTGAACGTTATCGTGCTGGAATCATGAAGGAACCACATCCACACCAGAAGCGAAGTCAGGCAAGGGGGGCGCTGGTCGTCCTGGCCGTCCTCTTCGGCGTTCTCATCCTGTCGTTCTTCCGCGCTCAGGTCGTGCGAGGGTCCAGCTGGGCGCTCCAGTCCGACTCCAACCGACTTCGGGTGCTTCAGGTGCCAGCACCCCGGGGCACGGTCTTTGACCGATACGGGCGGATCATCGCCGACAATGTGCCTTCCTACACGGTCTCCCTCTTTCCTGCCCCACCCGACTCCATCCGCGAGACCTTGGGTCGCCTGGCTCCCCTTCTGGACCTTCCGGAGGAGCGGGTCGAAGCGTTGGTGGACGAATCGCGGGTGAACCGCCGACAGCCCCTCCTCGTCACTCGGAATGCAGATTACGAGGTGATCGCCGCCGTCGAGGAGCGGCGCGGGGATTTCCCCGGCGTCTTCCTCGAGATGCGTCCTCGACGCCGCTACATGGGCGGGCCGGCCGTCGGACATGCTCTCGGATATGTGGGAGAGGTTTCTGCCGCCGAGCTGGAAAGTGCTGACTTCCAGGAGTACGAGCAGGGGATGATTGTGGGGAAGGAGGGGCTGGAGCGGCAGTATGAGCCCCTTCTGCAGGGCCGGCAGGGGGTGCGCTTCGTGGAGGTGGACGCCGTAGGGAGGGTCATTGGCTCCTTCGAGGGCCAGGCGGCGGCACCGGCCGTTCCAGGCGATGAACTCTACCTGCATCTGGATCTGGACCTCATGGAATATATCCATGAGATCTTTCCTGAGGACATGCGTGGGGCTGTGGTGGCGCTGAATGCCGAAGACGGAGGGGTCCTGGCTCTCTACTCTGCACCCACCTTCAATCCCAACAGCTTTGTCGGGGGCATCAGTCGGACCCTCTGGGAGAGCCTGAACCAGGATCCGTCCCGTCCTCTCTACAATCGGGCGGTCGTGGGTCGCTATCCTCCGGCCTCCACCTGGAAGTTGGCTACGGCTGCTATCGGACTGGAGATGGGCGTGGTGGAGCCCGATGAGTTCATGCCGACCGCCTGCTACGGGTCCTACACCTACCAGGGCGTGACCCGGCGATGCTGGCGGGCAGAGGGCCATGGCCACCAGGACCTGGCTGGTGCCATCGGTCACTCGTGTAACGTCTGGTTCTATCAGCTGGGGCTGCGGATCGGATTGGAGCGGCTCGTGGAGGAGGGCACTCGCCTGGGCTTCGGGGAAGCCTGCGGGATCGACCTTCCCAGGGAGATGGCCGGGACCTTCCCTGAGAGCCTGGACTGGTGGCACCGGGTCTTCAACTACCGACCTTTCGAGAACGAGGTCATGTCTCTTTCCATCGGGCAGGGACCCAATGATCAGACGCCTCTGAAGATGGCCCAGTTCTATCTGGCTCTGGCCCGGGACGGGAGTGCTCCTCGCCCCCAACTCATCCGCTCTCCCGATGCGGACCCGGAGACGGACTGGCGGTTGGACCTGAGTGAGGCATCGCTGGTGGCTCTCAGGGAGGGCCTCCGGTACGTGACGGCGCCGGGAGGAACGGCACATCTCTCTTCGCTGGAACACTGGGATCTCATGGGCAAGACGGGCACGGCTCAGGGTAGCCCCACCCAGGAGCATCCCCACGCCTGGTTCGTGGGGATGGCCGGGCCGTGGGAGGAAGATCCGGAGATCGTCATCGTAGTGCTGGTGGAAGAGGGGCAATCCGGCTCGGCCATGGCCGCCCCCATCGCTGCCAAGGCTGCAGACTTTCACCTGCGTCGGAAGTACGGCATACCGGTGGATACCATCCAGACCCTGGGCGAGCATCTCCGGTCCGGGACCCCTGCGCCCTGGGCTCGCTGGAACTGATGGCTTCTCCGTCGGGGCCCATGGGCCGATGGGTGGAACGGTGGACGGGGGATCCCCTCCTTGTGGGCGCGGCCATGGCGCTCTCCCTTTTTGGGGTGGCCATGATCTACTCCGCCGGGGTGGTGAATGTCCCCAGCCCCGTCACCCAGGGAGCATGGCGACGGCAGCTCGTCTGGTTGGCGTTGGCTCTGGTGGGATTCGGGGTCATCTGGAAGGTGAAGGCTCGGTGGATCGAGTGGATCGCCTTCCCGGCCTACGGATTGGCGGTGATTCTCCTGGCGGCCACCCTGGTCGTCGGGACTGGAGCAGGAACGGCGGAGGGGGTGGGACGCTGGATCGGGATCGGTCCCATTCGGTTTCAGCCGGCGGAGTTCGCCAAGTTGGCCGCCGTTCTCGGCCTGGCCCGGTACCTCTCCTCCCGCGAGGCGCCTCCCCAGAGCCTCCGGGACCTTGTGGCGCCCAGCGCCCTCATGGGTGTGCCTCTGATCCTGGTGGTCCTGCAGCCGGACCTGGGGACGGCATTGGCCTTCGTAGGGGTCCTGTTCGCCTGTCTCTATTGGGCCGGCACGCCTCCATTCCTCCTCTTCCTTCTGGCCTCACCTGGGCTCGCCCTGATCCTGGCCTTCAGCACCGTCGTGTGGTCGGCCTACTTCGTGGGATTGATCCTCCTGATCTACCTCTTCCGGTATCGGTTGTATCTGGCCGAGTCGGTGGGGATCCTCCTGGCCAACCTGGCGGCAGGGACCATCGCGAATCCACTCTGGAGCCAACTGGCCGACTATCAGCGGAATCGTCTGCTGGTCTTCCTTGATCCGAGCATGGATCCTCGGGGAGCCGGGTGGAATCTGATCCAATCCAAGGTGGCCATCGGGAGTGGAGGTCTCACGGGGAAGGGATTCACCCAGGGTACGCAGAAGCGGCTGGATTTCCTGCCGGAGCAGCACACCGACTTCATCTTCAGCGTAGTGGGAGAGGAGCTGGGGTTCGTGGGTTCGGTCCTGGTGGTGGCGGTCTTCGGGTTCCTCCTCTACCGAGTGGTGCGCCTGGCAGAAGGGGCAGGGGATCCCTTTGCCGGGTTGGTTCTCTTCGGTATCTTCGGAGCCTGGATCGTCCACATCTTCATCAATATCGGAATGACGATCGGGTTGGTTCCTATTACCGGGATCCCCCTCCCATTTCTTAGCTACGGTGGCACCTTCCTTCTGACCTGTTGGGCGTTCACGGCGTTGGCCGTGCGGCTGGCCCAGGAGGATTGAGTCTGCCCTGCACCCAGCGCTGGAGGAACAGCAATGTCCTGGTTTCGAAAGGCGAAGAAGCCCCTCAGCGGCGACGACCGACGGGACGTTCCGTCGGACGTCTTCGACAAATGCGATGGATGCGGTGAGATCCTCTACCGGGAGAAGCTCACTCGAAACCTCCACGTATGCCCCGAGTGTGGGCACCACTTTCGAATCCGGGCGGACATCTACCGTCGGATTCTCACTGACGAGGGTTCGTTCGAGGAGACGGAGGCTGACCTGGGCAGCGCCGATCCGCTGGAGTTCGAGGACCTGAAGCGGTACAAGGACCGACTCGAGGCAGCCGAGAAGAAGACGGGTCGAAAGGATGCCGTTGTCACGGGAAGGGGCACGTTGGAGGGCCTCCCCATTGCACTGGCCGTCATGGATTTCGCCTTCATCGGAGGATCGATGGGGTCGGCGGTGGGTGAGAAGATTGCCCGGATCGGCCGGGTGGCTTTGGCCGAGGAACGTCCCTTCCTCCTGGTATCGGCATCAGGGGGAGCCCGAATGATGGAAGGGATATACTCGCTCATGCAGATGGCCAAGACATCGGCCGTTCTGGCTCAACTCCATGAGGCCGGAATCCCCTTCATCTCCATCCTCACCGATCCCACCACGGGTGGGGTCACCGCCTCCTTCGCCATGCTGGGGGACGTGAACCTGGCAGAGCCGGGAGCTCTCATCGGCTTTGCCGGACCCCGAGTCATCGAAGAGACCATCAAGCAGGAGCTTCCCGAGGGCTTCCAGCGCGCCGAGTTCCTCCTGGAGCACGGCATGGTGGATCGAGTGGTGGATCGGCGGGAGATGCGAGAGACCATTCTCCAACTCCTGGGCCACATGTGGACGCTTCCTGGAGACGCTGAGCGGTGACGAAGGCCCCATCCTCCCTCCCAGGGGGTGCCCTGCCAGCCCTGGGAGCCGGGCCCGACCGGATGCCGGCGTCCCATGACAGCCTGGCACGCGAACTCTTCCCTCCCCTCACCGGCCGGGTCACATGGGGACTTACCCGGATCCACGGCATTCTGGCCGGCATCGGCCACCCTCTGCGTCGGGTCCCGGTCCTCCATGTGGGGGGGACCAACGGGAAGGGATCGGTGGGCCGGGTGTGGGCCGGAATCCTGGAGGAAGCGGGGCTTCGGGTCGGACTGTATAGCTCACCAGATCTCGTCTCCTTCCGGGAACGGATCTTGGTCAACGGCCGGCCGTTCCCGGACGAAGCTCTCCTGGAGCTGGCCCAGGAACTCCATCCCCACCTTCTTCGAGAGAGCCCCTCCCTCTTCGAGGCATCGACTGCGTTGGCCTTCCTCGCCATGGAGAGGGCCGGGGTCGAGGTGGCTGTGGTGGAGGTGGGGCTGGGAGGACGGCTGGATGCCACGAACGTGGTCTCGCCCGTGGTCAGCGTCATCACCAATGTGACCATGGACCACGCCGACCTCCTGGGAGGGACTCTTCCGGAGATCGCCTTGGAGAAGGCCGGGATTTTCAAGGCTGGAGTCCCGGCGTATACCGGGTCACAGGATCCTGCGGTTCTGGAGGTCTTGACCAGGGAAGCTGCCACTCTGGGGGTTCCCCTCACTCGGGTAGGGCCGCCCCGTGGCACCGTCACAGCAGCGGGGATCTCCCTTTCGGTCCGGACCCGGCGGTGGGGAGAGTTGGAGTTGAAGTCGCCCCTGGTGGGGCGACACCAGCTGGAGAATGTGGCACTGGCCGTCCGGTCGTTGGAAGCCCTCCCTCCCCGTATCCCAATCACGGCCACGTGTATCCGAAAGGGGGTCGCCCGGGCCCGCCTTCCTGGACGATTTCAGGTTGAACGGACCGATGCAGGGCTCTGGGTCCTGGACGTGGCCCACAATCCCGCAGCAGCCCGGGTGCTGGTTTCCACCCTCCAGGAGGTGGAGTTGCCGGCGCCCAGGATCGGTGTGGTTCAGATCATGAAGGACAAGGATGTCCCAGCGATCCTGAAGGAGCTTGCCCAGGGTCTGGACGGGATGGTTCTTGTCACCGACCCATCCACCCCTGAAGACCGGCGGTGGGAGCCGGGAGAGGCGGAACTGGCTCTCCCCAGGGGGTTCCCCACCCGAAAGAGCGATTCGGTAGCAGAGGGATTGGAACAGGCCCGGACGTGGGCCGAGAGGGGCGGATCGGTCCTCGTCACAGGCTCTTTCTCCGTTGTGGCCCTGGCGTTGCGAGCCCTGGATCGGATCCCCCGAGAAGCCTTGCCCCCTTCCTCCGGGTTCGGGTAGATTCGCGCCATGTCAAGAGCAAAGAACTTCGCCAGACTTCCCGGCTTTCGCGACTTTCCGCCGGAAGAACTGGTGCTCCGATCCCACCTGTTCGATGCGTGGCGCCGGGTCTCCCGGCGCTACGGCTTTCTGGAATACGACGGACCTCCTCTGGAGGAGTTGGATCTCTACACCCAGAAGAGCGGTGAGGAGATTGTGGGCCAACTCTACAACTTCACCGATAAGGGGGGGCGGGAGGTCTCTCTTCGCCCGGAGATGACGCCGTCCCTGGCCAGGATCCTGGGGGAGCGGAGTCGGGCCATGCCCAAGCCCATCCGCTGGTTCTCCATCCCCCAGCTGTTTCGATACGAACGCCAGCAGCGAGGCCGGCTCCGGGAGCATTTCCAGTGGAATGTGGACCTGGTGGGCGGACCGGGCGTGGAAGCAGATGCCGAAGTCCTGGCCGTAGCGCTGGACAGCCTCCGGGCGCTGGGATTGAGCAGCGATGACATCCGGGCCCGGATCTCGGATCGGAGGCTCCTGTCTGCCCTCCTCCGGGAGTGTGGCGTCCCATCCGACTCGCTGGATGCCACCTATCCCGTAGTGGACAAGGTGGAACGGGAGTCGGAGGAGAGGATCCGGGAGCGGCTGTCTGGAGAGGTTGGGCTGCCTCCAGAGGTCGTGGATCGAGTGATTACCCTCTTCCAGGCGCCATCTCTGGCGGCAGTGGCTGATGCCTTCGCCCATCGCGAGGAGGTGGCCGGTCCCCTGGCTGAGGTCCAGGAATTCATCCAGATCCTGGATGACCTGGGGCTGGCTGGCTTCGTGGAGTTCGACCTCACCATCGTTCGAGGATTGGCCTACTATACGGGCATCGTCTTCGAGGTCTTCGACCGGCAGGGCGAACACCGGGCAATCTGCGGCGGCGGCCGCTACGACAGCCTCCTGGAGTTGGTGGGAGGCGAGCCTCTCCCTGCAGTGGGTTTCGGGATGGGTGACGTGGTCCTGTCAGACCTGCTGATCGAGCGAGGGTTGGCCCCTGAATACCGACGTCAGGTCGATTACTTCCTGGTTGTCATCGGCGAAGAGCAGGCCGGATTGGCTCGCCGACTGGCCACCTCCTTGAGGCGATCCGGTCACTCGGCCCTCTACGGGATCCGAGGTCAGTCGGTCCGCAAACAATTCTCCGCAGCTGCCAATGAAGGGGCCCGGCAGGTGATCGTCCTCGGTCCCGATGAGGTGTCTCGGGGGAAGGCCGTCCTCCGGGACATGGTTTCCGGCGACGAAGAGGAGGTGACCCTCCAGTCGCTCATGGGGAGGGACGGGGCAGGGGAGGAGTAGGCGTGGCTGAGGGAGAGGGTTTCAAGGAGACCCGAGAGGAGATGGAGCGGGCGATTCGTCGTCTGAACGCCCTGGAGTATGTCATTCTGGTGGCGGCGGTTCTGGTGGCACTCGCTGGGGGGGGCATTGTGGCCTTCCTCCTGAGTGCCGGCACTGACCTCCCCCTGCGACCGACCTGGGCGATCCTTTCGCTTCTCCTCATCATCGTCCCTGCGGCGGTCGTCTTCGGAAGGGAGCGGGCTCGAGCAGGTCGACGACATAGAGGATCCAAGGACCAACCCAGCGATGGAGCATAGATGGGCGACGACAAGGCGCTGACACCCCGGGCTGAAGACTTCAGCGCGTGGTACAACGAAGTGGTGCATCGGGCCGAACTGGCCGAACATTCCCCGGTCCGGGGGAGCATGGTCATCCGGCCCTGGGGCTACGGAATCTGGGAACGGATGCAACGGGCTCTGGACGATATGTTCAAGGCCACCGGCCATGAGAATGCATACTTCCCCCTCCTGATTCCCATGAGCTTCATCGAGCGGGAGAAGGAGCACGTGAAGGGGTTCAAGCCCGAACTGGCAGTGGTGACCCACGCCGGCGGGAAGGAGCTGGATGAACCACTGGCCATCCGACCTACCTCCGAGACCATCATCTACTCCATGTACGCCCGCTGGGTGCAGTCCTACCGGGACCTCCCGGTGAAGATGAACCAGTGGGCCAACGTCATGCGATGGGAGCTTCGGACCCGGCTCTTCCTTCGAACCGCCGAGTTTCTGTGGCAGGAGGGGCACACGGCCCACGCTACCGAGGAGGAGGCGGAGGAGGAAACCCGCCTCATGCTGGAGATCTACCGCAAGTTCATGGAGGAATGGATCGCCATGCCGGTGGTGACGGGCCTCAAGAGCGATTCGGAGAAGTTTGCCGGGGCGGTCCGGACCTACGCTTGCGAAGGAATGATGCAGGATCGGAAGGCGCTCCAGGCCGGCACTTCCCATCACCTGGGTCAGAACTTCTCCAGGCAGTTCGGGCTCACCTTCCAGAGCGAGGCAGGGGTTGAGGAATACGCCTGGAACACCTCCTGGGGGGTGTCCACGCGGCTGGTGGGGGGGATGGTCATGACCCACGGCGATGATTCCGGGATCGTGGTTCCTCCCCGTCTGGCTCCATCCCAGGTCGTCATCGTACCCATCTACCGGAAGGATTCGGAGCGGGAGGGCGTGGTAGGGAAGGCCCATGAGCTGAAGGCGCGCCTCACCGAGCTCGACGTCCGGGTCAAAGTCGATGACCGGGACCATCTCAATCCGGGAGCCAAGTTCTATGAGTGGGAGCGGAAGGGGGTGCCCTTCCGACTCGAGATCGGCCCTCGGGACCTGGCCAAGGAGCAAGTTGTCCTGGTGAAACGGGTGACGGGCGAGGGTGAGGATCGAAAGGCCTTTCTTCCGGAGGCCCAGGCCGTGGCGGAGCTGCCTGCCCGCCTGGAGGCATTTCAGGACCAACTCCTGACGCTGGCCCGGAAGCGGCGGGAAGAGCACTCCTATCGGGGAGTGGAGAGCATGGACCGGTTGAAGGAGATCATGGACGGTCCCGGCGGCTTCGTCTACACCGGATGGAGTGGTGACCCGGCGGTGGAGGAAAGGGTGAAGGCCGAAACCGGGGCAACCCTCCGGTGCATTCCGGACCCGGACTTCCAGTCTCCGGAGCAGCCCTCCCGGTGCATCGGGGGCGGCGAGGCCCAATCCGAGGTCATCTGGGCCAAGGCCTATTGATGCCTGTGTCGGCCGGCTCGCCGCCAGGAACGATCCAGGGTCTTGGGAGCGGTTTTTCCTGGAAAGACGGGATTCTCCATTGCAGGGAAGTGTCGCTGGAAGGGATGGCTCGTGAGTTTGGCACCCCTCTGTACATCTACGACTCGGAGGGCATCCAAGCCCGGATCCGAGAGTTCCGAACTGCGTTTCAGGGGGTGGGTTTCCTCCTGGCGTACTCGGTGAAGGCCAATGGAAACCTGGCCGTGCTCAACCGTGTCGGACGGGCTGGTGCCGGGGCCGACATCGTGAGCGGGGGAGAGCTTCACCGTGCCATCTCGGCTGGAATCCCACCGGAGCGCATCGTCTTCGCCGGAGTGGGGAAGACGGTCCCAGAAATGGAGGCCGCGCTTGAGGCCGGGATCTATGCCTTTCACGTGGAGAGTGAGGGGGAGTTGAAGCTCCTGGAAGAGGTGGCGTCTCGACACGGCGTGCAGGCCCCCGTCGGGATCCGAGTGAATCCAGATGTGGAATCACCCACCCCCCACGAGTACACCCGGACTGGCCACGCAGCATCCAAGTTCGGTATTCCGGTGGCCAAGGCGCTGGAGCTCTACCGATCTGCGCCGGACTACCCCCACATCCGCTTCCGGGGCATCGATGTCCACATCGGCTCCCAGATCGTGAAGGTGGAGCCGTACCTGGCAGCCCTGGAGACCGTCCTCTCCATGGTGGACCGGTTGGCCGATGAAGGAGTCGAACTGGAATACCTGGATCTGGGCGGAGGGTTCGGAGTGGGGTACTCGGGTGAGCCGGGACTTCCCCTGGAGGAGCTGGCGACCCGGGTGATCCCACCCCTGACTTCCCGAGGCCTCAAACTCATCCTGGAGCCAGGACGATCGGTGGTGGGACACGCCGGAGTCCTCCTGATCCGGGTTCTCTATCGGAAGGAGTCGGGAGGGAAGACCTTCGTCATCACCGATGGAGGGATGACGGAGCTCCTCCGTCCATCCCACTACGGGGGATGGCATCGGATCGTCCCGGTCCAACTCAGGCCGGACGCCCGGCACAGGACTGTGGATATTGTGGGGCCCGTCTGTGAATCCGGGGACTTCCTGGCGAGGAACCGAGAGCTTCCCTTGCCGGAACCCGGTGACCTGCTGGCCGTGGGGACGGCTGGGGCCTACGGTTTCACCATGGCCTCCAACTACAATGCCCGCCTTCGGCCGGCGGAGATCCTGGTGGAGGGGGGGGCTCCTCTTCTTGTCCGGCACCGGGAGAAAGTGGAAGAGCTCATCCGGGGCGAATCCATCCCATCATATACACGTGATTCTGGAGATAGCGCGACATGAGCCAGTCGAGTTCCCCGCCGGAGATGGCCGATCACCAGCGGATTCTGATCCTGGACTACGGATCCCAGTACACTCAGCTCATCGCCCGCCGGATCCGAGAGGAGCGGGTATTCTGCGAGATCCACCCTCCCGACCGTTCGGAGGAGTGGATCCGGGAATGGGACCCTGCCGGCATCATTCTCTCCGGCGGTCCCAACTCGGTCTACGATCCGGATGTTCCCGGACTGGACCCGGCCATCCTCGAGCTGGGGATCCCCATCCTGGGGATCTGCTACGGAATGCAACTCATTGCTCGGGAGGAGGGAGGTCAGGTCCAGGCCGGAACCCGGGAGTACGGCCGGGCGGATCTCCGGATCGGCACGTCCGACGATCTCTTCGATGGATTCGATCCCCAGGAGTCCACCCGGGTCTGGTGCTCCCACGGCGACCACGTGGATGAGCCGCCCCCGGGCTTCCGGGCCCTGGCCTCGACTGCCACCCTTCCGGTGGCGGCCTTCAAGGCAGAGGACCGGGACATCTACGGGGTTCAATTCCATCCGGAGGTGGCCCATACCGTCCGGGGGGAGGAAATTCTTTCCAACTTCCTCTTCAGAATTGCCGGGTGCAGCCCGACCTGGACCCCAGGAGCCTTTGTGGATGAGTCGGTGGCCCGGATCGCCGAGCAGGCTGGCGATGCCCACGTGATCTGTGGGCTGTCCGGCGGGGTGGACTCCTCGGTGGCCGCCGTCCTGGTCCATCGGGCCGTGGGAGACCGCCTGACCTGCATCTTCGTGGATACGGGGCTCCTGAGAAAAGGAGAGCGGGAGAGTGTGGAGCGGACGTTCCGGAAGCACATGGGGATCCGGCTGGTGGTGGTGGATGCCCGAGAGGAGTTCCTGGAGGCCATCGAGGGAATCCAGGACCCGGAGGCCAAGCGGAAGGCCATCGGGAACACCTTCATCCGGATCTTCGAGCGGACGGCTCAGGAAGAGGGACAGGACGCTCGCTTCCTGGTCCAGGGAACCCTCTATCCGGACGTCATCGAGTCGGTGTCCACCGGCGGGCCTTCGGTGACCATCAAGACCCACCACAACGTGGGGGGACTACCGGAAGACATGCCCTTCCAGCTCATCGAGCCCCTCCGCGAGCTCTTCAAGGACGAGGTGCGGAACGTGGGGCGGGAGTTGGGTTTGCCCGAAGATTTCGTCGGCCGCCATCCCTTTCCCGGGCCCGGTCTGGCCATCAGAGTGCTGGGCGAGGTCCGGGAGGACCGGCTGGCGATCCTCCGGGAGGCCGACGCCATCTACCTGGAGGAGATCCGGGACGCCGGCCTCTACGACGACATCTGGCAGGCCTTCGCGGTCCTCCTTCCCATCCGGTCCGTAGGGGTCATGGGAGACTCCCGGACGTATGAATACGTCATCGCGCTTCGGGCCGTCACCTCCCGAGACGGGATGACCGCTGACTGGTATCACTTCCCCCATGAGGTCCTGAGTACTATCTCCACCCGGATCATCAACCAGGTCCAAGGTGTGAACCGGGTCACCTACGATGTGAGTTCGAAGCCGCCCGCGACCATCGAGTGGGAATGACGGCGGAGAAGGAGGGCCCCCCAGGCGACTGGAGGGCCCTTCCTCTGGCTGGACCTCCACCGTCTGGCTCCGCCGTCCATGGGTGTGCCCAGGTCCGTCGGAGGGGGTCGAACCCTCGGCGGTGACCATCAGTTGGCGGGGGGAACCCAGGCTTCTGCCTCCACCTCCACCTGCATGTCAGGTGAGATGAGGGCGCTGACTTCTATCAGGGTGGTGACAGGGGGTGCGTGGGAGAAGAACTCTCCATGGGCCCGTCCCACCTCTCTCCACTTCTGGGCGTCGGTGACGTAGATCCGGGTCCGGATCACCCGGGCTCGCTCACCCCCCAACTTGGTGACCGCGTCCCGGATGATCTCCAGGCACCGTCTCATCTGCCGGTAGGCGTCGCCTGGGGCGTAGGTGGATCCATCCGGTGTGACCGGCGCCGTCCCCGAGACCAGCACGCGGTCTCCGACCCGGAGGGCACGGCAGTATCCAACGGTGTCAGCCCAGGGCGTCTGAGCCGGGATCCTCTGGAGGGGTGCGGGGTGCTCTGAGGATGAAGGCGACGATGGTTGGGTCTCTGGCATCAGTGTTGCACCTCGATTTGGCGGCTGTCCAAGTGTCAGGGGGCCGGTACGAGGGGCTCTTCAGCCCCTCCCGAGCCCCGATTTCAGAACATAGATGACTCTGGAGTGGAGCGCGATGAGATTCTGGGTGATGGGAATGACGGCGGGGCTCGCCCTCCTTCTATTGGCCTCTCCGGCCAAGGCGCAGGTGGCCTGGGACGGTCCCCTCATGGTGGCGCCGAATTCGCCGGCCGGTTGGGGGGTCTACCTGGTGGATCCGGGGCCGGGCCCTGGCGACGGGATCGGTGTTCTGAGCACGTGGCGAGGCTCAACCGCCCCGGCAGGGCTGGGGTATCGCCTTGGGCTGGCAGAGGGAAGGGGAGGAGGGCTGAGCCTCTACGGTGGAGTGGACGTCTCTGGCTACCTGGTCCGCCACTCCAACGACTTTCCCCTGGATGTCCTGTGGGTCGGAGGTGCCGGCCTGGGGGTAGGTGACGATGTCCTCCTGAGCTTCCCCCTGGGGGCCTCCATCGGCCGGGACTTTGAAGCCGATGGCGTGTGGTTCAACCCCTATCTGACCCCTCGAGTGGTTCTGGATGCATGGTTCGGGAGTGGCAGGCAGTCCGATGACCTGGATCTGGGGGTGGCCGTGGATCTGGGGCTGGATATGGCCTTCGACCCGGGATGGGCCATCCGATTTGCCGGTTCTCTGGGAGATCGGCGGGGCCTTGCCATCGGGATGAGCTTTCGGGTTCGATAGCCTGGCTGCCGCTGGCGTCGCCGGCAGGGAGGGTCGGGTGGGAGTGCGGTGCAACTCCCTGGGTGGGAGGCCAGTCCCGTCCAACTGCCATGGAGGCCCTCCTCCGTCAGGCCCCGATTTCCGAAATGGGATCGGGGCCTGACAGGTCTCCCGATCCCTTCGGAGTTAGCCCTCCACCTGACCAGGCGTGAGGGGGTCTCCATCCTCCTCGTCCAGATCCGGGGGATCCAGCCGGGCGGACACCCGCTCGCTCACCTCGTTCCAGATTCCGTTCATGAAGGGGACATTACGTCCGTGCACGTGGACGAACTCCCGGAGCTGATCGGCCGAGATCTGCTGCTCTGCCAGAATTCGGTCCCGCTCCTCTTCAGGGAGTTGAGCTCCTTCCCAGCCGGCGGCTGCCACCCGAAGCTCCACGTAGGTCTCCACGAACTGATCCCGGCTGAGTTCGGCTTCTCCCTCTGATGACGGCAACCCCAGGTCACATCCCACCAGGAGGGCAGTGAGAAGAGCGATCATCAGGGAGCGGACCGCAAGGGAGAGTGGAGCCAGGGCCGAGGGCGACCGGCTCGACAGGAAGGGTGTCGTAAGATGCATGGCACCAAAGGTGTCCCATCTGCCGGGAAGGGGTCAAGGTAGAGCACCCATGAGCCAGAGTCAGAATCAGAAGGTCCCAAGCACGGGGAAGGCGTGAAGGCAGGTGGACTCACCCGACGCGGGGCAGGTTGCCCCTGTGGAACTCGCCAGAATACCTTCCTTCCACACATTCCAGGGATTGCCCTGCTCCCTATGGGTGGCGGGACGCAGTTCTACCCCATGACCCAATGCTTCGCTCTAGATGACCAGACTCGTCTCGCTAGTCCTCGCCTGCTTCCTCTTCCTTCCCGGCCTCGCGGCCCAGGATGTCCCCACTCCATCCCAGGTCCTGGGCTACGAACTGGGTGAACGTTTCACCCCGGTTTCTGGGGTCCAGGCCTACATGGAGGCACTGGCGGAGGCCTCCCCGTTGGTGTCGGTGGATACCTATGGGGAGACTCCGGAGGGACGCCCCCTCCTCCAGGTTCTGGTGGCTCGTGAAGACTACAGGGGGCGCCTGGACGAGATCCTGGCGGCAAATGCCGAGCTCATGGATCCGGATACGCCCGAGGAACGGGCCCGGGAGATCGCCGACTCCAATCCGGCTGTGGTCTACTTCACCTATGCCGTCCACGGAAATGAGAGTTCGTCGCCGGAAGCGGCCATCTGGACTGCGTGGGATCTGGCCCGGGGCGGCTCGGAGGTGGCAGGCGTCCTGGACTCCCTCATCGTCGTCATGGACCCGGTGGCCAATCCCGACGGTCGGGATCGCTATGTGAACTTCTACCGCTCCACGGCACAGCTTCGGGAAAATACCAACACGGAGATCCGTGAACGACGGGAACCCTGGCCCGGCGGTAGAACCAACCACTATCTCTTCGACCTGAACCGGGATTGGGCCTGGCTCAGCCAGCAGGAGACCCGTGACCGGTTGGTCCGATTCCACCGGTACAATCCCCAGGTCCACGTGGACTTCCACGAGATGGGCTATACCTCCAGCTACTTTTTCTTCCCAGCGGCAGACCCCGTCAACGACATTTTTCCCGACCACATCCTGGACTGGGGTCTTCGTTTCGGGCAGGGAAACGCCCGGGCCATGGACGCTGAGGGCCTCCTCTACTACACCGGGCAGAACTTCGACCTCTTCTATCCGGGTTACGGCGACTCCTGGCCCTCCCTGGTGGGGGCGGTGGGGATGACGTACGAGCAGGGTGGGGGAGGGTTCGGGGGGCGGAGCATCGAGCGCCCCGATGGAACGGTCCTGACACTCCGGGACCGGGCCTTCGGGCATCGGACCACCGGGAATGCCACTCTGCGGACGGCTGCCCAGGGGAAATCCGATCTCCTCCGGGGGTTCGCACAGTTCCACCGAGAGATCGATGAGGGACTGGATGACACATACCTGGTGGCGGGAGATGATCCATCTCGACTGGAAGCCCTGGTTCGACTCCTTCGCTCCCACGACATCCAGGTGGAGCGACTGACCGCGGAGTTGGGGATGGAGATGGACCCCCATCCGGGATTCCAGGCCCGGTCCATCCTCCCGGAAGGGAGCTTCCGAGTGCCGGCTCGTCAGCCCCGAGGGCGGCTGGCCAGCGCGCTCCTTCGACCGGAGAACCTACTGGAGGGAACGTCGTCATATGACATTACCGCCTGGGCTCTCCCCTATGCCTATGGTGTGGAAGCACACTCTTCCAGGGGAGCCCCCGGTGGTGACTGGTCACCGGTGGATCGGATCCCTGAGAGAACCGGGAGCCAGCTCTCTGGGCAGGGGAGCTACGGATACCTGCTGAGCCCCTCCTTCCACTACGCTCGGGAGTTGGTGGACTTCCTGGAGGAAGGGGGCCGGGTCATGTCCATGGCCGACAGCTTCTCCGTGGATGGTGTGCATTACCCCCGCGGGACCTTCTTCTTTGCACAGGGCCGGAACGAGGGGCTGGACGAGCGCCTCATGAACTCCGGGTTGGCCGGCGTCGTCACCCCGATCTCCACCGGGTTCACGACCACCGGGCCCGACCTGGGGACCAATGACGCCTCTCCCCTGGAGCTGCCTCGGCTGGCCCTCCTGGGAGGACCAGGAACCCAGGCGGGAGGCTTTGGGGCCCACTGGTTCTTCTTGGAGCAGGTCCTGGACCTCCCCTTCGATATCCTGAACCTGGGGGATGTTGGAAACCTGGATCTCTCCGGATACGACGTTGTCGTGATTCCTCCTGGAAACCCTCTTGCTGAGTTGGAAGACGGAGGTGTGGATCGGTTGAAAGCGTGGGTTGAGGCCGGAGGGACGCTGGTGGTCACCGGGGGATCAGCTCGACAATTGGCCCAGCCCCTGGCCCAGATCGAGCAGCGAACGGCGCTGGATGAAGAGGAAGAGGACCGGGAAGCCAGGCTGCAGCGGGCGCTCATGAGTCGAGAGGAACGGGAGGAGGAAGCCTGGCTTGAACGCGTTCCGGGCACGATCCTCCAGACCGTCCTGGATCCGGATCACCCCCTCACTTTCGGAGCTCCTGCCGACCAGCATCTGGATCGACTCTTCGTCCTCTCCACAGGGGTTGGCTTCGAGCCTGACGAGTCCTTCGAGTCGGTGGCATACTTCCCTGAGGGACTTGGCCGGATCTCCGGGGTAATCTCTGAGAACAACCTGGAGCGACTGGACCAGAGTACGTGGCTGGCCGATCGCCGGGAGGGCTCGGGCCGGATTATTCTCTTCGCCGACGATCCCCTCTTCCGGATGTTCTGGTACTCGGGTTGGCAACTCTACACCAATGCCATCCTCGTGGCACCCAGCTACTGAAGCTGGGGCCCCAACTGGGAGTGGATCCCATGAGATCTCGTACCGCATTCTATCTCGCCCTCATTCTCCTTCTGGTTACGGGAGGGGTGGGACTCCACGGCTGCGCCGTCAACCCAGTGACGGGAGAGCGGCAGTTCGTCCTCTTCACCGAGGGGCAGGAGATCCAGATGGGCCGGGCAGCCGATCAGGACATCACGGCTGCCCTGGGGGAGTACGACGACCCTGAGCTCCAGCGCTGGGTCGACGCCATGGGGCAGGAGATGGCAGCGATCTCCGAGCGGCCCGACCTTCCCTGGACCTTCCGCGTGCTGGACGATCCCACCATCAACGCCTTCGCCCTCCCTGGGGGCTACATCTACGTGACCCGGGGAATTCTGAGCCACATGAATTCCGATGCCGAGCTCGCCGGCGTCCTTGGACACGAGATCGGTCACGTCACAGCCCGTCATGGCATCACCCGGGTGAGCCGAGCCCAGATTGCCGAGTTGGGCTTGGGGATCGGGATGATCCTGGCTCCGGATCTGCGGCCCCTGGGTCAGGCCGCCGGAGCTGGGCTGCAGCTTCTCTTCCTCCGCAACTCAAGGGAGGCCGAGCGAGAGGCCGATGACCTGGGACTGGGCTACATGAGTGAGCGGGACTATGACCCTCGAGCCGTGGCACGGGTCTTCGAAATGCTGGGACGGGCCTCGGGAGCCGAAGATGGAGAGCGGATCCCGGGCTTCCTCTCCACCCACCCGGATCCCCTTGAGCGACGAGGCACCATTCTGGAGCAGACCACCGGCGACGCGCCCCAGTACCAGGGGAGCCGGGATGATCGGGACGGGTTCCTCCAGCGCCTGGACGGAATGGTCTTCGGAACGAATCCAAGGGAAGGATACTTCCGGGACGGCGTCTTCCTTCATCCCGAGATGGCTTTCCGGATGGACTTCCCCCGGGAGTGGCGGACGGCGAACGCCCGGACGGAGGTCCAGGGGGTGAGTCCCCAGGAGGATGCGGTGATCCTCATCGAGCTCGTGGAAGAGACTTCCCCTGAGCAAGCCCGCAACGCCTTCCTGGCCATGGACGGGGTGGTGGGGATCTCTCGGAATGAGGACTCGGTGAATGGCCTCCCGGCGGCTGGGGCCCGGTTCCGTGTGGATGGGAATGGGACGGAGTTTCGGGGACAGGTCGCCTTCATCCGGCACGGTGGACTCACATTTCGGGTCCTGGGATATGCGGTGGCGGGGGCGTGGAACAATCGGGAAGGGGCCGTTCTGCAATCGCTGGCCTCGTTCCGGGAAGTGACCGATCCGGCGATCCTGAACGCCCAGCCTCGCCGGATCGAGGTCGTTCGCACCGAGGTTGAGACCACGTTCGAGGGGTTCCTGCAGCGCTATCCGTCCACCGTCGACGCGGAGGTGGTGGGCGTGATGAACGGGCTCCGCTCCGGTGACGTGATCCCTGCCGGAACGCTGGTGAAGCGGGTGACGGGAGATCTGCCTCCGGCCAACTGAACGGACCGGGATCGCTCTATGTGGACCCGGCCGTTCTCCTCCCGGCTTTCCACTGGCATGCCTTAGAAGGCTGTTGAAGAAGTAGAGGCACCACCGTTGGGAACGCCAGGGAGCGCCATCGTAGGCGGCGAGCCGGAGGCATAGCGAAAGCTACGTCGAGGGGAGCCAACGACCGAGGGGGCTCCCTGCCGTCTTAACCCGAAGGGGGAAGGGGGGTTGTGCCCCCGGATCTTCGTTGGGCCGCTTTACCGATGCTACCGCATCGCCTTCAGCGACCCGCCTCGACCGGGACCGCAAGCCC
>PWWP01000283.1 GCA_003562075.1 Gemmatimonadota bacterium
GTTTCGGGAGGGAGAAGGGGAGGTTCAGGTCCTCACCACCTCTGCCGCTTCCGAGCCGTGGCTGACCCAGATGGACGCTCGAGGGGCGAGGATTACGGTTGTGCCAGGGCGAGAGGATCGAGTGGAGCTGAAGCGGGCGCTCACCCAGCTCCGGACTGAAGGCATCCGCTCCGTTCTCTGTGAGGGTGGAGGTGTCCTTGCCAGTGCACTCCTGACCGATGAGTTGGTGCATCGGGTCCACCTGGCCATCGCCCCCCGATTCCTGGGCCAGGACCGGGTGCTGGCCTTTCCGGAGGTGGACGAACTGCCCAGCCGGAATGGCTGGAACTTCGCATTCCCTCCTGAGGCACTGGGGGCGGACCTGTGGCTAACCCTGGATCGGGAACTCTGATGTTTACTGGAATCATCGAGGACGTGGGGCGGATTTCTGCAGTTGAACGCGACGGCAGCATCAGGCGAACCACCATTCGGTGCGCTGGTCAGCTCCTGGAAGGGATGGTGGCCGGCGATTCGGTGGCAGTGGACGGGGCGTGCCTCACTCCGATTCGCCTCCTGGACGACGGGTTCGTAGTGGATGTGGTTGCGTCCACCCTGGGTCGGACCATCGCCGCGGAGTACGAGGCGGGAACATCCGTTAACCTGGAACGAGCCATGAAACTGGGAGATCGCCTGGATGGCCATCTCGTTCAAGGGCATGTGGATGGACTCGCCGAGTTGATATCGTTTCGAGAGGAGGGCGGTACGCGGTTTCTTCATTTCCGCGTCCCCACGGAGGTTCATCGGGGCACCATCCTCCACGGCTCCATCACCCTGAACGGAGTCTCCCTCACGGTAAATGAGCTCAGCGATCCCCATGGGGTCGGTGTGGCCATCATTCCCCATACCTGGGACCACACGAACCTCTCCGAACTCCGCCTGGGAGACCAGGTGAATGTAGAAGGGGATCTGATCGGGAAATACGTGGGTAGGCTCCTCAGCACCACTCCTCCAAAGACAGAGTCGAAGGAAGGACCGTAATGGCCTTTGATCGCGTCGAAGACGCTCTGCAGGATATTCGTGAAGGGAAGATGGTTATCGTAGCCGATGACGAGGACCGGGAAAATGAAGGCGACCTGGTCTGCGGGGCATCGGCCATCACCCCTGAAACCGTCAACTTCATGACGAAGCACGGCCGGGGGCTCATCTGTGTTACCCTGACGGAGGATCGGGCAGATGCCCTGGACCTCCCCCCCATGACGGATCGGAACACCGATCCACACGGCACCGCGTTCACCGTTTCCGTGGACGCCCACCGCCGCTTCGGAGTCACAACCGGGATCAGTGCGCAGGACAGGGCGACGACCATCCAGGTGCTGGTGGATCCGGACACCCGGCCTCAGGATCTGCGGCGGCCCGGCCATATCTTCCCCCTCCGGGCCCAGGACGGCGGAGTCTTGAGGAGGGTAGGACAGACCGAGGCTTCGGTGGACCTGGCCCGACTGTCAGGTCTTCCACCGGTGGGCGTCATCTGTGAGATCCTGAACGAAGACGGGACCATGGCCCGGCGACCTCAACTGGAGGACTTCGCCCGGGAGCATGACCTGAAGTTCATCACCGTGGCTCAGCTCGTGGCCTACCGCCTGAGCAAGGAACGCCTGGTGAAGCGAGTGGCCGATGTGAAGCTTCCCACCCCCTTCGGCGAATTTCGACTCATCGGGTACCAGAGTCTCATCGACTCACGTGAGCATGTGGCACTTGTGCGGGGAGAGGTTTCCGGGCAGGAGGACGTCCTGGTTCGAATGCACTCCGAGTGCCTCACCGGCGACGTCT
Source organism: Gemmatimonadota bacterium (assembly GCA_003562075.1). Lineage (GTDB taxonomy): Bacteria > Gemmatimonadota > Gemmatimonadetes > Longimicrobiales > Gaopeijiaceae > PWLA01. The sequence goes on from PWWP01000283.1 coordinate 1,810, forward strand.
TTGGCTCGCTCCGCTGCGACTGCGGCCAGCAGCTGGAGGCGGCCATGAGGCGAGTGGACGAGGAAGGGCTGGGCGCCATCGTCTACCTTCGGCAGGAAGGCCGAGGAATGGGCCTCGGAAACAAGCTTCGAGCGTATGAACTCCAGGAGCAGGGACAGGACACGGTGGAAGCCAACCTTACTCTGGGATTCAAGCCGGACCTCCGGGACTACGGGATCGGAGCCCAGATCCTCCTGGATCTGGAGCTGCGTCGGATTCGAATCCTGACGAACAACCCGAAGAAGATCGTAGGGCTGGAGGGATACGGGCTGGAGATCACCGGTCGGGAACCGTTGAAGGTCGCCCCTGGAGAGCATAACGCCCAGTATCTTCAGACAAAGGAACGAAAGCTGGGTCACCTGCCCTGACCCCACCTGGGTACCATGACTGGATCAAGGGGGCGGAGCGGGTTCCGATCCCGGTGAGTTCAACTGAAGCGAAGGATGGGTGCGATGAGGGAATTCGAAGGAGTTCTGGATGGGACCGGGCTCAGGTTCGCCCTGGTGGTGGCCCGGTTCAACGACCTGGTCACGACCCCCCTTCTTTCGGGGGCGGTGGATTGCCTGGTCCGACACGGCGTGGACCGGGACGATCTCCATATCATTCGGGTTCCGGGAGCATGGGAGCTTCCGGCTGCTGCTGCCCGGGTGGTGGATGAAGGGATCGTGGACGGGGTGGTGGCCCTGGGGTGCGTGATCCGGGGTGATACACCACACTTCGACGTTGTGGTGGGCGAGGCGGCGGCCGGCTTGGGAAGTCTGAACCGGAAAGGACGAATTCCCGTGGGTCTGGGCCTCCTGACCACCGATACCCTGGAGCAGGCCCTGGCGCGAGCCGGAAGCAAGGCCGGGAACAAGGGGTGGGAGGCAGCCGAGGCCACCCTGGAGATGGCCACCCTCTTCCGGGACATGGCGTGAGTCGATCTTCATCGGATGCCAGGCTGGGAAAGAAAGAGCGGGTCGACCGGACCCGGGCTCGATCCTGGGCCACCCAGGTCCTCTACCGCTGGGAGACGGACGGAGCGGACCGCCCCCTCCTGGATGTGTTCGAGGAGACCTTGCGGGTGCGGCAGATGGCCAGCCGACGAATTCCCCTCGTGGAGGGCCACCTCCAACGGCTGAGCCGTCATCTGGAGGAAGTGGACCAGGCACTGAATCGGTCGTTGGACAACTGGCGTCTGGACCGTCTCTCCATGGTAGACCGGAGCATCCTTCGTCTGGCTGCCTCGGAGATCCTCTTCGATCCCCAGGTCCCGCCCCGAGTTGCCCTGCAGGAGGGGATCCGATTGGCCGGGCAATATGGCGGATCTGAATCGTCCCGTTTCGTCAACGGCGTGCTGGACGCCATTCTCCGGGAGCACGAGGGAAGGGACGGCTCCCAGGGCAACCCTTCGTCCACTACTCGGTCGCCTTGAGCGCCTCCTCACGGCGGGTCCTGGTGCTGAACTGGTTGGACCGGGAGAACCCGGCGGCCGGTGGTGCCGAAGTGCATCTCCACGAGACCTTCGGGCGCTTGGCTCGGCGTGGGTGGACGGTGACCCTGGTGAGCAGCGGCTGGCCTGGAGCGGCTCCTCAGGTGGAGTTGGATGGGATCTCCGTCCATCGCGTGGGCAGCCGAAATACCTACCCAGTCCATGCCATCCCCTTCGCCAGAGAGATCCTCCGGCAGGATCCTCCTGCGCTGGTGGTGGAGGACTTGAACAAAGTTCCCCTCTTCACCCCGACCTGGAGCCAAGTCCCGGTCCTCCTTCTTGTTCATCACCTCTTTGGACGGACCGTCTTCCAGGAGGCTCCTCTCCACCTGGCTCTTCCCACCTGGCTCCTGGAGCGGCCCATCGGCGCCATATATCGGGCCACTCCGACGGTGGCCGTGTCGGCGAGCACCCGGGAGGACCTGGTAGACCGAGGGATCCCCTCCCATGAAATTCGGGTGATTCCCAACGGGATCCAGCTCTCCGACTTCGATCCGGCGACCTTGGGAGACCGCTTTTCCCGGCCCACCATTCTCTATCTGGGCCGGTTGAAGCGATACAAACGGGTCGATCTGGTGATGAAGGCCCTGGCCCGGCTGAAGGCTCAGGGGATCGAAGCTCAGCTCCTCATTGCCGGAAAGGGGGATCACAGGAGTGCCCTGGAGGCCCAGGCCAGGAAGCTGAAGCTGGGTTCGGAGGATGTCCGATTCCTGGGGTTTGTATCCGAAGAGGAGAAACGTGAGCTCCTGGCCCGCTCCTGGGTTCACTGCCTTACCTCCCCCAAAGAAGGCTGGGGAATCGCCAACCTGGAAGCAGCCGCCTCCGGGACCGCTACCGTAGCCAGTGATTCACCAGGCCTCAGGGATTCGGTGTTGGACGGCGAGACCGGGTATCTCGTTCCCCACGCCGACCTGGATGCCCTGGCGGGCCGGATTGGCCAGATCCTCACCGATCCGGAGCTCAGGGACGAACTGGGACGACGAGGTCTCACCTTTGCTCAGGGTTTCAGCTGGGAACGGACAGCCGCAGAGTTGGAAGCCGTGCTCCTTCAGACGGTGGCTTCTGCCGGCAGCCGGATGTAGCTTGAAGTAGTTTGGTGTATCGTTTCGTTTCGACTCCTCTCACCCCTCTTTGGGAGTCCGTATGCGAGTCCAGATCGTTGCCCGCCAATGTGAGGTTCCTCCGGTCGTCCGGGATCGAACCCAGGAGCAGATCCCCCGGTTGGCCCGCTTTGACCAGCGCCTCTCCTCCGGTGAGGTGATTTTTGAAGAGCAGCGCCATCTGAAGAAGGTGGAAGGTGTCCTCTCGGTGGATGGCCAGGAACCGGTGGTGGCACGAGGGGAAGGAACTGAGTTCCGACCGGCTCTGGACCAGATGCTCGAACGACTTCAACGCATCCTTCGGCGGCGGCGGGATCAATCCGTGAGTCACAAGGGCCCGAAGCCGGCTGAGCTGGTGGAGGCATCCCCCGAGCTTCCCCTGGACGAAGCCGACTAAGTCGATACTGTGGCCGCTACACTGACGCTCAAGGAACTCCTGGAAGCCCGGGGAGAGATTCTCTCCCTGGAACTCCTCACACCAGAGCTGAACCTGGACCGGGAGTGCCGCGACCCGGATCTTTCCTCACCGGGTCTGGCTTTGGCTGGATTCGTGGCACGATTTCCAGAAGGCAGAATGCAGGTCCTGGGCGAGACGGAGATGACCTACCTGGCCACCCTCGAGCCTGAGGAGCTGGAGTCCTGTCTCCGGACCCTCTTCCGGCAGGACTTCCCGGCGCTGTTCATCACCAAGGGGCAGGAGGTTCCCCTCGTGGTCCTCCAATCGGCCAGGGAAGCCAATGTGCCGGTTTTCCGGTCGTACCTGACCACCAAGGCATTCTTCAGTCGGATCAAGACGTATCTGGAGGTTGCCCTGGCCCCATCGACCACGGTCCACGGATCGCTGGCCGACGTCTATGGGGTGGGGCTCCTCTTCATCGGCAAGAGCGGAATCGGGAAGAGTGAGTGCGTTCTGGATCTGGTGGAACGGGGACATCGGCTGGTGGCCGACGACCTGGTCCTCACTTCCCGTCGAGGCCACGACGTCCTCATCGGCCGAGGCCACGACCTCCAACGCCATCGAATGGAGATTCGGGGAATCGGGATCATCGACGTGCGGGCGCTCTTCGGCATCCGGGCCACCCGACAGCAGAAGCGCATCGAGGTCGTGGTTCAGTTGGAGGAATGGGATGACGCCCAGAGCTATGACCGGACCGGGTTGGATCGGGAGGAAGCGGAGATCCTGGGGGTGCGCCTTCCGAAGGTCACCATCCCCCTGAATCCGGGTAAGAACATCACCGTCATCTCTGAGGTGGTGGCCATGAACCATCTCCTTCGATATTCTGGCGTGGACTCCGCCGCCGAGTTTGACCGGGAGATCAGGGGCGCCATGCTTCCCCTGGAAGAGTACCTGGAAGAGGACTATGAGTGATTCAGCTCCCCCCGACGTCCCCCTGGTGAAGGGTATCGTGCTGACCCACGGCTCCATGTGCCACGGCCTGGTCGATGCGGTGCAGAAGATCGCCGGCTCACCTGAGGACGCCCTGCATCCCGTCTCCAATGAGGGACAGAGCCCCGAAGCCCTTCTGAAGGAGGTCGCCCGGGTCGTGGGAGAGGGACCGGCTCTGATCTTCACCGACCTCCAGACGGGAAGCTGTGCGCTCACGGCCCGATTCGTCTGTCGGGATCCAGGGAATCGTGAGGTGATTTTCGGGGTGAATCTCCCCATGCTCCTGGACTTCGTCTTCCACCGGGAGCTTCCCCTGGACGAACTGGTGGAACGGCTCCTGGCCCAGGGGCGATCAGCCATCCGTTCAACTGAACCCAACAGGGTCTCCGGTGGGAATCGCACTCCTGCGAGTGGATGAGCGTCTGATCCATGGCCAGGTGACCGTGGGGTGGGGCGCCCGGCTCCAGCCCACTCGCTACCTGGTGGTGGACGACGAACTGGCCCAGTCCGACTGGGAACGAGAGCTCATGTCCCTGGGCGCGCCATCGGATGCCCTCGTCGAGTTTCTCACCGTCCAGACGGCCAGAGGCCTTCTGGAGGAATGGATCTCCTCGACGACCCGCTCCGTGCTTCTGACGCGGGACCTGGACCACATGGTGAGGCTGGCCCGAGGAGGGCTGCTGGAGGGAATGGAGGTGAATCTTGGAGGGCTACACCATGCCGCAGGAAGGGAGGAGGTGCTCCCATATCTCTTCCTCACCTCCCAGGACCGGGAGCGGATCGTGGAACTGGAGGAAGAGGGGGCCATCGTTTCGGCCCGGGATCTCCCCTCTTCCCCTCGCCGCAACGCCTCCGATCTGCTTGGCTGACGCCGACAGAACCGTGACCTCCGAGGAGCCCTGATGGAGCCGGCTTCCTGGATCCTCCTGGTGGGCCTGGGCGTCTGGGCTGCCCTGGATGGGGTTTCGGCGGGGCAGTTCATGGTAAGCCGCCCCCTGGTGACCGGAACCCTTTCCGGATGGATCCTCGGTGACCCGTGGACTGGATTCATTCTGGGGTTCTTCCTGGAGATCCTCCACCTACCCGGTATCCCCGTTGGTGGCGTTCGTCTCCCTGAACCAGGACCCGCCACCGTCCCGGCAGCGGCAGCGGCTATCCTCCTTCCCGGTCCAGGAAGCCTGGCTCTAGGAGCCGGTCTGGGCATCGTTCTGGCCCAGGTCGGTGGATGGACCGTGGTGGCGCAGCGCCGTTGGCAGGGTGCCCTGCTGGCCCATCACAGCCCCTTCAGCAAGGACCCGCGCCGATTGACCTGGGTCCTTCTGGGAGCGTTGGCCTTGGATGGACTTCGGGGGCTGGGCCTCGTCCTTCCAGCACTGGGCCTGGTCCTCCTCCTCCCTCCCTCCCTCGCTCAGGCCTGGCCCCTGTCCATGGGCGAGACTCTGGCGCTCCTTGCCGTACTCGCCTCGGCACCAGCCGGGGCGCTCCTGGCCGCGCTCCCGACCCCACGTTACCGATGGGCTCTCCTGGGCGTTGGCCTCGTCATGGGCGGCCTCCTCTCCATCTGGACGGGCGTGGGATGAAGGGCTTTCTCTTCTTCCGACTCTTCCTCGTCCAGGCTCTCTGGAACTACCGGACCCTTCTGGGCGCAGGACTCCTCTGGGTGGTCTTCCCTGCGCTGAAGGAAGGGACTCGGGGAAGGGAGGAGGCTTGGAAGGAAGCCGTGGAGCGCCACCAGGGAACCTTCAA
>PWWP01000086.1 GCA_003562075.1 Gemmatimonadota bacterium
TCTTCCAGGGAGATGAAGAGCCCGAGCCTCTACACATCCCCGTCCGGTATTCGCCCAGGATTGCCCGGTGGATCCGTGAGCGTTTCCAGGGCCAGGAGCTGGAAGACGGGAGCCTGCGGGTGGTCCACACGGTGGCGAGTCGGGAGTGGTTGGTCCGGCATGTCCTGCAGTACGCCGGCGAAGCCGTGGTGGAGGATCCTGCGGGGGCCAAGTGGGTTCGGGAGGCATTGACGGGCCAGGAAGTACACAGTCAGGAGTAGGGGATCCCAGAGGCGCCGGGCCGGGAATCGCCCTTCCCCGTCAGGTGCTGGCGCCACCTGGATCCTTCGGACTGTTCAAGAAGTCAGTTCAACCCATCGATTCTGAGGAGGGGTTCCGCCATGCGCTCTGAATATCCCGTCACCTGGCTCTCTCCCACCCATCTACTGGCGCTCCTCCTCCTTCCGCTCCTGCTTGGGGGGTGCGAAGACCCAGGGGAGGCTCCGGATCCGGATGGAGAGGCGACTCCGGCCCTGACTGGAGCTGAGAACGGGTTCCGGGTAGCCTTGGCTCGTTTCAGCCATGAGACCTGCACCTTCTGTCCCGGTGGCGACCCGGGGATCGAGGATTGGACACGTCTGGGCCCGCCTCTGGAAGGGGAGGAGGTCCTGGAGCACTCGGCCTACGTGCAGGGATTCGTCCAGCAGTCCCGCGAATTCGGTGACGTGGAGCTCATCGGTCTCACCTCTCCCCGTGGAGTGTTCGGGGGGACGTCCCGGAGTTGGAACCAGGAGGAGGTGTTCGACCACTTCGTCGGCACCATGCTGGAGGAGTTGGAAGCGGCCATGCCGGTGGACGGAGTCTTTCTCTCTCTCCACGGGGCCATGGCTGTCCGGAATATCCCCCGGCCGGAAGCGGAGATGGCCCGGCGCTTCCGGGAAGTGGTGGGCCCTGACATCCCCATCGTGGCCACCTTCGACCTCCACGGAAACGAGGATGCCCACTTTCTGGAATGGGCGGACGGTGCCTTCGTGACCAAGCGATTCCCCCACTACGACGCCTGGCGGCAGGGAGAGAGGGCAGCTCGGTACCTGCGTTCGATGATCCAGGGGAGCTACACGCCCACGACGGCGGTGCGTCGTCCTCCCATCCTGACAGCGACGGTTCTACAGTGGACGGGCCAATCGCCTCTCATGGATGTGATGGAGCGGGCCCGGCGGTGGGAAGATCGGGAGCCGGGAGCCTACGTGAATGTATTTCTGGGCTTCCCCTGGTCCGATGTCCCCACCCTGGGGACCTCCATCCATGTCATGACCAACGACGATCAGGCCCTGGCCGATGAGATTGCTGACGACCTGGCCGAGTTCATCTGGCGGGTCCGGGAGGAATGGGCGTCAGGAGAGTTCCCTCGACCGGCGGAAGCGGTGGCTGCGGCCCGGGAAGCAATCGCCCAGGGGAATGGACCCGTGGTGCTGGCCGACTACTGGGACCGACCCGGCGATGCTACCTGGACACTCCAGGAGCTCCTGGATCAGGGAGTGGCACGGGTTCTCTACTCGGCTCTCACCGATGAGCCAACCCTGGATCGGATCTGGGAGGAAGATCTCCAGCCTGGCGACACCTTCCAGGGTCAGGTAGGAGGCTACACCGGGGAACAGGCCGGTCCGCCGGTGGAGTTGGAAGGGACCCTGATCTGGCGGGGCGAGCGCTGGGGATACGATCGGATCGCCGCCATCGAGTTCGGGGAGGGCAGCGTCCTCATCCTGGCTCCGGCGTACCAGCAGAATACCTCGCCGGAGCAGATGCGGTTCGGCCCCATCGACCCCGATGAATTCGACGTGTTCGTGGTCAAGAGCCGGGTGCACTTCCGGCGTGGCTTCGACGAAACGGGCTACGCACCCACCATCATCATCGTCGATGCGCCTGGGGACTGGTTCGGGACGGTCCGACTGGAGGCCTTGGACTACAGGAATGCCCAGGTGGAGGACTTCTATCCCTTCGGAACCCCCACTGATTGGGGGGCGGAAGCGCCGGACCGCTGGTAGGGAAGTCCTCCTTGTGGCGAGCGACCAGGCGCCGTAAGTTCGCCGATCTCCGGATCCAACCAAGGGACCTTCAGCGTGCTGTGGCTCATGGGAACCCCATGCCCCGGCCGTGAGGACTCAGGTGGATCTGGCCCGGGCCCCGAACCGATCCGGGCCTGGGACCGTTTCCCCATCATGAGGTGGCAGATGATCGGACGAACTCGTACTTCCTTCCTTCTTCCCGGCGCTCTTTCACTGGCCCTGGTGGCTCTCGTGGCCTGCGAGCCGGAAGACGCTCCTGATCCGGCTGCTGAAGTGGCGGCCACAGGGGACGTCCACGATCAGTTCCTGGCCAACCTGGCTGCCCAGTGCGGACAGGCCTTCCCAGGGGTGGTGAGTCAAGCGCCGGAGGGGGATCCCTATTTCCAGCCCGGGCTGGAGCTGGTCCTGGAAGTCCGGGAATGCTCCGACGAAGAAGTCCGGATCCCCGTCTTCGCCGGGGACAACGCTTCCCGGACCTGGATCTTCACCAAGACCGGTGGAGGGGTGGATCTCCGGCATGACCACCGCAATGAGGATGGTACGCCGGAGGAAAGCACCTTCTATGGTGCCTTTGTCTCCGAGCCGCCCATGGCCGAGGAGCCGCCATCTCCCAACGCCCACGAATTCAAGCGGGAGCGGGATGACGGAGTGGTTACCGGTTGGCGGGTGGAGATCATTCCTGGGGAGCGCTACACCTACGGGACCCAGCGGGACGGCGAGTGGCGGCACCGCTTCGACTTCGATTTGAGCGAGGCCATCGACAACCCGCTTCAGCCCTGGGGGCACCCTCCGGTGGGCGAGGTGGCGCAGTTGGCTCCAGAGCAGGAGGAGTTCTGGGCAAATCTGGCCCATCACTGCGGCCAGACCTTCGAGGGAGAGCTCATCGAGCGACCGGATCCGGATCCCAACTTCGAGGGAGACGAGGTCATGACGGTCCATTTCCGGGGATGCGGGGAGAACCGTCTCGCCCTCCCTTTCCACGTGGATGACAACCGGTCCAGGACCTGGCTCCTGACCCGGACCACGGCAGGGATCGACCTCCGCCACGATCATCGTCACCCAGATGGATCGCCTGAGCCCAGCACCTGGTATGGTGCCCACACGCCCGATGCCGGGAGCCCGAATCGCCAGGAGTTCATCCGGGCCGGGCTGGATCCTGATGATCCTCAGACGGGATGGGCCATCGAGATCGTCCCTGACGAGCGCTACACCTACGGGACGATCCGGGATGGTGAGTGGAGGTACCGGATCGATTTCGATCTGACGACGCCGGTGGAGGAAGCGCCGGCACCGTGGGGCCACGAGGAGTCCACGGCAGCCCGATAGGTCAGCAGGCTGTGCGCTGAGCTGGACTAGAAGTCTGATCGGGAAGTGGGGTGCGGCTCGCCCCACTTTCCGATCAGACTTCTGGAGTGGGCTGGCCTCCGGCTCGAGTCGGGGGGCGGCCTGGAGAGCGCGAAGTGAACGACGGGGCGGGGATGGGTCTTGCAGATCCGTTCCCGCCCCTGTCATTTGAAGAGTTCTGAAACAGTCCAGCGACCCGGACACCTGGGTCCATCGAGGGGAGGCGTTGTATGGAGTCCGTCTATCATGTCATGGGCCAGATCCGGAGGGGATTGGTTGGAGGAGCCGCTCTGATCCTGGCCATTTCCTTCCTCTGGGGTGAGGCCGCTGCTCAAGAGACGAGTCTGGCCGACGGCGCCCGCGTGGCTGAGTTGATTGCCGAACCCTCGGAGCTCCAGCTTCGGGTCGGCGAGACGGTCCCCTTCCAGGTGCGGGCACTGGATGTCGACGGAAACGAGCTTCATCCCCGACTCCTCATGAGGGGAAGTCGGGGTGGGGTGGGTGTGAGTGAGGAAGGGGTCCTGGGGATCGGCGTGGGGGATCACCAGCTGGTGGTGACTGTGGCCCTCCCCCCAGGCGTAGAGGAGGACGCTCCCTCCCTTACCGTCCCGGTACGGGTGGATTGGCCTGCCATTGAGCGGGTCGAGATCGAGCCGCTGGCCGGAACGCTCTATGCTGGAACGGATCAGCGGTTCGCGGTCCGAGCCTACCATGCTGACGGGAGTCTTCGCCCCTCACCGGAGGTAGGCTGGGAGAGCTCGGATCCGGAAGTGGTGGCGGTGGATCCATACGGTCACGCGGTCGCGAACCAGGAAGGGACGGCAACCCTCCGGGCCCAGGTGGATGGGGTGGTGGGGGAGTTGGTCCAGGAGGTCCGGCCGCTCCCGGTGGAGCGGATCCAGGTTCAAGCCTCCGAGGAGCGGGTTCGGGCTGGCGATGTGGTTCGCTTTTCGGCCCGGGCCCTGGACTCCGGCGGTAGCGAGGTGGAGGACGCGCCCATCCAGTGGAGCTACATGTACATGCCCGATGACTCCATCGTGGAGCCTGGCGCCTCGGCCGTGATCCGGGACGGACGCTTCGTAGCTCAGTATCCAGGAGAGTACACGGTCCGGGCCACGGCCGGACCCATCTCCAGTTGGAAGACGATCCGGGTAGACACGAGGGACGTGGTCCGGCGCATCGAGGTCCAGGGGCAGGGACGGGTGTCCCACCGGCGGACCTCGGATTTCTGGGTCTACGAGGGATTGGATGGCCGGGATTACGCCATTACTGGGACCTGGGGCTCTGATGGCTGGTCCTACTTCTGGGACGTGACCGATCCCACCGATATGGTCCTGACCGATTCCATCCAGGTGGATGCCCGGACCGTGAACGATGTGAAGGTATCGCCGGACGGGCGCTATGCCACCCTGACTCGGGAGGGGGCCTCGGATCGGCGGAACGGAGTGGTCGTCGTGGATCTGGCTGAGCCGGCCAACCCTGTCCTCGCTATCGAGTACGACGAGGGGCTTACGGGAGGAGTCCACAACGCCTTCCCCATGGATGACTACCTCTACGTCCTCTCGGGAGGCGAGCGGTACCTGATCGTGGATATGAGCGACATCTACAATCCCCGGACCATCGGCGAGGTGGATATACCCGGCTCCCGGATCCACGACGTCTGGGTCCACGATGGGATTGCCTATTCGGCGGAGTGGGACACTGGGATCGTCATGACCGATGTGGGGAACGGTCGCTGGGGTGGAACGCCCCAGAACCCGGTCGTGGTCAGCACCTATCCACTCCCGGGTGGAAACACCCACGCCGTCTTCCCCTACTACCAGGAAGAGACCGGGCGCTTCTACATCTTTGCCGGTGACGAGATCATTGGGCGATCCGGATTCGCGCTGGAGGGAGGAAACAACCGGGCACCGTACGATCCGGATGTGCCCGGAAGCGGGACACCCCGGAATACGGCAGGATACATCCATATCGTGGACTACACCGACATGGAAAACCCGAAGAAAGTGGCTCGCTACCACGTCCCCGAGTACGGGAGCCACAACATCTGGGTGGAGGACGATGTCCTGTATCAGGCCTATTACGAGGGCGGTCTTCGAGTGGTGGATGTCTCCGGCGAACTCCAGGGGAATCTCTACACCCAGGGACGAGAGATTGCCGTCTTCAAGCCCAACGATCCCATCGGCTACGTCTCCAACGCACCCACCACCTGGAGCGCCATGCCGTTCAAGGGGAACATCTTCCTCTCCGATGCCAACTCCGGGATCTGGGCAGTGAACCTGGAGCCCGAGGAGCGCCCCATCCCATGATGTGGCTGGCGATGGCCGGTCTGTTGGCTCTGGGTGGGGCTGCGGACGGGCAGCCGGCTCCAGGTGCCTGGGATCCGGGGGAGACGGAGCCCCAGGCGACCTATTGGGTCTATGTGGGCTCCGAGTCGGCCGACTTCCTCCACAGGATCCGATTCGGCCCCGATGGGGCTCATCGGGAGGCGGACATCTCCATGGCCGAGTTGTATCGCCAGTCCCAGCGGGGTGACCTCTTCACCGAGAGTGAGGCGCCCCATGGGGTGGCCGTGGATCCTCAGGGTGGGTCAATCTACATGACCACGGGCCACGGGGTACCGGATGGGAAGCTCTGGCAGGTGGAGGCCGGGAGTGGACGACTGCTGGCAGACCCGGTGGATCTGGGCCGTTTCCCCGCATCCCTGGGTGTCTCCCCCGACGGGAACTACGTCTACGTGGCCAACTTCAACCTCCATGGTCGGATGGTTCCTTCCTCCATCTCGGTCATCTACGGCCCGGAGATGGTGGAGGTAGCCCGGGTTGAAACCTGCACCATGCCCCATGGGAGTCGGGTCCATCCCAACGGGCTCCGCCACTATTCCACGTGCATGATGGATGACCAGCTCGTGGAGATCGACGCCATGGACCTGGCCGTGAGTCGGCGCTTCTTCCTGGGGACCGGCCAGGAGGGGCCACTGGATCCAGGGGACCGGGGCTTCCACGCTCCTGGGGCCGACCATGGGGAAGACCATGGTCACGCCGGCCACCCCACCCCGGATCCTGCACCGGGAGAGGACGTCCACGCGCACCACGCACCTGACCCGGAGCATCGTGATCGGGATCCGACGGAGATGGACGCGGCCCATCCCGTTCCCGACTCGCCTCATTACGAAGCCAGTTGTTCTCCAACCTGGGTCCAGCCCAGCCAGGACGGGGCCCGCCTCTACGTGGCATGCAATGCCTCCGACCGGGTGCTGGAGATCGACTACGAGGCGTGGGAAGTCCGTCGTACCTTTGAGACGGGGCGGGGTCCCTACAACGTGGACGTCACCCCTGACGACAGACTCCTGGTTGTGACGCTGAAGCAGGGGGACGGGGTGGAGGTCATCGACCTGGTGGAGGGAGAACTCCGCGGTCAGGTGGAGACCTCAACCCGGGTCGTCCACGGGATCGCTCTCTCGCCTGATTCCCGCTACGCATTCATCAGTGTGGAGGGTATCGGGGCCGAGCCGGGGAAGGTGGACATCATCGACCTGGAGACGGTGGAGCGGGTGGCGTCGGTGGAGGTGGGCCAGCAGGCCAGTGGGATCGCCTTCTGGCGTATGGAGGGCGGGCTCTGAAGCGACGAGGCTGACGCGATGAGCGAAGGGCTCAGTGGACAAACGGGGACGAGCCTGGTGGCTCGTCCCCGTTCTCGTGTTGCCCAGGTGTGGCCCGGAGAAGCCCGTCTTGAAGGGCCCCCCGGAGGAGATCCGGCCGGGTGAGAAACCCTTCCCGACCGGACCCTCGGGTCTGATCAGCGGTTCCAGCTCCGGGCAGGCTCCCGGCACGGGATCCACTCTCGGGGCTCCCCGGTCCGGGGGTCTGCCGGAAGCACGGAGCGATCCCGGGGAACCATCTCCGGGTCCTCCGACGCCAGGTAGGCCAGCATGGCCGCCAGAGTGGCGTTGTTCTTCAGATCGTCGAAGATGATCTTGTCGAAGGTGTCCCGATTGGTGTGCCAGGTGTACTGGCGATAATCCGGGTAGTGGGACTGGAGTCGCCA
>PWWP01000019.1 GCA_003562075.1 Gemmatimonadota bacterium
AGCAGGGCCTCCATGGCCGCATCAACATGAGCCCTGTACTCCCCCACCTGGGCCACGGTGGGCCGGGACAGGTATCCTCTCTGGGCCCGGCAATGCCGCTCGCCGGCCTGGAGATAGTAGGAGTTGAAGAGGTAGGCGTATCGAGGATCCAGGGGCTCATAGCCTTCCAGGTAGGGCGCCAGCAGGAAGGTCTCCCAAAACCAGCTGGTATGTGCCAGGTGCCACTTGGTAGGGCTCACGTCCACCATGGATTGCACCACCTGATCCTCTGGAGCCAGACCGCTGGCCAGCTGCTCCGATCGGGCGCGGATCTCCCGGTACCGATGAAGGAGATCGGGAGCGGACTGGGATGAGGACGATGGAAGATCAGGCTTCCTCCGAGATGAGGAAGCCGCAGGAACTGATGGCGACATGGCGTGATCCGGGAGGGAGGCATGAGTGAAGGAGATTTTCTCTTCTCAACCCCGATCGGTGGAGTAGGATCCGGGCTCCAGCCCCACCAAGGCCTTGCCTACACTTGTGTTTCCTCCTACCTGCCATTATTCTTTCGCCCAAGGTGGACGGACTGACAAACAAAGCAGACCTGGAGGCAGCGTGGACCTGGGGCTGAGAGATTGAGCCTGAGGTCCATTTTTTGTCCGAGGAACGCTGGAGTCGCGGCCACCTCCGCGTAACATGGGAGCGGAATTTCCCAAGATTCATCAGGTGATCGATCGGTACGGCACGACCGCACCCCGATTTCACCAACAGCACACGGAGTACGGTTCATGCGTACCGTCGGAACTGTCAAGTGGTTCAATGATGCAAAGGGCTTCGGTTTCATCAGCCCTGAGGATGGCTCCAAGGATTGCTTCGTTCATCACTCGGGAATCACGGGTGACGGCTTCAAGAGCCTGAACGAGGGAGACCGGGTCGAGTTCGACCGGGTCGAAGGCCAGAAGGGGCCTGCCGCTGAGAACGTGACGGTCATCAACAACTGACCTGATCTGACCCAGATCCGAGAAAGAGCCCACTCGGTCGCATCCGAGTGGGCTCTTTTTTTGTACCTGCCTGCCAACTCCCGTCCTGGCCCCGACCGATTCACTGGACAAAAAGCCGGTCCCTGCCCCTACCTCACTGGAACCCCGGCCGAGCACGTTTCAGGACGACCGTCACCTTTCCGAAATCAAAAGGCCCAGCCCAGGGAAAGCCGAACCATGGGAAGTACACTCTGGGCTTCCACGTTTCTCAGGAAGAAGAGCCGCTTGCCCCCCACACCCAGTGTGACGGCCAGACGCTCATCCGTTCCCAGGAGCCACTGGTTCTCGGCAATGAAGCCCAGCCCCACGGCAGATCCACTGCGGCGGCTTGCCTCATCTTCTCCGTCGTCGTCCCGACCCACCCAGGTGAAGCCGCCCACGGCCCCCACGCTCAGGCCGTCCAGCGCCCTGCCCCCTACATAATACCGGACCTTTCCATCCATGGAGACATAGGTCCGGTCTCGCCAGTCGAAGTACTCGGCCGAAATGCCCCAACTTGTATTGTCTCCCAACACCTGCTCGTATTCCGCCGACACCAGCCCCAGCACCACGAGTGCCAGGGGGTTCAGGGATGCGATTCTGTCATACTCGTGGTCGGCCCCGGCCTGACCCTGGGCACCGGAGGGCAGCAGAAAGCATCCAATGAGGATGAGTCCAAGGACAGTTCGCAGCATGGGAGTTCGGGGTGAAGGCTGAAAGGGGGCCGAATCGGGAGTCCTGGACCGATCCACTCCGCTCCGGCGCTTCTGGTCTCCAGCGCCGGAGCGAAGTGGACCGTCCCCGATCTCAGGAAACGATCTTGGCAAAGTCGAGTCCGGTGACGATTCCGACGGCGTTCCCATTGCGGGTTGTCACCACGCGCCGGGCTTGCATCACCGAGGCCTGGGCAGCAGCCCGATACACGGGGGTCTCTTCATCCAGGACCAGAATGGCCGGGTTCATGACTTCCTCCATGAGGGTCTCCCGGGGCAACTCCCTGGACTCCAGGGCCTCCACCTGCGTGAAGATTCCCACGGGCCACTCGTCATCCACAACCACGAGACCAGTCACCCGGGCCTTCTCCAACCGCTCCGCCGCCATGGAGACGGGCTCGGAAGCTCGAATGGTGAAGAGGGGAGATGACATGTACTGAGAAAGGGGATGTCGAATCTGCTTCTCCCGGATGGCCCGCATGAGATCCCGAGTGGTGACGAGCCCTACGGTCTTTCCCCCTTCCTCTACGAAGATCCGATGGATCCGCCGCTTCACCATGAGATCTGCCACCTTGGAGAGGGGGGTATCTCCGGGGACCGTCACCGGCTCGGGCGTCATGAATTCCTGAATCGGCTTGGCCGGGAAGGCCAGAAGTCTGGCGTCGGGCCGAGAGTTTGCCTCCCGACGCCCCACCTTCAGGACGTCGGTCCGAGAAATGACGCCAATGACCTGCTCGTCCTCGTCCACCACCGGGAGAGCCGAGACCCGGAACTGCTGAAGCTGGCGGTGGGCGTGATCAATGAAGCTGGTCCCCCGGACCGTCTTCAGCGGGCTGGACATATACATGCTGGCCGGAATCTCGAAGTTGGCCATCCAAGTCTCCTGGGTTCTGTATGCGGGTTGGCTTACGTCGCTCCCCAACCACGGCGGCTGGAAACGACCTGAATTTCTCTGTGTTCCCTCCCCTTCAGGATACTGCAGAAATGGGGAGGGACCGATGAGGATCTTAACAGGATTGACGGCGATGCAAACTCCGGGCCCCTGTACCCCCACCGATAACCGGGCTTCAGGGCTCCTTCATCCGGCGCTGCGAGCCACCAGGACGGGTCACTACGTCCCACTCAGAGACCAGACGACCCCGTCTCGTTGGAAGTGGCCCGGGCCGATCGTCGCAGAAGGAATCGGAGGTTGGCCGGGCGTTCGGCCAAGCGACGGACGAACCACGGATACCAGGCAGTCCCATAGCTGATGAGGACCCGGAGGGGGATCCCCTGGGAACGAATCCGGGCCTGCAGGTCGGTCCGGATCCCGTAGAGCATGTGGACTTCCACCGGAGCCCGCCCTTGGGGACCGGGAGGGGAAAATGGCTCATCCTCCGCCAACTTCCGGATGAGGGACTCGTCGTGGGTCCCCAGGGCGAGGCGAACACCCTTCCCACTCTCCGCCCGGATCCGTTGTGCCAGGGTGATGAAGCGGTGGTCGATCTCCCCTCCGCCGGTCAGGGCCACCGACGGACTCTCCCGATACGCCCCCTTCACCAGACGGATGGCCGGCGGATGGCCTACCTCCATGCCGAACGCCATGAGCCCTTCCACATCCTCCTCCGTCCGGTGAAGGTAGGCCTGAAGACAGACTCCAATGCAGGGATGAGCGCTCAGAAGCTCCCTGTAGATCCGGAGGGTTCCTTCCACATCCGAACTCCGCTCCATGTCGATCCAGAGGAAGCTCCCGGCCTCCTCCACCTGTCGGGCCAGGGAAAGCACAGCCCTCAAACACGCCTCCGGGTTCATGTGTAGCCCGAACTGACTCGGCTTTACCGAGAGCTCCACGCCAGGGCCATCGGTCAGGATGGCCTCCACAACCCGTCCGTACTCGGCACTCACCTCCCGCACCTCCTCCATCCGGGCCACGTCCTCACCCAGGTGAGTCAGGACTGCACCGACACCGCTTTCTTCCAACTCCCGGGCAGCCCTGAGGGCATCCTCCATGCCCTCACCGGGCATGAACCGACTCATAGCCGATCGAACGGGAGGGAGTCGGGGAAGCCACCGAGCGAGGAAGCGGCTCCGGGAAGCTGTCAGTAGGATGGGGCGAATCATGCGTGGACTCCACGGGAAGAGGACGAGGAGGGCCGGCTGGGGTTCCCATCTCCACCCGGACCGCCGTCGCTGGACGGAAAGATCAACCATCGGGTAACCCACCAAGCGAGCCCGAACGACACGACCAGAGCCAGAACGTTCAGAGCCGGAAGAAGTCCCTGGACCGACTCCTGGGGACGGGTGGCCACGAGCCAGCTTCCCAGGAGGGCCGCCAGGGGAAACCAGAGGAGGCCACCCCCTGCCAGTGCCGCCACGAAACGGAGCGTGGATGCCAGGAGGCCCTGCCTTACCAGGACCAGGGTTCCGATGAGGGCCATGGGGAAGAATGATGCGCTGGCCATGTCACGGAGGTACTCAGCCCGTTGGGGGAAAGCGGCCTCCACGATGATCCCGAAGTAGAGGGCGGAAAAGAACCAGAGTACGACCCCGACGCCAAAGGCCAGAACCATCTCTCGGCCGGCCATGGAGCCGGATTCCGAGCTTCCCATGGCTCAAGTCCCCCCCGGACCGCCCTGCAGGACATCCCGAACCCCCTCCAGGAGCTCTTCAGAGGTCCACGGCTTTCCAATGAGGGGGAGGGCCGCCACTTCGTCCGCCGTGGCGCCGGCCTGCCTCAAGTCATCTAGACCGGTCACCAGGACGAAAGGGGTTTCTCGCTTCAGTTCCGAACGGAGGGACCGGAAGAGGCGCAGTCCCCCTGTCTTCGGCATGACCAGATCAGAGAGAATCAGATCCACGGCCCGACCTCCGTTCTCCAGGAGCTGCAGGGCCTCGGTACCGTCCGAGGCCAGAAGGACCCGGTACCCATGTCGCTCAAGGACCCGTCCCGTCACCCTCAGGAGATCGGGCTGGTCATCCACCACAAGGATCGTCTCGGATCCCGTGGGAAGGGACCCCAGCGCCGGCCCTCTGGGCTCAAGCTCAGGAATGGGTTCAGACGAGCAGGCAAGCGGAAAAAGGAGCCGAACCGTCGTTCCCTTTCCGAGGGCCGATAGAACCTGGACGCCGCCGCCCTGAGCCTGCATGAGGTCCGCTACCATGGACATCCCCAAGCCGGTTCCCTCCCCCCGGGGTTTCGTGGTGAAGAAGGGGGTGAAGATGGAGTTGAGGACCTCCCGGGACATACCACGCCCTGAATCCGTCACCGAGAGACACAGATAGGACACTTCGGCCAGGGGTCCTGCCGTCACGATCGGACCGTCGTCCATCGTGTCCGGTGCCGTCAGTTCCAGGGCCACCCGGATCTCTCCCCCATCCACAAGGGCGTCACGGGCGTTGGTCAGGACATTGAGGAGGGCCTGCTCCACAGCCGAGGAGTCAGCCAGGGCCAGAGGGAGGTCGTCTTCGAGCTCCAGGTGGAAGGCGCACGCTCGGCTCAGGATCCGGGAGAAAACCGGCGCCAGCCCGCCGATGAGCCGGGTCAAATCCAGCGGCACCGCCTCCAACTCACTTCGGCGTCCGAACGCCAGAAGGCTGCCAACGGTTTTGACGGCACTCCCCAAGGCAACGCGGATGTCCGCTACAGCCGCTGAAGACTCTTCCTCCTCTCCTTCCAGGAGGTTCACATTGGCCTGGATGACGGAAAGTACATTTTTCAGATCGTGAGCCACACCGCTGGTGACCTCGCCCAGAGCCTGGATCTTCTGAGCATGCCGGAGCTGGGCGTCCCTCCGCTTCTGCGTGGTAACTTCCTCGCTGAAGACCAGGACTCCTGCCACTCCTCCGTCCTCTCCCTCCAGAGGGACCAGGGTCACCTGATACCACGCTTCACCCCCATCCCCCGTATGGACTGACACCTCCTCCCGGTGGACTGGAGCCCCCTGGTCCAGAACCGTCCGTTCCAACGGCTCCACCTCCTTTGCGAAAGGCACCATCCCCTGCAGTCTCCTGGCCGAGGTTCCCACCAGCGTCTCAGGAGCGGCCGTCCCCACCTGTCGGGCGAAGGCCGCGTTGCAGCCCCGCAAGATCTGGTCTCGATCCTTCCAGTAGACCTGAGCAGGAATGGTGTCCAGCACGATGCGGAGATGCTCACCGACCCGGGCCCGGGATCTGGATGCGCCCACCGCCCGCCGGACCAGAACGAAGATGATGACACTGCTGGCCGCCACGAAGAACCACCCCTTCATGGTCTGGGCCCAGGTCAATTGCGCAGGATCGGAAAAGATGCGAGCCACCCATCCATCCGACAGGGCGATCCACAGCCCGCTTACTACCGCATAGATGGCGGTGACCCGAAGGGCCGGCAGCGTGGCCGAGGAGGAAGAGTCGGGAAGGGGCACAGAATACAACCGACAGTGGGGAGGGTGTAGGAACAGACGTTCCCGGCATATTGCGCCCTTCTGGTGCCCCCCTGCAAGGGGTCCGACTTCAGTCCCCTGGCCACCCCCGGCGAAGGTCAGGAGAATGTGTTATCCTGTCGGCCCGGATCAGAACACCTGAAAGAGAGCACAAATGGACGAGGAGATGGGACGTCATGAGCCGTGACGGGACCAGCCGGATCGCAGGCACGGGGAGCTTCCTGCCCCCAAGTGTACTCTCGAACGCCGACCTCTATCAGCGAAAGAGCATCCAGGAAGCCTTCGACGTGGAGCGGGCCAGGTCATCGCTGAAGAATGGCGAGGATCCCTCCTCTCTCACGCCCGTGGAGGTGTTCGACCGATGGGCCCGACAGGTCACCGGGATCCAGGAGCGCCGCGTCGTAGGCGTACAGGATGATCTCACCACCGAGGTCATGTGCGCCAAAGCTGCCGAGGCCGCACTCGATCGGGCAGGGATGGCGGCTTCAGATGTAGACATGATCCTGGTGGCGTCGGTGACTCCGGCAGACAATGTGCCCAACGCGGCTTGTACCGTGGGGCATCTTCTGGAGAATCCCCGGGCCGGAGGGTTCACCCTGAATGGCGCCTGCACAGGCTTCGTCCACGCGCTGGCCACGGCCCATGCCCTGATTCATGCCGGAATGGCCAACAACGTCCTGGCCATAGCCGGGGACACCCTGACCCGGATCACCAACTATCGGGATCCGACCACGGCCGTCCTCTTCTCCGATGGCGCCGCGGCAGCCGTGGTCACTCGATCCTCCGACCCGGGAATCCTGGGTCCTCCTTTCTTCAGCGCCGACTACGCCCGGAAGCACCTGTTCATCGTGGGCCAGGGATGGGAAACGCCAGGGGAGCCTGCTCCCAAGCTGAAGATGGGTGGAGGTCCTCGGGTCCTGCGCCGGGCCATCATGGCCATGGAACACGCCGGATCCCAGGCCCTGGATCGGGCAGGGTTGGACTGGTCCTCGGTGGATCTGGTGGTTCCCCACCAGGCGAATTTGAGAATCACCCGGGGACTGGAGGCACAGTCCGCCCTGCAGGGGGCCCGGGTCATCCACACCATTGAGAGCTACGGAAACTGTTCTGCAGCCACCGTGGGGATCGCCCTGGATGAAACCCTGAGAGGAGTCCATGGCCAGATTCCGGATCCGGCCCGGATCGTCCTCACCGCAGTGGGAGGAGGGTACACCA
>PWWP01000055.1 GCA_003562075.1 Gemmatimonadota bacterium
AGCGGGTGGGGGGCGAGCGCGTCCAGGTCACCGGGCTCATGGGACCGGGCATCGACCCTCACCTCTACAAAGCCAGCTCCGGCGATGTCCGACGACTCGGATCCGCCGAGGTGATCTTCTACAACGGGCTGCACCTGGAAGCGGCCATGGCCGATGTCTTGAGGGAGATGGACGGTCGGACCCGGACCCAGGCGGTGACGGACGGGATTCCACGGGAGCGACTCCTCACGCCCCCTGAGTTCGAGGGCGCCTACGACCCTCACGTATGGTCTGACGTCAGCCTCTGGATCATGGCGGTAGGAACGGTGGAGGAAACTCTTTCGGACTTCGACCCGGAGGGGGCTGAGACGTATGGGGAAAATGCCGCAGAGCTTCGGGAGGAGTTGGAGAATCTGGACGATTGGATCCGGGCGGAGGTGGCGCGTGTTCCGGAGGAGCGACGGGTCCTGGTGACGGCCCATGACGCCTTTCACTACTTTGGCCAGGCTTATGGCTTCCAAGTGGAGGCCCTCCAGGGACTCTCCACGGTGGTGGAGGCCGGAACCGGAGATGTACAGCGGGTGGCCAGGTTGGTGTCAGAGCGTCGGATCCCGGCCATCTTCATCGAGTCATCCATCCCCCGCCGGAATGTGGAGGCAGTGCAGGCGGCGGTCCGCTCCCGCGGATTCGACGTGGAGATCGGAGGGATGCTCTACTCCGACGCCATGGGCGATCCAGGGACCGAGGAGGGAACCTATCCGGGCATGGTGCGGCACAATGTACGAACCATCGTGGAGGCGCTGGCAGGGGACGTCGTGGCCGGGGCGGGGAAACCAGGGCGAGGCAGCGTGGGGCAATGAATCGATCGCGCGAAGGAACTTCCATTCTGCCGGGTTCATCCGAGGAGAGTCCCAAGGCACCCGTCATCGAGGTCAATGACCTGACGGTCGCCTACCGGGAGAAGCCCGTACTCTGGGATATCGATGCTCACATCCGCCCTGGAGCCCTCACGGCCATCGTGGGGCCCAACGGGGCGGGGAAGACCACGCTCATCAAGGCAATCCTGGGGTTGGTTCCCATGGCTGCCGGTCGAGTTCGTATCCTGGGTAGCTCCATCAAGGAGGCTCGACGGGAAGTGGCCTATGTGCCGCAACGGGGAAGCGTGGACTGGGACTTCCCCACCTCCGTCGTGGATGTGGTCCTCATGGGGACCTATGGCCGTCTGGGGTGGATTCGACGTCCCGGGTCGGAGGAGCGAACTGCGGCCATGGGTGCCCTGGAAAAGGTGGAGATGGACGCCTTCGCCGACCGCCAGATCTCCCAGCTCTCGGGAGGACAGCAGCAACGGGTCTTCCTGGCCCGGGCCCTGGTTCAGGACGCCCGGATCTACCTCATGGACGAGCCCTTCCAGGGGGTGGACGCCAGGACCGAGCGGGCCATCGTGAACGTCCTCCGGGAACTGAGAGCCCGGGGCGACACCGTAGTATGCGTCCATCATGCTCTTCAGACCGTCCCCGAGTACTTTGATGACGTCATCCTTTTGAACGTCCGGAAAATCGCCTCAGGACCGGTGGAGATTGCGTTCACGGAGGAGAACCTCCGGCTCGCCTATGGGGGACGGATCCCCTTCCTGAAGGGGATTTCCACCGGCCCGTCGTCCACACCGGCCCCGACGGAGGAGAGGGAGCGTTGAGCGACGGCGGCATCCTTCACGCCCTGCTCTTCGACTACACCCTCCGGACCGTCGCTCTGGGTGCCGGTGCTCTGGGGGCGGTGGCCGGTGCGTTGGGGTGTTTCGCCGTTCTCCGGCGGCAGAGTCTCCTCGGCGATGCCATCTCCCATGCGGCCCTCCCGGGGATTGGGCTGGCCTTCCTCCTGACCGGATCCCGAGCGACCCCGGTACTGGTTCTGGGCGCAGCCCTGGCAGGATGGATCGGGACCCTCTTCGTGATGGCCATCGTCCGGTATTCCCGACTTCCAGAGGATTCGGCTCTGGGGATCATCCTTTCCGTTTTCTTCGGGATTGGGTTGGTTATCCTGACATTCGTCCAGCGCAGGCCCCTGGCGGCCCAGGCTGGACTGGAGACCTTTCTGTTCGGGCAGGCCGCCACCCTCCTGGTCCGGGACGTCATCCTGATCGCCGGGGTAGGGGGGATAGCGCTCCTCCTCCTGGCCCTCTTCTGGAAAGAGTTCAAACTCCTTTCCTTCGATCCGGAATTCGGCCACTCCATGGGATTCGCCATGACACGGGTGGACGTGCTCCTCACGACCCTCCTCGTGGTGGGAATCGTTCTGGGGCTTCAGACGGTGGGGGTGGTCCTCATGAGCGCCATGGTCGTGGCTCCGGCGGCGGCGGCGCGACAGTGGACCGATTCTCTCTCCATCATGGTGATCCTCGCCGGTGGTCTCGGTGCCCTGGCCGGCGTCGGTGGAGCAGTGGTGAGTGCCACGGGAGATGGGATCCCCACCGGCCCCATCATCGTCCTGGTCGCTTCTGCGCTGGTGGCGCTTTCACTGGCAGTGGCTCCCGAGCGAGGTCTCCTGGCAGGAGCGTTCCGCAGACTCAAGGTACGGAGGCGGGTTCGTTCGGATGCAGTCCTGGCCCACCTCTACGCCCTGGCAAAGGAGCACCCGGACCCCGTGGGGCGGCCCCATGCCGTCTCCGTTCTGGAGGTCATGACCCGGGGCGATACGGGAATCCGGAAGAGTCTTGTCCACCTGGAACGGAGGGGCTGGGCCCGGGAAGTCTCCCAGGGAGAGTGGGCGCTGACCGATACCGGTCTGGACCGAGCCCATGACCTTCTCCGCACCGGGGTACTGGAGGAGGAAGTGGGGGAGGGGGCTGGGTCATGAGCAGTCTGGACCTGGAGATCCAGCTTCTGGCCCTGGTCGTGGCCGTGGCCTGCGCTCTTCCCGGGGTCTTCCTCGTCCTGAGGCGGGTGGCCCTCATGAGCGATGCGATCTCCCACTCCATCCTCCTGGGGATCGTCCTGGCCTTCTTCTGGGTCCAGGATCTGGCTCACCCCTTCCTGGTCCTGGCGGCCACGGCCACAGGGGTCCTGACTGTAGCCTTGGTGGAGACTCTGCATCGCACGGGACGAGTGAAGGAGGATGCGGCCATCGCCCTGGTCTTTCCGGCCCTCTTCTCCATGGCGGTCCTCCTGATTGCCCGGTATGCCGGGAACGTCCACCTGGACGTGGACGCCGTGCTCCTGGGAGAAATCGCCTTCTCACCCTTCCGGCGGTGGGAAGTGGCCGGCCGGGACCTGGGTCCCCGGAGCCTCTGGCTCATGAGTGGGATTCTCGTCCTCAACCTCCTGGCCGTTGTGGCTTTCTTCAAGGAACTCAAGGTGTCCACCTTCGACGCCGGGCTGGCTGCCGCCCTGGGGTTCTCTCCGGGACTGATTCACTATGGGTTCATGACGCTGGTCTCGGTGACGGCGGTGGGAGCCTTCGATGCTGTGGGCTCCATCCTGGTGGTGGCCCTGATGATCGCCCCCCCGGCCGCTGCATGGCTCCTCACGGACAGGCTTCCCCTCATGGTTGTGCTGAGCGCGGTCGTGGCGGCGGCGGCGGCCATCGGCGGTTTCTGGGTGGCCCGGCTTATTGACGCGTCCATTGCCGGCTCCATGGCGGGGATGGCCGGTGTCATCTTCCTCATGGTCTTCCTCCTGGCTCCGGACCAGGGGCTGGTGGCAGGCGTCAGGCGTCGGGCCAGACAGCGCCTGTCCTTCGCCTCCATCATGCTCACGGTCCATCTCCTGAACCACGAAGGGAGCCCGGCGGCTGCGGTGGAGAACCGGCGGGGACACCTGCAGGAGCATCTTCGGTGGTCGCCTGATTTTGCCCGGAAGGTTGTTCGGCGGGCTGAACGGGAAGGGCTGGTTCGACGGAAGGAAGGCGATGGGTTGGAGTTGACGCCTCTGGGCCGGGAGACGGCTCGGCACGGGATGGTACAGTGACCCGCTCAGCCTGGCCTTGAAGATTGGAGAGGGCTTGCCCGGGGGACGGAAGAGCTATCAGGCTTCCCCATCCTGTCGATTGACACCCCCGGAGGGGTCTGCGAGTATAAGAGGCTTGAGCGGTTTCCTTCATCGGAGATCGTCAACTCCGGTTCTGATCACCTGTACCCACACCATCCATGTTCTCCTCCATCCGAGTACGGATCGTCCTGATTCTGGCCATCGTCGGCTTTTCAGGATGGTACCTGTATTCCAACTATCAGCAGACCGGCTCCGTTGTGAAGCTGGGGCTGGATCTCCAGGGCGGCATGCACCTGGTCCTGGAAGTGGACGATCCTGATGGGGCCATGTCCCTGGAGGCTCGCTCCGACGCCATCGACCGGTCCGAGCGGATCATCCGGAACCGGATCGACGAACTCGGTGTGGAGGAGCCCATCGTCCAGAAGGTGGGCCAGGACCGCCTCATCGTGGAGCTGGCCGGGATCGACGACGAGGAGCGAGCCCGGGAGCTGGTGGGCCAGACCGCCATGCTGGAGTGGAAGCTGGTTCGCTCCACGTCGGCTGTGGAGGCCGCCCTGGGTCGGATCGATCGAGCGATCGTCGCCACCCTGGGGGCCGACTCCCTCCGTGCCCTGGGCCGTGCCGTGGCCACCGACGAGCCCACTGACGAGGTGGAGGACATCCTCTTCCGCTCCGAGCCTGGTGAGGACCCCCAGGTTGAAGCGGATCCGGACGACGAGCCGGTTCTGACCGAGGAAGAGCTCCAGGAGGCGGATGAGGAAGCCCAGGCTGCCCTGGACGAGCTGGAGGAAGAAGCGGACCTGGCTGCCGAGGAGCTGGCGCTGCGCCCCTTTACTTCCCTCCTCCTCTCCAGCGATGGCGACGGGGAGTTCCTCATCCCCAACGAGGATTTCCAACTGGCTCGTATGTTCCTGGAGCTCCCTGAGGTCCAGGCTGTACTGCCCCGCGACGTGTCCCTCCAGTTCCACTGGGAGCCGGTGGCGCTGGGCGGGCAGGTCTACCGCCAGATCTACGTCCTTGAGCGGCAACCGTTCATCACGGGTGAGATGTTGGAGGATGCCAACGCTACCCGGGACCAGCAGTTCAACCAGGCCATCGTCCAGTTTCAGCTCTCCCGGGCTGGTGGACGTCTCTTTGGTGACGTGACCGGGCGCCACATCGGAGACCGGATCGCCATCCTCCTGGATGATGAGGTCGTGAGCGCTCCCGTCGTCCGATCCCGGATCGGTGCCAGAGGACAGATCGAGTTGGGTCAGCAGGACATGGAGGAGGCCCGGGACCTGGCCCTGGTCCTCCGGGCTGGTGCCCTCCCTGCGCCCCTCCGGATCATGGAGGAGCGGACGGTGGGGCCGTCGCTGGGTCAGGACTCCATCGACCAGGGGATGATGGCCGGGCTCATCGGCCTCCTCCTGGTGGTGGTCATCATGATCGTCTACTACCGGTTCACCGGGGTTCTGGCCGTGCTGGCCCTGAGTGTCTATGTAGCTCTGGTCCTGGGGGGGCTGGCGGCGTTGAACGCCACCCTCACCCTGCCGGGGATCGCCGGACTCATCCTCTCCATCGGGATGGCGGTGGATGCCAACGTCCTCATCTTCGAACGAATACGAGAGGAGGTGGCTGAAGGACGGGCCGTGCGGACGGCGGTGGACGAAGGTTTCGGGCACGCCCTGTCGGCCATCGTTGACGCCAACATCACCACTCTCATCACGGCGTTGATCCTCTTCCAGTTCGGGACGGGACCGGTGCGGGGCTTCGCCGTGACCCTCTCCATCGGGATCATCGCTTCCTTCTTCACCGCGCTCTATGTGACCCGGACCCTCTACCTCGTGTATCTGCGAGGAAAGAAGGCCCAGGACACGCTGAGCATCTGAGGTCGTCGGCACATGCAATTCTGGATCTTCAGAAACGCGAAATTCACCTTCCTCCAGTGGAGGAAGAAGGCCTATTGGGTGTCCGGGGTGGTCCTATCCCTGGGGGTTCTGGCCATGGTGTGGAATGTCATCGCCATCGGAAACTGGCAGAGCTACGGAGTGGACTTCACCGGGGGAACCCGGATCGTAGTGGAGTTGCCGGAAGGGGTGGTGGAGGCGGACCTTCGTGAGGCTCTGGGTGGACCCGAGGCTCCGCCCATCAGCCGGTTCGGCGCCGAGAACGAGTTCACGATCCGGGCTCCCATCGAAGAGGGGGTCGGCTCGGAGGAGATGGCCAATCGGATTCGGGATCAGATTGCCGCGAGTCCTGCCATCAGCGAATTCGAGGTGCTTCAGACCGAGTTCGTGGGACCCACCATTGGGGCCGAGCTCCAGCAGCAGGCCCTGCTGGCCATCCTGCTGTCCTTCTTTGCGACCCTCATCTATCTGGCCATCCGTTTCGAGTTCCGGTTTGGAGTGGCCTCGGTCGTCGCCACGGTCCATGACATCATGCTGACCCTGGGGTTCCTGGCCCTCTTCCGGATCGAGATCTCCCTGCCCACGGTGGCTGCTGTTCTGACCATCATCGGTTACTCCCTGAACGACACCATCGTGGTGTTTGACCGGATTCGGGAGAATCTCATGAAGAAGGGAGGTCGGCGAGAGGACCCGCTGACGCTCATCAATCGCTCCATCAACGAGGTTCTGCCCCGGACGGTTCTCACATCCGGGACCACCCTGGCGGTCCTCCTCTCCCTCCTGATCCTGGGAGGGGCCGTGATCCGCGATTTCACTATCGTGCTGATCCTGGGGGTCATCATCGGAACCTATTCTTCCATCTTCGTGGCCTCTCCGGCTCTCCTTGAGATCCAGAACAGATGGGGGACGAAGGAAGAGGCCGAGCGTCGGAAGAAGCAGCGGTCTCGCCGAAAGAAGAAGAAGGAGGCCATCCCGGTCTGACCCGGGAGCCATCCCATGGGAGAGCGAAAAGGGGGGTGATAGCTCCGCTTTACCAGGCTCTTCCGCGCTGGACGGGGCCCCGGCCGAACGCCGGAGCCCCGTCTTCATATGATCCATCCGCTGGCCACCGATACCCATGCTCATCGATACCCACTGCCACTTGACCCACGAGCGCTATGAGGGCGATGTGGGGGAGGTCCTCTCACGGGCCCGGGCCGCAGGGGTGGGAGTCACCGTGGCTGTGGCCTCCGATCTGGGCGATGCCGCCAGGATCCGACAGTTGCAGGAAGAGGTGAGCCAGAACACGGAGCTGGATCCGGAGGATGAAGATGAGAAGGAGGCGCCCTCGAAGGGCGGTCTCTATCGGACGGCAGGGGTTCATCCCCATCACGCCGGCTCCGCGCCCGGAGATCTGGAGACTCGCCTTCTGGAGGAGTTGAGCCAGACGCCCGCACCGGTGGCAGTGGGTGAATGCGGGTTGGATTTCTACTACGACCTCGCCTCTCCCCGGGACCAGTACCGGGTCTTCCAGACCCACCTGGACGTGGCCGCTCGGACTGGACTGCCTGTGGTGGTCCACTGCCGGGATGCAGAGGACGAGATGGCGGGCTACGTCCGGGAAGCAGGAGAGTCAGGGGTGGAAGGTGTCCTCCACTGCTTCCCAGGAGATCTGGATCTCATGGAGACGGCCCTGGAGGCAGGGTGGCTGGTCTCCTTCACCGGGCTGGTCACATTTTCCTCCTTCCAGGGGGTGGAGGCCGTCCGGGCAGTGCCGTCGGACCGGTACATGCTGGAGACCGATGGGCCCTACATGGCGCCCGTTCCCCACCGCGGACGGAGGAACGAGCCGGGCTACGTGCCCTTCATCCGAGACCGGGTCGCTGAGCTCCGGTCAGAATCGCCTTCGGTGGTGGAAGCCGAGACGACCCGGACCGCCCGCCGCTTCTTTCGCCTTTCCCACTGATCCGAGTCGGTTTCTTCCCAGGTAAGTTTCACCCCTGTCCCTGTCGCCATGCCCCGTACGATCCGGATCCTTCCCGACGCTGTCGCCAACCAGATCGCAGCCGGTGAGGTTGTGGAGCGCCCTGCTTCGGTGGTGAAGGAGTTGGTGGAGAACGCCCTGGACGCAGATGCGGGCCGGGTGGAGGTGGAGATCGAAGGAGGGGGAAAGCGGCGAATCCGGGTGGCCGACGACGGTGGTGGAATGAGCCGGGAGGATGCCCTCCTCTCTCTGGATCGGCATGCAACCTCCAAGATTCATTCAGCAGACGATCTTCGAGGCGTGGGCACCTTTGGCTTCAGGGGAGAGGCTCTTCCCTCCATTGCTTCAGTCTCCCGGCTGACCCTGGAGACCCGCAGGCAAGCTGACGAGGTGGGGACCCGGATCCGGGTGAAGGGTGGACGGATCACGGGGGTCGAGGACACGGCCAGGACTCCTGGCTCTACGGTGACGGTGGAAGGCCTCTTCTTCAACGCGCCGGCCCGGGCTCGCTTTCTCCAATCACCGGCGGCTGAGACCCGGGCTGTGAGCGAGAGCCTGGCTCCTCTGGCCCTGGCCAACCCGGCGGTGGCCATCACCCTCCGGTCCGGAGACAAGGCCCTCATGGAGCTGGCCGGAACCTCCGATCCCCTGGAGCGGGTCGGTGAACTCTGGGGGCCGGAAGTGGCGGCCCAGATGATCCACGTCCAGGTGTCACGGGAGGGAATGTCCCTCCTTGGATTCGTCCAGCGCCCCGACGCAGTGCGGGCCGGCTTCCGCCGAACCGCCCTCTTCGTCGGCGGTCGGCCCTTCCGGGAAGCGGCCCTCCTGCGGGCTGTGGATCGAGGGTATCGGACGACCATCGCGCCGGATCATCGACCCTGGGTGGTTCTCTTTCTGGAGGTAGGTGCCGACGCGGTGGACGTGAACGTCCACCCCACCAAGGCTGAGGTCCGCTTCCGGCATCGGAACGCTGTGGAAGCCCTGGTGGAGGAGGGAGTGCGGAGTGCACTGGAGGGGCTGGAGAGCGCCGCCACAATGGAGATCCCTCGGACAGGCGAGTCCCGGGAGGAGGCGGAGACTCCTGGCCCGGGACCGGATACGAGCGGAAAGGGGGTTGGCGAGCCGGGTGCCGTCCGGGAACGCTCGAACCCGCCCCCGGCCCCTTCCGCCGGGCCGTCCGAGGACCAGATGGCCCTCTTCCTCCCGGAGATGGGGGATGGAGAAGGGGGAGTAGGGGACGAATGGGATGGGGACGCAGCGTCCTCGGCCCATGAGGACGAGCTCCCGGTGCTGGAGCGGCCTCGCCTCTGGCAGATCCATCGGTCCTGGATCCTGGCCGAGGTCCGGGATGGGCTCCTCCTCATCGATCAGCACGCGGCTCACGAACGCATCCTCTTCGAACGGATCATGGCCCGTTTCGACGGCGAAGGGGTGGAAAGTCAGCGCCTTCTCTTTCCCATGACGATCCGCCTCACCCCAGCCGAGTATGAGTTGGTGGAGGACCTGAAGGGACTCCTGAACCAGGCTGGTTTCGAGGTGGAGGGGTTCGGTGGTGACACGGTCATCGTCCATGCGGTTCCGGATCCCCATCCCCACTTCGATGCCGAGCGATCCTTCCGGGAGATGGTGGATGAGCTCACCCATGGGTCGGAACTGGTTCGCTCGGCCCGGAACCAGCACGAGCGGGTGGCCATGAGCTTTGCGTGCAAGTCGGCAATCAAGGCAGGACAGGCCCTGGAACCCAGCGAGATGCAGGAGCTGTTCGATCAGCTCTTCGCTACTCGGCTTCCCTTCCACGATGTCCATGGTCGCCCCACCACCGTCCGTCTGTCCCGGGCGGAGCTGGAGCGGAAGTTCGGACGGTGACCACGTCTCCGGAAGCCCTGGTCATTACCGGCCCCACGAGCTCGGGGAAGACGGCCCTCTCCATCCCGGTGGCGAGGCAGTGCAACGGTGAGATCATCTCCATGGACTCCCGGCAGGTCTACCAGGGGATGGACATCGGGACGGACAAGGCCTCCCCCCAGGCCCGGGGAGAAGTGCCCCACTGGGGCCTGGACGTGGTGGACCCCTCGGTCCGGTACTCGGCCGCCGCCTGGGCCGCCATGGCCCGTGAGACCATGAAGGAGATCCGTATGCGGGGCCGAACGCCCATCCTGGTGGGTGGCACGGGCTTCTACCTGCGAGCCCTGACGCATCCGGTTTTCAGGGAACCCCCCATGGACCGGGGGCGGAGGCGGGCTCTGGAGCGCTGGTTGGGGGAACGACCCAGGGAGGAGCTGGAAGCCTGGCTCGACGAACTGGACCCCGATCGGAGTCTCCTGGCCCAGGAAGGTGGGCGTCAGCGGATGATCCGAACATTGGAGGTAGCACTCCTGACGGGGCGCCCCCTTTCCTGGTGGCACCGGAACGCGCCGCCGCAAGACGAACCCGTGCCGTTGGCCGTGGTCCGCCTGGAGCTTCCCCGGGATCTCCTCTACCGGCGGATCAATGAACGAGCGGAGGAGATGTTTCGCTCAGGTCTCCTGCAGGAGGTCGAGCGTCTTCTTACGGCGGGGTTCACGCCCCAGGATCCAGGGATGACCGCTACCGGATATCGGGAAGCGGCCAAGGTCCTTGCCGGGGAGCTCTCTGTAGAGGAGGCGGTGCTGGCGGTGCAGCGGGCCACTCGCAGGTATGCCCGCCGGCAGATCACCTGGTTTCGGCACCAGCTACCAGAACGATGGGTCCATCACCTGGACGCCACACTTTCCCTGGAGGAACAGGTTGCCCGGGTGGTGGAGTGGTGGGAGCGGATCGGGCCAGAGGTGGAGGGGTAGTGGCCCCCGGGTGCTCTGGGCCCGACTCCAGCGGGTCGGCGAGACGACGACGAGGACGGAGAGGAGGACGAAGCCAGACGTGAAGATCGCCATCAGCTGTCACCCTACATACGGGGGCTCCGGGGCCGTGGCCACCGAACTGGGCCTGGAATTGGCCGAGCGGGGTCACGAAATCCATTTCATCTCCTATGCTCAGCCGTTCCGGCTCGACCGGTTCCGGGAGCGGGTGTACTTCCACGAGGTGGAGATGGACCAGTATCCCCTCTTCGAACACCCGCACTATGCCTTGGCCTTGGCCGTCACCCTCCATGAGGTGGCCAGTCACTACGACCTGGATCTGATCCACGCTCACTACGCCATCCCCCACGCCACCTCGGCGTGGCTGGCGAGTCAGATGAGAAATGGGCAAGCAGGACCTCGGATCATCACGACCCTCCACGGGACCGACATCACCCTGACGGGTCAGCATCCCTCCTTCCACACAATTACCCGTTTCTCCATCCAGCACTCCCACGGCCTCACGGCTGTGTCCCGCTTTCTCAGGGAGGAGACGGAGCGAAGCTTCGGCATCGAAGAGGGGCGGATTCAGGTCATTCCCAACTTCATCGACACGGAGCGCTACCGCCGGGACCGGGAGCCCTGCCACCGGGCCACGCTGGCTCCGGATGGACAGAAGATCATCATGCACATCTCCAATTTCCGGCCAGTCAAGCGGGTCGAGGACGTGGTCCGGGTCTTCGCCCGGATCCAGGAGGAGATGCCGGCCCGCCTCATCTTCGTGGGGGACGGGCCTGACCGGCCCAGAGCCCAGCAGCGGGCTGAAGAGCTGGGGGTGGAGGAGGATGTGGTCTTCCTCGGGAAGCACAGTTCCGTGGAAGAGTTGCTGGCCTGCTCGGACCTCTTTCTTCTCACCTCTGAATCCGAGTCGTTCGGTTTGGCTGCGTTGGAGGCCATGGCCTGTGGCTCGCCGGTGGTGGCCACCCGGGTGGGTGGGATTCCCGAGGTGGTCGTGGATGGTGAAACGGGCATCCTGGCCGATCTGGGCGATACTGATGGCATGGGCGAAGCTGCCCTGTCCATCCTTGGCGACGACGGCCGTTGGGAGGAGATGAGCAGGGCCGGCCGGGCAGTTGCCGTGGAGCGGTTCTCGGCAGATGGTGTGGTCCCCGTGTACGAGAGATTCTATCGGGACGTACTGGAAGCTCGTCCCCGAGTGGAAGCCCGGGTGGATCCCGGAGATTCCCATCCCGTGACCTCTCCGGAGGGTCCGTGATGACAAGCCATAGGCAGGAGCCGTTCGTTGATCTGCAGGCCTTGGTCGCCCGGGCCCTGGAAGAGGACGTGGGTGACGGGGACCGGACCACGCTCTGGACGGTTCCCCCGGGGCTCAAGACCCAGGCTCGCGTGGTTGCCAAGGCGCCCCTGGTCGTAGCGGGGGGAGAGATCTTCATCGAGGTCATGCGGCAGGTGTCGCCCCTGGTGGAGGTCCGATCACTCCAGCCCGATGGGGCGAGTTTGGGGCAGGGGGAACTGGTTCTGGCTGTGGAAGGGCCGGCCCGGGCCATCCTGACCGGTGAGCGGACGGCTCTGAACTTTCTGGGTCACCTCTCGGGGATCGCCACTCTGACACGGCGGTTCGTGGATGCGGTGGACGGAACGGGGGTGGCCATCACCGACACCCGAAAGACGACGCCGGGGCTCCGGGGTCTGGAAAAGCGAGCGGTTCGAGCGGGGGGCGGAGTGAACCACCGCATGGGCCTCTTCGACATGATTCTCATCAAGGAGAATCACATCGCTGCTGCCGGCGGCATACGGACGGCAGTGGATGCCGTCATGAGGGAGAACGACGAGGGTCTGGCGGTGGAGGTGGAGGTGGACCGGCCAGGGCAGATCGAGCCCCTGGAGGGAAGTGGGGTTCACCGACTTCTCCTGGACAATATGACGGTGGATGAGTTGGCCTCGATCGTGGATCTGGTTCAGGGGTGGGACGAGCCCAGGCCGGAGCTGGAGGCTTCCGGAAACATGACCCTGGATCGGGTGGCCCAGGTGGCGGCCACTGGGGTGGATCTGATCTCGGTGGGGGCCCTGACCCATTCGGCGCCCAGCGCCGATGTGTCTCTTCTTTTCCAGGGACTGGATCTGTGAGTCTGGAAGGAGCTCAGGCACTGGAAGTCCACGACGTCCTCCCGTCCACGAACGACCGCTGTCGGGAGTGGGCCGCCCAGGGCGCCGCTCCTTTTTCGGTGGTCATGGCCCGTGAACAGAGCCGTGGAAGGGGCCGGAATGGAAAGCACTGGGTGTCGGGGCGGGACGCTGGGCTCTGGATCTCCGTCCTCCTTCCTGCGCCGAAGCAGGGGCCGGCGGGGAGCACCTCCATCCTGGCCGGCGTCTGTCTGGCCCTGGCCCTGGAGGAGTTGTGCGGTCACCAGGTCGGTCTCAAGTGGCCCAATGACCTCTTCCTGCCCCGGAGTGAGTCCGGGGGAATGCGGGGAGACCGAAGGAAAGGGATGGCCGGAGCCATTCAGGGCACGACGTTGGATCCCCTTCCGGATGCTCCGGTGGTGGGCGATTGGGGGAAGGTGGCCGGCGTCCTGTGTGAGGTGCCCAGGGTCCAGGGCGCTGAGCGGATCGTTGCTGGATTCGGAGTCAATCTCCGTCCATCTTCAGATCCCAAGTGGAACCCTCCGGTGCAAGCCACCGTTCTGAAGGATTTGACTGGGGCCCGCGTGGACACCATGGCGGTAGCTCGGCACCTCCTGGCCCAACTGCGCAGGTGGGCCGATCCCCCGGAGCACCCCCTCACTCCCTTCATCCAGAGGGCGTGGCAGGAACGGGATATTCTGGCAGATCGGCTCATCGAGCTGGATGACGGTTCTCGAGGATGGGCCAGAGGCGTCGGTCCAGATGGCAGTCTCAAACTGGAAGACGAAGATGGAAAAGTCAGAGGCGTTCATGGAGGCAGTATCCGGCTTCCACCCTTGGGTGTGGCTGGGCCGGCTACACAGGAAGAGGCAGGCAAGATGAAGGGAGAGGTATGAATCTGGTCATCGATGTGGGAAATACGGAGGCCGTCCTGGGTGTGTTCAGGCCTGGCGCCACGGAGGTAGAAGGGTCCTGGCGCTACTCCACCGCCGTTCCTCGGACCCATCATGAACTTCGGCTCCTGATCCGTGCCTTCCTTCAGGAACGAGAGCTGGATCCGGAGGCGCTGAATCGGGCGGTCATCGGGTCGGTGGTTCCCGCTGAGACAAAGCTCCTGGAAGAGGCCCTTGGAGGTTTGGGGATCGAGGAGCTCCACATCGTGGATTCGGAGGCCGGGTTGCCCATCCGGCTGGAGGTGGATGAACCTCGAACGGTGGGGGCCGATCGGATCGTGAACACCCTGGCTGCAGCCCGCTTGTTTGCCCGGGATACCATCGTGGTAGACATGGGAACGGCTACCACCTACGACTGCATCACCGGAGACGGCGTCTTCCTGGGTGGTGTCATCGCGCCCGGTCTGCAGGCCGGGCAGGAGTGGCTGAAGGGACACACGGCCAAGCTTCCCCGGGTCGAGCTCCGTCCACCGGAGAAGGTGATTGGGAGGCGGACGGAGACCTGCCTGCAGTCCGGGATCTTCTACGGCGCCGTCGAGGCGGTGGACGGGATCGTGGAGCGGATCAAGACGGAGTGGGGTCGTCCGGACGCATTCGTTGTCTCGACCGGAGGATGGGCCTCGGTCCTCTCTCCCCACACCCGCACCGTAGAAGAGATCCATCCTCACCTGACGCTTCTGGGCCTGGAGTTTGCCGGCCGGGTTCTGGCTGGAGAAGGCCAGGGGCCGGAGGGCGTAGCGGAGACCCGGTAAGGGACCATAGATTCGGGGATCGCCGGATCCCCACACCCAGTCATCTGAATCCGACCCCACTGAACGCCAGCACATGACGCTTTCGCCTGTTTTTCGATCCGAATCCGCAGTTCTTCTACTTCAAGAAGAGGGCATCTGGCGACGCCTTGCTCCTGCCATCGCCGCTCAGGCCCATGCGGTCCGAACGGTTCACGGCGATCTGACGGAGATCCTCGATCCGTCCTTCCTGGACACCCCGGCCATGATTCCCGCCCAGGATCAGGTGGATTCGGCCGAGGCCCTGCCATTCCTCCAGGAGTACTTCTTTCTGATCCTCTTCCGATCTCTCTTCGAATCCCTTGGGGTGCCGGAGGAGCGGCTGAATCGCTACGCTGAGCTGAACTTCTGCGTGAAAGGGACCATCACGGCCGCCGACAATCTCTTCGATGAGCAGGCCAAGAGCCTTCTTCCCCTGGATGCAGGGAAGGGAAGCCGTTTTCTCTCCATCCTTCAGCTCATGTGCTTCGAGCGCCTGATCCGCCGAAGCCTGGATCGGGGCGTGGAGGTCGGTGAACTGGATCCCCAAGGCCGGGACGCCATCCTCAGGGGCCTTCTGGACCTCATGGCCCGGATCGGTCGCTTGGAGGGGTCGGAGGAAGGTGGGGTGGACGAGATCCCCACTCCTGAGGCCATGATCGAGAAGGTCCATCGGGTCCGAGGCGGGGCGCTCTTCGCCCTCTCCTTCGTACCCCCCTCCATCCTGGAGGAAGGAGAGATCCTGAAGCGTATTCAGGGGGCGGAGCCGGCAGTGGCCCGCCTGGGAACGGCTTTTCAGATTGTGGATGACCTGACGGACTTCGAGTTTGACCTGGGTCGGCGGAGCCACAATCTCCTGGTCGCCCAGATCCATCATCATGGAACGTCCGAAGAGAAGACCCGCCTGGAAGGGTTCCTGAACGGCGATCCCCTGACGGCCGGCACCGTGGAGAGGGATTTCCGCACCTCGGCCCGGCAGGTGTTGGAGCTGGCCTACGGTGAGGCCCGCCAGGCCTTCCAGGATCTGGGTGAGCTGGGGTTCTGGTTCCCTGCGACCCTGGCCGACGAGGTTGTCCATGCCATTGTAGGTCTGGACGGCGTTCGACGGATGGAGGACCTGGTGGTGAGTACCCCCGGCAAGGGCGCCCCCGGCCCAGGGTGACCCTCCCCGTAGGGCTCTCCGTTTTCTCGGAAGGCCAACGCCCCACGGTGCGCTAAATTTCTCCTTCACAATAGTTTAATGCTTTACACCTCTTCGTTCGTTGAAGGGGTGTTCCTGCAGGGGTCTACCCGTTGACACGGAGGCCCAGAGTTCTACATTTCGGACTGGGTTGTTAGCACTCACCGAAGACGAGTGCTAACACGTATGTTCCCTCTCACCCTCACCGTGAAACGCGGAGGAGAGACAATGGCAACAAAGACCAGCAAGAAGATTCAGCCGCTGGCCGATCGGGTCGTAGTTCAGGCTCTGGAAGAGGCCGAGCAGACCAAGGGCGGCCTGTACATTCCGGATACCGCCAAAGAGAAGCCCCAGCAGGGGACGGTTATCGCCGTCGGACCTGGGAAACTTTCGGACCAGGGCGAGCGGCTCGCTCCCGATGTGAAGGAGGGCGCTACCGTCCTCTACGGGAAGTACTCGGGCACCGAGGTGACTGTGGACGGTGAGGAGTACCTCATCCTCCGCGAGTCGGATATTCTGGCCGTCATCAACTCCTGACGCCTGACGGCCTCCTGGCCCTGAGGGACAGGGAGCCACGCAAGACTCTGAAGCGAAACACGATCGATCATTCCATCGAAGGAGCACGACGATGGCAGCGAAGGATCTGAAATTTGATACCGAAGCCCGGGCCAAGCTCAAGTCCGGAGTGGACAAGCTCAGCCGGGCCGTGAAGGTCACCCTGGGGCCCAAGGGCCGGAACGTGGTTCTGGACCGGAAGTTTGGCGCCCCCACCGTCACGAAGGACGGTGTGTCGGTGGCCAAGGAGATCGAACTCGAGGACCCCGTCGAGAACATGGGGGCCCAGATGGTGAAGGAGGTGGCCACCAAGACCTCCGACAACGCCGGAGACGGGACCACCACCGCCACGGTGCTGGCCCAGGCCATCTTCTCCGAGGGGCTCAAGAACGTCACCGCCGGGAGCGACCCCATGGCCATCAAGCGGGGCATCGAAGCCGCCGTTGGGCAGGTGGTCGCCCAGCTCCGTGACTATTCCATGGAGACCAAGGGGAAGAAGGAGATCGCCCAGGTCGGGACCATCTCTGCCAACTCCGACGCGGAGATCGGCGAGCTCATCGCCGACGCCATGGAAAAGGTGGGCAAGGACGGCGTCATCACGGTAGAGGAAGCCAAGGGTCTGGAGACGACTCTGGACACCGTGGAGGGAATGCAGTTCGACCGGGGCTACCTCTCGCCCTACTTCGTCACCGATCCCGAGCGGATGGAGGCGATCCTCGAGGATCCCATGATCCTCATCCACGACAAGAAGATCTCGAACATGAAGGACCTTCTCCCCATCCTGGAGAAGGTGGCCCAGATGGGTCGTCCCCTCATGATCATCTCCGAGGACATCGAGGGCGAGGCGCTGGCCACTCTGGTGGTGAACAAGCTCCGTGGCACCCTCAAGGTCTGTGCCGTGAAGGCCCCCGGGTTCGGTGATCGCCGGAAGGCCATGCTCCAGGACATCGCCGTTCTCACAGGCGGTCAGGTCATCTCCGAGGAGATGGGCTTCAAGCTGGAGAACGCCGTCGCCTCCGACCTGGGTGAGGCGAAGCGAATCGTGGTGGACAAGGACAACACCACCATCGTGGACGGTTCCGGTGACGACGACAAGATCAAGGGGCGGGTTGCTGAGATCCGTGCCGCCATCGACCAGTCCACCTCCGATTACGATCAGGAAAAGCTGCAGGAGCGGCTGGCCAAGCTGGCCGGTGGTGTGGCTGTCATCAACGTGGGAGCCGCCACCGAGACGGCCATGAAGGAAAAGAAGGCTCGTGTGGAGGACGCTCTCCACGCCACTCGCGCCGCGGTGGAAGAGGGGATCTTTCCTGGCGGTGGAGTGGCCCTCCTCCGTGCCCAGACGGCCCTGTCCCAGTTCAAGCTGGAGAAGCAGGCTGAGCAGATCGGTGTGGAGATCCTCCAGCGGGCCCTGGAGGCGCCCATCC
The DNA here is from genome assembly GCA_003562075.1 of Gemmatimonadota bacterium. GTDB lineage: Bacteria > Gemmatimonadota > Gemmatimonadetes > Longimicrobiales > Gaopeijiaceae > PWLA01. The sequence continues at coordinate 17,658 of PWWP01000055.1, forward strand.
GGCAGATCGCTGACAATGCCGGTGTGGAAGGCTCCATCGTGGTCTCCAAGATCCGCGAAAACGAAGACACCAACTTCGGATTCAACGCCGCTACCGAGGTGTACGAGGATCTGGTAGAGGCCGGTGTCATCGATCCCACCAAGGTGGTGCGGACCGCGCTGCAGAACGCAGCCTCCATCGCCGGGCTTCTCCTCACCACTGAGTGCGTGGTGGTGGAGCATCCGGAAGAAGATGATGACGGCGGTGCTGGCGGTGCCGGCGGAATGGGTGGCATGGGCGGTATGGGCGGAATGTACTGAGCCAGCCGTCCACGATGTCCTTCGGGGCATCACCCAACGGCGACAAGCCCGGCCAGGCCCGGCCTCCTTCACGGGGGTCGGGCCTCGGTCGTTTCAGGGGTGGGCGGCAGGACGGAGGGCGTTGACCCTCTCCAGTCTCCTCCATTAATCTCCGGCCCCTGGTCCAACCAGGTGCGCACCGGTCCCTCCTGCGGGAGGACCGGCCCGCCATTTCTCATTCACCCCACTTCCCGACCCGACCGATGGCCCGTTCTCTCCAGGCGACCCTCCCCGATGGAAAGGTTCTCACCCTCCCCGAAGGATCCTCCGGGTATGACGTGGCACGGGAGATTGGTCCCGGGCTGGCCAAGGCGGCGCTGGCTGCCGAGGTGGACGGGGAACTGGTGGATCTCCATCGACCGCTGGAAGGGGAGGTCGCCATCCGGCTCATCACGAGCCGGGACCCGGAAGCACTGGAGCTCCTTCGCCATTCGGCGGCCCACGTCCTGGCAACGGCCGTCCGGAAGCATCGTCCCCAGGCTGAGATCGGCTTTGGTCCTCCCATTGATGAAGGCTTCTACTACGACTTCGGCGTGGAGGAGGCCTTCACCCCCGAGGAGTTGGAGAGCTTTGAAACCGCCATGCAGGAGGTCATCGAGGCCGACTACCCCTTCGAGCGTCAGGAGGTGACGAAAGAGGAGGCCCGGGAGCTCTTCCACGATGACCCCCTGAAGTTGGAGCGCCTGGAGGAATTCGATGACGAAGAGGTGATCACCGTCTACCGGGACGGGCCCTTCCTGGACCTCTGCCGAGGACCTCACCTCCCTTCCACCGGGCACCTGACCGCATTCAAACTGCTTTCCACGGCTGGGGCCTACTGGCGGGGGGATGAACGGCGGCAGATGCTCCAGCGGATCTACGGAACGGCCTTCTTCAAGGAAAAGGAGCTGAAGGCTCACCTGGAACGGCTCGAGGAGGCGAGGAAACGGGACCACCGGGTCCTGGGGCGGGAGCTGGACCTCTTTGCCGTGGACGAGCGGGTGGGCTCAGGTCTGATCTTGTGGAAGCCGGCTGGCTCGGTGATCCGAAGCGAGATCGAGGAATACGAGCGGGAGTTGATCCTGAGACATGGCTACGAACTGGTCTACACACCCCATGTCATGAGTGAGGAACTCTTCCAGATCTCGGGCCATCTGGAGAACTTCAAGGAGAGCATGTTCGGGGCCATGGAGGTGGAAGGACGCCGCTACCGGGCCAAGCCCATGAACTGCCCAGGACACATCTGCATCTATCAGGCGCAGCAGCGATCGTATCGGGAGTTACCCATCCGCTACGCCGAATTTGGGACGGTCTACCGCTATGAACGGAGTGGCGTTCTCCACGGGATGCTGCGGGTCCGGGGCTTTACCCAGGACGACGCTCATGTCTTCTGCACGGAGGAGCAGGTCCCCTCGGAGATCGAGGCTTTGCTGGACCTGGTGGACGAGATGCTTTCCACCTTCGGCTACCCCTACTCCATCGAGCTGGCCACCCGGCCCGAGAAGGCGCTGGGAGACCCTGCGGTCTGGGAGCGAGCCGAGGCCCAGCTCCGGGGCGTCCTGGAGTCTCGAGGACTGGACTATACGGTGGATGAGGGCGGGGGAGCTTTCTATGGTCCCAAGCTGGACTTCAAGCTCATCGATGCCATCGGACGGCGCTGGCAGGGTCCCACCGTGCAGCTCGACTTCAATCTCCCGGAGCGGTTCGGGATCGAGTACATCGGAGATGACAACGAGCGCCATCGTCCCGTCATGCTCCACCGGGTCCTGGTGGGCTCCATGGAGCGCTTCGTCGGGGGCCTGATCGAACACTATGCCGGGGCCTTCCCGGTGTGGTTGGCTCCGGAACAGGTCCGGGTCCTCCCCATTTCCGAGCAGTGGGTCAAGGAAGCCCAGGCCTACGTGGAGGAGCTGCAAGGCGCAGGGGTCCGGGCTCGCTTGGCCGATCGAGAGAGCTTGAGCTATCGGATTCGGGATGCGGAGATGCGGAAGATCCCCTACATGGCAGTCATCGGAGAGAGGGAGGTTCAGGACGGGACAGTGGCGGTTCGGAAGCGGGGGGCCGGCAAGAAGCAGGAGATCCAGGATCGGGCCGATTTCCGTGACCAGGTCGTGGGCGAGATCAAGAGCAGGACGCTCATGACTTGACCCCCGGAGCAAATCCGGTAGCTTAGAAGCTGACATTCACGGAAGTGAGGGGTTGACCCCTCCACCTTTCGGCCCATCCACCAAGAACGCCGGTCAGTACAGTTCATGTACTGACCTCTGGGGATGGTGACGCCGCCGGGTCCGATTCTGCTGACATTCTTCGCCTCTCATGGGCATGGAGGATGTCCAGTATCCGGCCCGGCCCTGCGTCCGGGCCTTTTTTCGTTCATGGCGCCCTGGCGCCTCGGCCGAATGGAGAACGGAGCCATCAAGGATCAACGGGTTCGGGTCAATGACCAGATTCGGATCAGCCCGATCCGACTCATCGATGCCGACGGGGAGCAGCTGGGTGTCGTTGCCCTGGAGGAAGCGAAAGAGCGGGCGGCTGAGGCCGGGTTGGATCTGGTGGAGGTAGCGCCTGGGGCACGGCCTCCCGTATGCCGTCTCATGGACTACGGAAAGTACAAGTACGAGGAAGCTCGCAAGGCCCGAGAGGCCAAGAAGAAGCAGCACACGGTCCAGGTCAAGGAAGTGAAGTATCGTCCGGGGATCGAGGACCACGATTATGAATTCAAGACCCGCCATGTTCGCCGCTTCCTGGAAGACGGAGACAAGGTGAAGGTCACCATGATGTTCCGCGGTCGTCAGCTCTCGCACCCCGAACTGGGACTTGAGGTTCTGGAGCGGGTAGTAGAAGACGTGGCGGATCTGGGAAAGGTCGAAAGCCAGCCCACTCGGGAGGGACGGAGCATGATCATGATGCTCTCTCCCCTCAAGGGGCGCTGACGCACGCGGGGTCGGGCACCGCCCTCACAAGTTCATCCGGCACCCTCATTCCTCCGTCGTCCATGGATGACGGAGGGGCAGGTGTCTGTGTGCCGGAAACGATGGAGCAAGACATGCCGAAAATGAAGACCAATCGCGCGGCCGCAAAGCGGCTGAAGCGGACCGCCAAGGGAAAGCTTCGCCGGAGGAAGGCGTATCACAGCCACATTCTCACCAAGAAATCCAGCAAGCGGAAGCGCAACCTTCGGAAGGCGGCCCTGGTGTCGTCTGCCGATGAGAAGCGTATGAACCGGCTTCTGCCGGGCTCGTAAGGGAGGAGTCGAATGCCACGGACCAAAGGTGCACCGGCCCGGAAGGACCGGAAGAAGAAGATTCTGAAGGAAGCCAAGGGCTACTTCGGGGGACGAAAGAAGCTCTACCGGACCGCCAAGGATGCGGTGGAGAAGGGGTGGGAGCACGCCTATCGAGATCGGAAGAAGAAGAAGCGGAACTTCCGACGGCTCTGGATCACCCGTATCAACGCCGCTGCTCGGCAGCACGAGCTGTCCTACTCCCGCTTCATGAACGGGCTGAAGCGGTCCGGCGTGGAACTGGATCGGAAGGCGCTGGCCGACCTGGCCGTTCGGGATCCCCAGGCCTTTGAGGCTCTGGCAAGCCAGGCCAAGGAAGCCTTGCAAGCGAGCTGAATCAGCTCTGCTCGGATGGGTTGATCCCACCGACGGAGCGGAGGGGTTGCGGGGGCGCGAGAGGCGAGAGCCTCTCGGCCCCCGTTTTCCGTTTTGCCTTCGGGGTTTGCCCTCTTCCAGCCCCCGTGTAGCTTAAGGCCGCATCCGGACGGAAACTGCTGCCCACCCCCCCCTCGACTCATCCCGAAGCCACGGTCATGGACGACGCATCATCACTCATTGAAAAGCTCCAGACCCTCCAGGAGGAGGGTCTTCAGGAGATCCGGGAAACCTCTTCCGAAGACGGACTTGAAGAGGTCCGGATCACATTCCTGGGCCGGAAGGATGGTCGGGTCTCGGGGATCTTGCGAAAGCTGGGCGGGCTTGCCCCTGAGGAACGGCCCCAGGTGGGTGCCGCAGCCAATACCGTAAAGGAGCGCCTCCAGGGGGCCCTGGAGGATCGAAGACGGGCGCTGGCCGAAGAGGGAGAGAAGGAGGATGGGGAATTGGATCTTTCCCTTCCGGCCCGTCGCCCCTGGGCGGGAGGACGGCACCCGGTGACCCAGGTCATCGACGAGTTGGTGGCCATCTTCCGGACGCTGGGCTTCACTCGGGCTCGGGGGCCTGAGGCCGAGACCGAGTGGTACAATTTCGAAGCGCTGAATCCCCCCCTGGACCATCCGGCGGCGGATGAACAGGACACCCTGTACCTGGAGGGGGGCCAACTCCTCCGGAGCCATACCTCGCCCGTCCAGGTGCGGGTGATGGAACAGTACGACCCCCCCATTCGGATCCTGGCTCCAGGAATGGTCTATCGCCGGGACTCCTACGATGCCACCCACACCCCGGGCTTTGCCCAGCTGGAAGGGTTGGCGGTAGACGAGGGGATCACTTTCGTGGACCTGAAGGCCACATTGGCCGAGTTCGCCCGCCTCTACTGGGGGCCTGGTACCCGAATCCGCTTCAGACCCTCATTCTTCCCCTTTACCGAGCCGTCGGCGGAGGTGGATGTGAAACGGGTGATCCGGCATGAGGACGGCACGGAGAGCGAAACCGACTGGCTCGAGATCATGGGGGCCGGGATGGTGGACCCCGCTGTCCTGGATGCCGCTGGAATCGACTCGGAACGGTATACCGGGTTTGCGTTCGGAATGGGGCCAGGAAGGATCGGGATGCTCAAGTACGGGATCCCCGATCTCCGCCTCTATCTCGACAACGACATTCGCTTCCTGAAACAGTTCGCCACACCATGAACGTCTCGTATCGCTGGCTTCGGACTTTGGCTCCCGATCTTTCCCTGGCCCCGGGGCCCCTGGCGGAAGAGCTCGCTTCCCTGGGCTTTCCGGTGGAGGCCATGGAGGCTCTGGGAGAGGGAATGGACGGCCTGGTCGTAGGGCGAGTGCTGGAAGTCAGGGAGCACCCCAATGCCGATCGACTACGCCTCTGCATGGTGGATCCGGGAGAGGGAGATCCCCTCCAGGTGGTCTGCGGTGCACCCCAGATCCAGGAGGGGGGCCTCTACCCCTTTGCACCAGTCGGGAGCACCCTGCCCGGAGGCATGGAACTTCGCAAGGCTCGGATCAGGGGAGAAACCTCCCACGGAATGCTCTGCTCAGAGGCCGAGTTGGAGTTGGGAGACGACGCAGGGGGGATTCTGCTCCTGGAAGGGGACTTCGAACCGGGACAGGCCCTGGCCCAGGCCCTGGGGTTGGATGATGTCCGTATGGATGTGGAGGTGACCTCCAATCGTCCGGACCTCCTCTCCCACCGGGGGATCGCCCGGGAGGTGGCTCCCCAGGGCGTCAAGAGTGTTCAGTTGCCGGAGATCCCAGGCGCAACCAAGAACCTCCTTCCTGCCTTGGAGAGGGTCACCGGAGAGCAGGAGGCCCAAGGGGAGGAGTTGACGGTCCGGATCGAGTCTCCGGATCGATGCAGCGCTTACCTGGGGTTGGTCCTCCGGGACGTGGAGGTCGGGCCATCGCCTCCGTGGCTCCAGCGCCGGCTACGAGCTGCTGGGGCTCGCCCGATCAACAATGTGGTGGACGCTACGA